>NZ_JBVAYY010000021.1:0-55167 GCF_055412885.1 Pseudarthrobacter leeuwenhoeki | reverse complement strand
TACCGAAACCCCGACAACTACAAATCGCGTATCCTCTTGAGAAGTGCAGCCCGGATAGCCGCATGAGCAATCATCTCAGCAGACCATTCCCCGGGAACCTTGAAGAGCCATCAACGCCGGACCGTCCTGGTCCGCTGAGGTCCTCGACGCCACCCCCTCCGGAGCTTGGTCTCCATCCTTGCCGGTCAGCAGCCAGACTTCGACCAATGGAAGTGGGAGCCCGACGCTTTGTTCCGGCGCTACTCCAGGCCCGGCCGGCGGATGCGTGACAGCGCGCCGCTGTTAACGAAATGATCCCGCCGAACTTCTGATAGGAATGACACTGTGCAAAGCCCTGGCGATCCCCTCTTCGACATTAACAGCCGGCCCTCCAACGCTGACCTCAAGTTCTCCATGGGGTTTCAACTAGCCCTGTTCGTTGGCCTTGGAGGCGTGGCCCCCTTGTTCATCCTGCACTGGGCCGGGGTACGTCAATGGGCATTGATCGGCATTCCGTTGTTGTGCGCGGCGGCGTCGGTGTGGCAGCTCCTGCGATTCCTCAAGCAACGCGGCATAGAGACAAAGGCAAATTACGTGGCCCACGGCGGCAACCCTGCTGGTACGAGTGATCTCCTGTTCGGTCAGGTGTCTTACGAAATCACACCTGACGGCCGTTGGAAGTGGCCTGAACAGAGCTACGGCGGCGAGTAAGCACGCCGGCAGTCCGTACACATGATGTGCATGACGTCCCTCGACACGATCCTCGGCACCGCCAGGATCGACCCCACCGACCTGACCGCCACTCGAACCGGACTCCAGCCTCCGCTAGCTGTGCGCAGATCCTGCGTGAAAACGCGTACCGTCAGTCCGAAGCCGACACCGTTGGAGATCGCTACTACTACCTCCTCGCTGTTGGGCTGGCCGGCGGATTCGTGTGCTGGATTGTAGGTCATGACGTTCCCTGTGCGGCGCCGGGCCGGCCGCGCCGGTATGCTTCCCCCAGCATCATTCGAAAGAAATTCATTGGGGAAACCATGTCCGGGAATCACAACACCTCACTCACACACCGCGTCTGGACCTGGCTTCTCGTCCTTGGCCCCTTGGCAGCCGGCGCCGGCATCTTTCTCGGATCCCAGAAGGTCGGCAATATGTGCGGAAGCGTCTTCCGGGCGGACAACTTCACAGCGGCCTACTATGACTCCCTTGGCGGCGCCGGCGCCGAAGCCGCCTGCAACCAGTCCATCGCCGCGGCGGCAGTTCCTACCTGGATTCTCATTGTTCTCGGCATCATCCTGGTTCTGGCAGCCGTCATCATCCGGACTCTCGGCAACGATGGGCCGATTGCCGTCACAGGGTCCAGTAGTCCGTGGCGGCGCCGTCCGCGGCGTCCAGGCCCTCCGTGACGCCGGCGACCGGGTTCCCCCTCAGACCCCAGTAACCGTCAGCACTTGACCAAATCAGACCGGCAGCAAGGTGCCCGCGGTGCCGTTCCTCTGACGCGGCGCGCTTGAGGAGCTGGCGCAAGTGTTCCCGGTCCTCGGCCGGGGCAGGTGCAACCGGGCGGCGCGCCGCCTGCAGTAGGACGTGGAGGGCGGCGGGACGGCACCGGTCGCCTCAAAGGTCCGGATCATGGACCGTTCGGCGACAACAGTGCGGGCCACCAGGGAAGGTCCCCGGTGAAGGCGGCCAGACGGGCAGCACGAGCCCCGAGCCGTCGGCGTTGTCGACCATCCGGCCGGTGATGCCGTGGATGGCGAAGTTGTGGTGGCCGAAGTTCTGCCGACCGGGAGGGGGGAAGACGCAATGCGCATGCGTCTTCCCCAGAATCCCGTCGCGGACCGGGACCAGGCCCATCTGGCAGCCGAAGGAATGCTGAAAGTAGGCACTCCCGAAGTCGATCGCGACGAAGCCCGGTCCGTGGACCACAGGCCCGCATGATCCGCTCCGGATCAGCTGCCATGTCATGCCGTTCCCCCGCAACCCTGCATGAACAGGTATCAGCGCGGAAATCCTGGAACGGCCGCAACCCTGGGTCGATCCAAAGAATTATCAGCAAGTCATGTCGTACGCGGCCCTGGCCACCATGAAGTGGTGAACGCGAAAAACCCAACGGTAAGGACGAACGAGGATGAACACCCAGAAGAGAGCCCACAGAGCGGTACCCAGTCCGCCGTAGACAGCCGCTGCCCTACACAACCGAAAAGGCCTTCCGGGACCCCACACACCCGGAACACCAGATCAGAGGCGAGAGTGTGCACACTGTCCACACGAAGAAACACCAAAAAAGGCTCCTGAACAGTGAAAACACTGCGCCCGAGGTGGGACTCGAACCGGGTTCCAGCCCTTGCAAACACTGGGCTCCCCCGGAAACGTGCCGAATATGGGCCAGTCCGGCACCGGTACGACCCGGTCCGGGACCCAAAGTGTGGACACTGTCCACACCCCCAGCTCTCCCCACCAGAGGCCTCCCCCAAACAGCCGCACCCCGCATCGACAGGGTGCGGCGCTTCTTTAACCTGCAAACTCGATCCTGCAGGAAAAGATCAACCGCAGCTTCGACCGGGTCCTGCCAGCGCCCGGTGCGCAGTCCCGGGCACGCCGCACGGCATGCTCAGCCTCTAGACTCTCCATCACGACGTCACCACCCTTCAAACCATTCATGATCCGACCGGCCGACCGCTGCATGACCCGGCTGCAACCCTGCAGACGCTGACCGCGGACTAACAGAGCCAAACGAAACAACGGCCGTAATGTACGCCTTGGAGGGCCGGACAGCTCAGGCGAGGCTTCGTCGGCATGAGCCGGCAAGCCCGCGGGCGCACCCTGGTTCTGCAGGGAGAGTAATCGCGTCAGCGGCCGCCCTCTGGTCTGCGCACGAACGGGGCTTTCCCCAGGGCTGTCCGTTCAACATGTTCAACCAGCTGCACATCGACCCGGACGGGAGTGACCCCGGCTGTGGTGAGCGCGCCGGCTACTGCGGCGCGGACTCCTTCCGTGGAGGCTCCGGGAGCGAGGCCCACCATGAGGACCCGCAGCCCGTAGGTCTCGTGGATGATCTGCCACCCCGCAGCGGCGGCTTGGTCGAGAATGTGGTGGAACACAATCGGGTGGACATTTACCTTCCCTGCCTTCCCTGGCAATTGCAGGACGTCTTCGATGCGCCCTTCGATGTCCTCCAGAGTGGTGAAGCAACGCCCGCAGGGGCATCCCCGTCCGTCCAGTCTCACGGTGTCGGACATTTCGTAGCGGATCAGCGGCAGCGTGCGGGAGAACAGGACCGTGACGAGGAGCTTTGCCCCGGTCGTCCCCGGGGGTACGGGGTGGTCGGCCTGGTCCACGGGTTCGATGATCAGCAGGTCCTCGTAGACATGGCGGTTCCGGTAGGTGCAGGGTGAGGCTATCCCGGCCGTTTCGGTGGCGGCGTAAACATCGAAGGGAGCGCTTTCCCATGCCGTCTCCAGTTCCGATGCGGTGTGTGGGCTGAGCACTTCGGAGGCGGACATCACGCCCTGCGGGGCGATGTGCAGCCGGCCGGCCCGTTGCTCTGCCGCCAGTGGTTTCAGTGCTGAGGCGTAGCCGATGAGGATTCGGGGCTGGAACCGGTTGAGCGCGGCGACCGTCTCGTCCATGGGCGCCGAGACGTCCAGGCGGAGGGTGGGGACGAATCCGGAGCGCAGCGATGCACCGACGACGGCGGACTGGTGTGTGGGGACGAGGGAGCTCACCAATGCCATTTTCAGGGGACGGGTCAGGCCGGCGGAGATCCCGGCCCAGTCGTTGGCGCGGGCGTAGGAGGCCAGGATCGTGCCCCATTCGGAGCGGTTCCAGATGAAGGTCCCGCGCCGGCCGGTGGTGCCGGCCGTCGCCGCAGCCCACCACCGGCCCTTCCACGGCCGCCCGGGGTCTCCCCCGCTCTGCGTCAGGGACCGCAGATGGTTCTCCAGATCCGCCAGCCTAAGGTCCGGCGTGGTGACGGCCTCGTCGAAGTGGTCCATCAGGTCCGCTTTCGTCACGGGAGGCAGCTGGTCCAGAGGGGCATCGTACAGGCCGGCGTGATGGCGCCGGTAGAACTCGGAGCCGGCGTAGGTTGCGCGGCGCAGCTCCCGCAGGGCTTGGTCCTGGTGGGCTGTGATTTGGGCTGCGTCCCAGTGGTCCCGCCTCCGCCATGCGGCCCGCAGGAACAGCACACGGAAGATGAGGCGGAGGTCCACGGCGCTGGTGGTCTAGCGGTTACCGGCCGGGGCCAGGGGCCGGTCAGCATGGGCGGTGGTGGCCCCGGGTGTTTCCGGCCGGGGCAGCCGGAGTCTCTTGAGCAGCAGGGCGTTGACGGCAACCAGGAAGCTGGACCCGGACATCGAGAGGGCCGCGATCTCGGGGCTGAGGACAAAGCCGGCGAAGGCGAAGACCCCTGCTGCGATGGGCAGCGCTATCGCGTTGTACCCCACGGCCCAGCCCAGGTTCTGGCGCATCTTGCGCAGGGTGCCTTTGCCGATCCGCAGGGCGATGGGAACATCCAGCGGGTCCGAGCGCATCAGGACGACGTCGGCCGTTTCGATGGCCACATCGGTGCCGGCGCCGATCGCGATGCCGAGGTCGGCCTGGGCCAGGGCCGGGGCGTCGTTGACGCCGTCGCCGACCATGGCGACTTTCTTCCCCGCCTGTTGAAGCTGGGCCACCTTCGCCGATTTGTCTCCTGGCAGCACCTCGGCGATGACGGTGTCGATGCCCAGCTGGCCGGCGATCCTCCGGGCGGTCGCTTCGTTGTCTCCGGTGAGCATGACGACCTCGATCCCGGCCTCGTGCAGGGCCGCGACTGCCGCGGCCGCGGTTTCCCTCGCGGCGTCGGCCAACGCAATCACCGCGGCGGCCTTGCCGTCGACGGCGACGAGGACGGCGGTCCGTCCGGTGTCGGCGAGTTCATCGCGAACCGCGGCCAGCGGGCCCAGGTCGATGCCTTCGTTGGCCATAAGTCTGCGGTTGCCGACCAGCACCCGGCGCCCGTCCACGGTAGCGCCGGCCCCGTGACCGGGAACGTTGAGGAAATCCGAGGCAGCCAGGACGGGTGCGCCGTGTTCGCGAGCGTGCCGGACCACAGCCGCAGCGAGCGGGTGTTCGGATTCCCGCTCCACCGCGGCGACCAGGGCCAGGAGTTCGTTTTCGCCGATTCCTTCCACCACGACGTCGGTGACTTCCGGTTCGCCCTTAGTCAGGGTGCCGGTTTTGTCCATCACGACGGTGTCGATCCGGGCGGAGACTTCCAGGGCGGTGGCGTTCTTGAACAGGACGCCGCGTTTGGCGCCGAGGCCGGTGCCGACCATGATGGCCGTCGGCGTGGCGAGTCCCAGTGCGTCGGGGCAGGTGATCACGACAACGGTGATCGCGAACAGCAGGGCCGTCTGGACTCCGGCGCCGAGGGCGAGCCAGGCCGCGAACGTCAGGGTTCCACCGATCAGGGCGACCAGGACCAGCCAGAACGCGGCCCTGTCGGCCAGCCGCTGGCCGGGTGCCTTGGAGTTCTGGGCTTCCTGGACGAGGGCCACTATCTGCGCGAGGGCCGTGTCGGCGCCGACTTTGGTGGCCCGGACCCGCATCGTGCCGGTGGTGTTGATGGATGCGCCGATGACGTCCGAGCCGATGGTCTTGGTCACCGGAAGGCTCTCGCCCGTGACCATGGACTCATCGACCTCCGACTGGCCGTCCTCGACCTCCCCGTCAACCGGGATTTTCGATCCCGGCCGGATCAGCAGCAGGTCCCCGGCCTGTACCTCGGAGGTGGGAATCTCGGCCGCCTCGCCGTCGCGAATGACAACCGCGACCGGCGGGGCAAGCTCGAGCAGGGTGCGGATGGCCTCGTTTGCCCCGCCGCGTGCGCGCATCTCGAACCAATGGCCCAGCAGCACGAAGGAGGTCAGGACGGTGGCGGCTTCGTAGAACACTTCACCGCCGCCGGTGAAAGTGACCCAGACGCTGTAAAGCCATCCGGTGCCCACGGCGATCGCGACCAGGACCATCATGTCCAAGGTGCGGGCTTTGAGGGCCCGGTAGGCGCCGTCGAAGAAGATCCAGGCCGAGTAGAAAATGACCGGAAGGGACAGGATCAGGGCCATGACGTCATCCCGAAGCCCGAACGGGGTCGGCGCGGTGAAGCCGAACATGTCCCGGCCCATCGGGGACCAGAGCGTCACGCCTACTGACAGGATGGCTGCGACCAGGAACCGGTTGCGCATGTCCTTGACCATGTCATCCATCGACATTCCGCCGTGGTGTCCGCCGTGGCCCATCATGTCCTGCGGGGTCCGGGGCAGCGCACTGTGCGGGCCCGGGCCGTGGCCGGCATGGCTGTCCGTTGCAGGCTGGGCATGCCCGGGGTGGGGTTCCGCCGTTTCCGGCGCATGACCGGGGTACATGGTCTGGTGATCAGGCTCCGGCCGGTGCACAGGCTCCGTCGGTAGCGCGGTCCCGGCGGGGTGGACGTGCCCGGACGGCTGGCCGGCGCCGGCCTTGCCGGCGGCGCCATGCCCCGCCGCCGAGGTGCGCCCCGTTTCTTCCATCGGATAGCAGACGTGGTCGGGGACCGCTTCCCCCCGGCAGTGGTATCCGCAGTCCCGGATCCACCCGGAGATCTGCTGCACGGAGGTCACGGACGGGTCAAAGCTCACGGTCGCGGTCTGGGCGACCGGGTTCGCGTCAACGGCGGCGACTCCGGGCCGCTGCAGCAGGACGTGTTCCACGACAGCTTTTGAGGTGGCCCATTGCAGGCCGCGGACTTCCACAACGGTGCGTTTCAGAAGCGTGGTCACCGCTCCTCCTTCTACGCCGGTGCTGCCCGGCAGGACGGCCGGATCACCAGGCAGGCTGCGATTGTTGGCCGGTGCCGGTTGGTGATCGGGTACGGGATTGGGGTTGGAAGGCAAAGTGCGTCCTTTGGAAAATGAGGTAATCCGGGGAGAGCGGCGGGCTCTGTCCACCCGTAGCTGGACCTTCATTGCGTAAAGGCTTTCGCCCGGGACGTCGTTTTTCGGTTAAGCCGAACATATACCCCCAAGGGGTATGCGTCAACACCTCCGCCTGACATGGCGGCGGAAGACGTTCGGTGCCCCTGGCGCCCTATCTGGATTTAACCCCAAACGCGTTACTGCCTCCCGTACTGCCTCCTGACGGCGCCCAGGCGCACGAGTGCCCTTGCGGTTGGTTCACTATCCATCCGCCCGGCCTGCCGCATCAGAGTCTTTGGCCCCCTTGCCCCTCCGAGGATAGGGATATCAGGATGGCACCATTGACTCTTGCGACTTATACCCCTGGGGGGTATCATACGATTGTTGTCAGTGACGTGGTTTGTCCGGCCCCAGGCCGCTACAGCCGTTCAACCACAACAGCCCCTTTTGACCCTCGCTTTGAAGGAAAACTGACATGTGCGGAACAACCGAAACACGAGCCCAACTCCCTCTGGTCTCCACTGCGGAGCACGGCTGCAGCTGCTGCGCCCCCGCGGCCGAAACGCAGGCTGCGGCTCCGGCCCCCGGAACGTCGGAGGCTCAGGCGTCCGGCGGGCAATACGCCTTGGACGGGCTGACCTGCGGGCACTGCGTCCAAACCGTCGAAAAGGCCGTGTCCCGGGTATCCGGGGTCCAGTCAGCGGCCGTAGACCTGGTCCCGGGCGGCACGTCGGGCCTCAGTGTCACCGGCACCGCAAACCAGGAGGCGCTGACTGAGGCCGTGCGCTCCTGCGGCTACGTCCTGACCGGCGCGAGGTAGCGTTTCCGCGCGGCTCCGGCGAAAGGCCATAACTCCCGGGTGTTCAGTGGCCTCCGGTGTGCTCGCCGGTGTGGACCGTGGTGGGCACCGGGCCCGGAGTCACGTCGCCTCCGGTGCCGCTGATTGCCGGGCCGATGACAAACGCTGACACGGAGAACATTACGGCGAAAACCAACAGTCCCAGCGCCGGCGCGATCCAGCTTCCGAACCGACGGTTGAGGCGGACCAGCATGGGAATGGATGCCAGAATTCCGAGTGCGCCGAACAGTGCGGTGCCGCCGGATCCGGCCACCAGTGCGGTTCCGGCGAGCAGTCCGATGTGGTGCAGGACGTGTGGAAGTAGGCCCATGAATAGGCCCACCGCCCCGACCACCGTGTGCCACAGCGCGTGGAGTCTGCCCCGGACGGTCCGCCCCGGAGCCGTACCGCCGCCGGGGTCGGCCACCGGATGCAAGTCGGAGGAGTGGTCACCGGTCACGGCCGCTGCTTTCGCCGGACGGAGACGAACCGTCCACGCCGGCCACGATACTGAGTGCACCGTTGCCGCCCATGAGCGCCGCCCTCCGCCAAGTCCGCAATGCTGCCCTTAGTGTGGTCCCCCAGGGTTTTACCCGCAAGATCGAACGTCCAGACCACGCGCATCAGCCGGCGACAGAAACAAAGTCCCTTACGTGATCGTTATACCGGCTACCGGCCCTGCCGCAGGGCCGGTAGCCTTGAAACAGGAAGCCCGCCACAGGAAAGGAGGACCGTCATGACCGCACCGGCACACGCCCCCGCGATTGCGTTCCTTCGCCGTGCGGGCCTGTTTACCGCTGTCCTGGCCCTCATCGCCGGGATCTTCGGCATGCACGTCATGACCGCCACCCATGCCATGCACTCCCCCGCCACAGCGGCAGCAACCATCAGCGCCCAGCACGGCTCATCCCCGGCCGGCCACGCGGGAGAACATCCTCCCGGACCATTCTCTGCCCCGGAGATGCCCGCAGCACAGGACCAAGCGGGTGCCCGGACCGTGCAGTGCACGGACTCGACCCACTGCACCAGCACGCAGTCCATGACTGCGCCCTGCACCCCGGCGCCGAAGAAAGGCTCTCTGGCCGCACCGCTGCCAGGCACCGGAATCATCGCCCGGAACACCAACGCAGGGACCCAGCGCGCTAGTAGCACGCTGTGGTCCTATCTTCCCGGCAGCCCATCACCAGACGAGCTCTGCATCAGCCGAACGTAAAACAGGGCCCGCGCTGTGACCTGACCGGCGCCCGTCCCTGCCTGGCTCTCATCCTCTGAGCCGGGCGCATCACTGATGCACACACCCCCTGGCACCCACGCGCCCCCCAATGTCTTGAAGGACCTAAACCGCCATGAACAACACGAAGATTCTGACCCTTTCCGCGACCGCCATCGCTGCGGCACTCGCCCTCGCCGGCTGCTCAACCGGCCCCTCCGCACCGTCGCCCACCTCCAGCAGCCCCACTTCCTCCAGCAGTCCGGCATCCTCCGCCAGCTCGATGCCGGGAATGGGCCAGGGCCCCGGGATGATGTCCAGCAGTGCACCGGCCGCCACTGCCGAACACAACGCAGCCGACACCATCTTCGCCCAGAGAATGATCCCGCACCACGAACAGGCCGTGGAGATGAGCGAGACGATACTCCAGAAGAATGACATCCCCTCATCGGTCACCGACCTGGCCACACGGATCAAAGCAGCCCAGGCACCGGAAATCGAAACGATGACCAATTGGCTCAAGACCTGGAACGAATCCCCGACCATGGGCGCCGGCCACAACAAGGACGGCATGATGGGCGCGGACGACATGAAGGCGCTCGAGGCCGCCCAAGGCACCGAAGCAGCCAAACTCTTCCTGACGCAGATGATCGCACACCACCAAGGCGCCGTCAGGATGGCCCAGACCGAAACCTCCCAGGGCCAGAACGCCGACGCGATCCAACTCAGCAAAGACATCGTGACCGCCCAGGACGCCGAAATCAAGGAAATGCAGGCCCTTCTGGCCACCCTCTGACCGGTGCCCCGATGCGCCGGCCCCTCCCGGGCCGGCGCCCAACCCCGCCCTGCATACCCCCCTGAATCCCTGGAGCCCCCATGCCCAATCCCTCCCGCCCCCGCGTCCGCGTCCGCGCCACAGCTGTTCTGGCAGCCGGCGCCGGCCTCATCCTTGCCCTGTCCGCATGCAGCCCGCCCTCCGTCCCGGCGGGCCGCTCCCCCGCAGGCAGCACCGCCAGCCCCCTGCCGGACGCCCACGTTCACGGGCTGAGCGTCAGCAGCACAACCGGCCAGGTGCTCCTGGCCACCCACGATGGCCTGTTCGACATCACGACACAACCCGCTGCCAAAATCGGCCCCACCAATGACCTGATGGGTTTCACCGGCGGCACCGACCACGGCGTCCTCTACGCTTCCGGACACCCCGGAGAGGGCTCCGACCTGGCCAACCCGCTCGGGCTGATCAGATCCACCGACGCCGGTAAAACCTGGGAAAAGCTCTCCCGCCAGGGCGAATCCGACTTCCACGCACTCACCGCGACCAAATCCGGAATCGTCGGCTTCGACGGCGCCCTGCGCACCAGCCCAGACGGGAAAACCTGGACCACGGCCGCCGCTGACTTCGTCCCGGCCGCCCTCGCCGGAAACCCCACCAGCGACACTGTCCTGGCAACCACCCCACAAGGGATCCGCCGCTCAACGGACGGCGGTAAGACCTGGAACACCGTGGACTCCGCACCCGTAGTCCAGCACGCCGCTTTCGCCAGCCCCGCCGAGGCGGTCGGAGTTGAACCCAACGGGACCGTCCACGTCTCGGCAGACGCCGGCGCGACCTGGACCCAAAAAGGCAAAATCCAGGACACAGTACAGGCTGTGGCGGCAGTCACGGGCGCGGAGGCAAACCCAACCATCTGGGCCGCCACGGCCAGCGGGCTCGTCGTCTCCACCGACGGCGGAGTCACGTTCCGGCCCGCCGACGCCGCCTGACCACACGAGCACTGCAGGATCTGCGCCGAGGCCTGCTGCCGACCGTTGGGGTGCGCAGAAAACCGGCCCGAGTGGACCGGGACCTCGGACTCTACCTGTCAGCCGAGGCCGCGCGAAGAGTCGGAAGTAACTTTGGAAACGAAAGGCATAAATCATGATGTGGGGTTACGGACAAGGCATGGGATGGATGTGGCTCTGGGCTCTTCTGCTGCTCATTGGGATCGCGCTGCTGGTGTTGCTGGCGGTGAGAGTCTTTGGCGGCGGCGTCCGTAATGGATACGGACCTCCGGGGCCAGGCGGGCCGCCGCCTGTCGGAGGGAGCAGGGCCCGCCAGATCCTCGATGAGCGCTTTGCGAGAGGAGAGCTCACCGCGGACCAGTACCGCGAGCAACTCAAAGCGCTCGGTGAGGGCCCGTAGTGCAGCCCATCAGTCGCCGACAGGCGGTGTTGCTGGGCGGGCTCGGCATTGCGGGGACTGCGGCTGGCGGTGCCGGGCTGATCTGGACCCTGTCGTCGCGGAAGTCTCCCGTTGCGGGAGGCGAACTGACCCAGCCTCCGGAGGAACGGAGCACCAACGGCCAGCTGCAAGTGCGGCTCGAAGCCGCGCCCGGACAGATTCTGCTGGCAGGCCGTCAGGCCGCGGCCCTTGGCTACAACGGCGGCATCCCCGGCCCCACGCTTCGCGTACGCGCCGGCGATGTCCTGAAGATCGGGCTCGTCAACAAGCTGGCCCAGACCACCAACCTGCACGTGCACGGCCTCCACGTTTCCCCCGAGGGCAACGGGGACAACGTCTTCGTCTCGGTGGACCCCGGCGGCACGTTCGACTACGAATACAAACTTCCCGCGGACCATCCGCCCGGCGTGTACTGGTATCACCCCCACCACCACGGCATGGTCGCCGATCAGATATTCGCCGGGCTCTTCGGGGCAATCATCGTCGAGGACCCTGAACCCATCGAGGCAAGTGCGGAACGGGTACTGGTCATTTCGGACACCACCCTGGACGGCCTGGGGAACATCCCGGAAGTCCCTCAGATGGAACGGATAATGGGCCGGGAGGGTGAACTGATCCTGGTCAACGGTCAAAGCAACCCGCAATTCAGTGCCCGCCCAGGACAACGCGAACGGTGGCGCATCATCAACACGTGCGTGTCCCGCTACCTCCGTCTACGGCTCGACGGACAGCAGTTGCAGCTCCTCGGCATGGACTCCGGCCGCTTCCCGACGCCCGAGAGTGTGGATGAACTTCTCCTGACGCCCGGAAACCGGGCGGACCTTCTCGTAACCACAACAACCGGAGACTCCGTGCTGCGCGCGCTCTACCAGAACCGGGGAAGCATGCCAGGAATGATGGGACCGGGATCGGGCGCACGCAACCCTCCAGATCAGCCGGACGGCGCCGCACTGGCCACCCTTCGCGTGGCCGGCGATTCGGTCGCAGCCCTGGCGGCCGTGCCGGCCCAGACGGGGCTGGGAGACCTGCGGTCCGCGGCCGTCGCGGCCCGCCGGCAGATCGTCCTGGGCGCCGGCATGGGCATGGGCATGGGCATGGGCATGATGCGTTTCACTATCAACGGCAGGGAGTTCAACGAGGCCAGGACAGATACAACGGTCGCGGCCGGGAATGTGGAGGAATGGACGTTGACCAACACCAGTCCCATGGACCACCCCTTTCACCTGCACGTCTGGCCGATGCAAATCATCGAGGAAAACGGCCAAGGGACGAACAAGGCCATTTGGATGGACGTAGTGAACGTACCCGCCAACGGGCGTGTGAAAGTCAGGGTGGCTTTCAAGGACTTCCGCGGCCGCTCGGCCTACCACTGCCACATCCTGGACCACGAAGACCTCGGCATGATGGGCGCTATCGAAGTCCGGTAAGAAGCGTGGAGTGACGACCCAGGCACATGCAGCGCCGTATTCAGTGTCGTCCGGGGCTATCCGGTCGGAGCCGGATGGCACCCCCGGCCACACCCCTGGCAGCGATAGGAAGGCCAAGACCCAAGGACATGCAATTTCCAACGCTGCATCACTCTCCCGCAGCACGAGCAGGTGGCGGAGTTAGAGTCCACTCTTCCTGAGAGCCTCCGTTAGCTGGTCAATCGTGGGCAGGCCGGCATAGCCATTGGGCGTCCTGTAGATACGGCAGGCCAAATCGCTGGCGGATGCTCCATCCGGGAAAACATCAGATCCGTTGACAGTGATCGTCGGTGAACCCGCAAATCCGGTGCCCTCAATATCTGTCACGGACTCTAGAAGGCGCATGTGAACTTCGACATCGGTACGACCCAGGGCGGTCAGAGCTGCTTCAAGTCGCTCGTAAGCTCTGACCGAATTGGGACACTCATCAATATGGAGCAGTTCTAGTCTCATGAATGTATTGTCCCGCCCGGCTGCGTGATGCGGTAAGGACAGGCAGAGTTGCACTACTCGCTTCGCTGCCGCAACGGCGCGTCGTCGTTCTTGCAAACGAAGGAATTCGGGAGGGAATCGAACTGAGAAAAGGACCTGAACCAGGCGGATCAGGTGGATGTACAGGGCCAGCATGGCCGCTGCAGTGGCGCCGCAGAGGATCAGAAGAATGACGGACTCGGAAGTGAAATCACTGCGGCCGGAGAGCCCCACAGCCAGGGAATCAACCGTCGTGGCCGCCCGTTCAACGAACCCTGACGGGGCGGAAACTTGCTGACCGTCCCTTCTAGTCGGCACAAAGTAGCCAATGGCACGAGGTGGCTATCATCGGGGACATGTATGAACCCTGGAGCAAGGGAACCGTGAAGACCTGGCACTGCGAAGAGGGGTGGGGATCCATCCAAGTTGAAGGTGTGGCCGCAGAATGTTTCGCCCATTTTTCTTGCATCGTCCAGAGGGCGAGTGAGTTTCTTGAGCTTGTCCCAGGCGAAGACGTAAGGCTCACCTGGCACGAGGCGCAGCAGGATGAATTCTCCATCGTTGCCGACCGCGTGGAGCGTTCGTAGCCGAAGCTTCGGCGGCACGGTCCGGCAGGGGATCCCTGACCGGGCGAAAAAAGTGGCTGGCTGGCGAGGGTGACCGGAAGTGGCAAGAAATGAGCAGCCCATTGGAAAGCTGCCGTCACAAGACTGTCGGGGCTGTCGCCATTCCTGACCGGGTCAGGATTTCGTCGACCTAGGCCCGCTCTGCCAGCCGTTTGATCGTGACGATCGCCTCCGACCACATGCCGCGCATGTCGTCGGCCCACTCGTCGGGCACCTCGAGCTCGACGACGAGCGTCGTGACCCCGTCGGCCTCGCTGAACGAGTAGCTCTCGTGCAGCCCGACGGCGGGCCCTTCGCGGTTCTCGACGTCGTTCTCGATATCGCCGAGATAGCGGATCGACACGAACTCGTGGGGCCGATTCTCGACGATGGTGCCGAAGAGACCGCTCGCCGTGCCGTCGTCGTTCGGGCCGAGGAAGCGGATCTCCTCGCCCTCGTTCCAGCCGCCCTCGTACGTCGATCCCTCGTGGAAGGCGCCCGTCCATTCCCGGTAAGTGTCGAGGTCGAGCATGACGTTCCAGACGTGCTGCGCGGGAGCGTCGACATCGACGCTGAATCGAAGATTCTCCATCCGCGATTGTAGAACCGAGGCACCCTGGCGGCGCAAGACCCCCTACAGGGCGCGTCATGCCTCTGACACTATCGCGGGCCTTCTGGAGGGGTCCCAAGAGAAGCCTGGGTTCCTGTCCGGGCACCCGTGAGGACCCACCACCCCACGAAACACAACGAAACATTTCTCGCACTCATGCATGAGCGGGCCGACCTCCTCGCCGCTTTGCTCAATAATTTGCTTAGCGGGGCCCGCCCGGACTACAAGTGACGGCCTTCGCCCAGAGGTTCAAGGAACGCTATTGATCGTTGCCCTCTGCGCGGCTCCTGATCCCGCGGAGCATCCGCCGGGACATGATGAAACTGGCAACCTCCACCGCCTCGACCAAGAACCGGACCCACCACCGCCGGTAAGCATACCGCTCCCGCACCAGCAGCCGGGTGGTGCCGTCGGACCGTGGCTGCAGGACAAATGCCCAGGAAAAATCGAACGGCCCGGGCGGGGAACCGGGAGGAACGCGCAGCACGACGGCGTTGCCCTGGTCCACTAACCCCACTTCCAGGTCAGCGGAAGCAGCCGGGGCCAGGTGAAAGCGATCGCCTGCCTCGATGTCCTGCCACTCCGGGTGGATACGGTCAGCACTGTGGATGTCCAGGCCGGCGAGGTTTTCAAGGAAGTCGTAGCTGTAGAGTCCGCCGCGACCCTGACCCATCTGCGCCAACCAGGGCCACACTGCATCCGCCGGAGCCTCGATGGTGATCGCCCGCGTTGACTGAAGATCGGCAATCGACAGGAAGCCGTCGCCCGGAAGCCCGCCGTCGGCTTCAGCGGCGGTGGCACCCCAACGCAGCTGAAAGCGCCGGAACAGGAAGCCCGATGCCACCAGCCCAGCGAACACTGCCGCGGGCCTGGAAGCCTGTCTCATGTTGTGTGGCTTCGTCATCGGGCAATTCTCCAGACCGCGGATTCCGCTGTCACGGGCCATAAGCCCCGGGGCCGGCCCACTCCGGGGTGCACTTCCGCTACCACCGCTTCCGGGACTTTCGTCCTAACCCTTTGCCGCGCGGACCCACGTTCTAAATATGGGGCCTTTCACGCATGCGGCTACTCGCGCAAGTCCCCTCCGCCGATCCCGGCCCTGTAAGGCTCGGTCGCGCTAAGGGTGGCGGCTGCGGCGACGGCGTCCGCCACGTTACCGCCCTTGCGGAAGTCCCCAATCGCCGCGGCCGAAGCGTCCGGATCCACAGTGCTCACCGCGCCGACGGGTCACAGCTGGCCATGTGGGGCGTCCGACACCACTAGCTCAGCCTCCGCAGACGTTTTCCGGGCCTCGATGTAGCGTGCCCGCACATAGGCGCCCCAGTGTCCTTCGGGTTCGTAGGCGGCTTCAACGCTTGGTGGCCAGTCGGGGAGGCTATGTCATGCGGTTCCCCCGCATTCCTGCATGAACAGGTATCAGAGCGGACATCCTGGAACGGCCGCAACCCTTGGTCGATCTAAAGCATAATCAGCAAATCATGTCGTACGCGGCCCTAACCACCATGAAGGAGTGAACGCGAAAACCCGACGGAAGGACGAACAAGGATGAACACCCAGAAGAGACCCCGAAGGGCGGTACCCGGACTGCCGTAGGCAGCCGCTCCCCCACACAAACAAATAGGTCTACCCGGGACCCCGCACACCCGGAACACCAGATCAGGGGCGAGAGTGTGGACACTGCCCACACCCCCATTCCTCCCCACCAGAGGCCTCCCCCAAACAGCCGCACCCCGCGTTGACAGGGCGCGGGCTCCTTTGCCCTGAAAGACTTTATCCTGCTGGAGAAGTTCAGGCGCGGCTGCAACCTGCTCCTGCCGGCGCTCGTTAAGGACTCCCGGGCACGCCCGCACGGCGCACTGAGGTTCCCGGCTCTGCATAACGATTCACCTCCCTTCATCCCTTCCTGGTCCGATCGGCCGACCGCCCCATGACCCGCCGGGAAAGCCGGTTATGCCCGGGTCAGGTGTGCGGCCCCGGCTATTGCCGAGCTTCCAAGATCGCTCTTTGCCAGAGCCTGCCGGGCTTCAAGGGCATCGGCCCAGGCATCGGTAGTGCTGACGGCGGCCCAGTTTGAGTTCAACAGCGTGAGCAGCGTGGTGTGCACTGTTTTTGCGTCGGCGAAACCTGCGTCGTTCGCGAGGTTGATGGCCCCGGTGGCATCTGAGAGAACTTCGGTATTGAAGCCGAGGAACTCCGCTTCAACGGCCGAGGCGAGGATGCAGTTGTTGGTCATGTAGCCCACCAGGGTGACGGTATCGATGTCATGCTGGCGCAGCCAACCGGCGAGGTCTGTGTCAGCGTAGACCGAGCCGTACTGCTTGATGACGCCCTTCCATGTATCGGTCCTGCGGCGTTCGATGTCGGGGTGAAGTTCAAATTCCGGTGTGCCCGGCGCGAAGACCGGTGCGCCTTCTCCTGCACTGTGTTGCACGGCCGCGATAGGGACGCCTGCAGCGGCCGCAGCGTCGACAGCCCGCACGATCATCGCTAAAGACTCCTGGTGCGGCGGATACTGGATCTCGAGAGGTCCAGTGAAGTACTGCTGCTGGACGTCGATGAGGATGAGGGCGCGACGAGGGGTGCTCATGATGTTCTCCCGGATAATGGTTAGCTGGCCGCCTGACGGCGACCCTTCCATCTTCCCCAATCGACACCGGGGCCACCAGCGGCACGAGGGCCCGTACACGATTGATTCAGGCCAAAGGCGCTCCAAGCCCCGCTCACGGGACCCGTCCCCGAGGCGACAATCAATTCCTTGGCAGCAGAGGATCCTCACGCAGTGGCCATACCCGCGTGCCTTCCCATGGGTACCGATGCCAAGCACTTCTCGCGGCTAGGGATCAAATGCTACGGCTTCGTCCCCTGCGACTGCCAGGCTCCTGTGATTTCCCTGGCATGTTCCACGGCGTCGATGAGCGCGTCCCCGTCTCCGCCTTGAACTTCGGAGCGGGTGCTCCAACGCTTCTTCAAAGCCTGCTGAGGTCTTTAATAGCCGATTCCGACCATGCAGTTTACAGAAACGACCCTGACATGCCCAGCCAGCCCCCGCGATCAGTACCGGCTCAACAGGGCCGGGATCTCAATCCGGGGGCAGTCCCGGTCTCTCCGCAAAGGAGAGGGAGCAGGGAATATGTGCAGTAGCACGGCGACAAGGGCTGCGCACTGTTTTGTTCATCCGGAATCGGGCCGGCCGCGTTCTGGCGGCCCTGAATTAGCCGTTCGATAGTTGAGGGAGTCGGCTGCGTCCAGAACTTCCAGCGCCGTCATGCGGGCTGCGGTGGCGACGTCGCGGATGGGCATGCCGTGCCTAACGGCCCACGCCACTGCGCTCTGTAATTCCGGAGCGGAATGTTCATGTTCGAAATCCGGGAGTGCGTTTCTAGCCGCGGCCTCTTCCACCGCCCGAATGGCATCTCGAATGGCATGGACAATGTGGGTACTTTCGATGTGTGGGGTTCCTCCCTGGAGAACTGCGCCGAAAAACGGGGCGCTGCCAGGGTCCGGGGCAACAATCACAGCGTAGGGGAAGAATTGCGGGTTGGAAAGGTCCCGGCGGCTGGCGCTTTTCACAGCATGAGATGGCGGCCGTACTTGATGTCCCTTCGGGGCGGGGAATCCCTGTAGCGAACGCCCTTGCTTATGGTGCTGGCAGGATCACGGGCTGGGCTATGCCCGGGCGGATGACTTATGCCCTAAGTCAACCGCGTGGTGCGGCAGCCGCCATCGGTTCCTGCTGGGCGGCGCGGGCGAAACGGGGGGTGAAGGGAAGGGGTTACCGGTCGACAATCGCCGGGTACAGGGTGATTGTGCGGTTGATGATGTGTCGTGCCGTGTCGTGAAGGCTTTGGTTGTTCGTGCGGGCATGGTCGCGTAAGCGCCGGAAAGCCTCTTCCATGTCCACCGCTGCGGTCTGTGCGATGACGCCCTTGGCCTGTTCGATGAGGACCCGGCTGTTCAAGGCGCGTTGTAGTTGTTCGTTGACCAGAGCCGATTCCCGGGAGGTGCGTTCCTGGAGGATGCTGATCGTCGCGACGTCGGCCAGGGCCTGGCCGATGGCGGAATCCTCCCGGGTCAGGGCCCCGGGATTCTCACCAAAGAGGCCCATGGCACCGATGATCTTGCCGTGAACGCGCATCGGGACGGTGTGAACGGAACGGAAACCCTGGGAGAGCGCGGCCATTTGGAATTCCGGCCATTTGCCATTCAGTGAGCGGATATCCTCCACCTCAATGGGCTTCCCGGTCTGGTAGCACTCCACGCAGGGACCGGCGCCGGCCCGGAGCTGGAGTATCTCAACGAGCTGGCTTCGTTCGCTGGTGGAGGCCAAGACCTGCAGTTCGCCGTACGGGTCGGCGAGGAGCAGGCCGGCGGCGGCGGCGTCCAGCAGATCGATGGACACTTCAACGAGGGCATGGAGTAGATCCAGCACATCGTAGTCAGCAACCAGCGTGTCTGTGATCCTCACGAAGGCGGCGCTCACGCGCTCAGCGCGGCTTGTCGTCACCATGATCCCACTTTACTGCAGCCCGTCGTTGTCGCGTTGATCATCCCGGGAGCTAAAACTCAGGCGGCGAAGTAGAACCGTATCAGCCGTGTCCCGCAAGGTCATGGAGTTGGCGAAGGCATGTGCGCGCAGTAGCAGCAGGGCATTCGCCGCGCTGACCCCGGCCTGGGCCAGCACCATCCCCGTTGCCTGGTGAATTTCCCGCCTCGACATCAGGGCAGCATCCACGGCCGGGTCGGTGTCAGCGGAGTTCACCGAAAGAACACGGCGAAGCAGCTCCCATGCAGCTTGACGGGCGAGCACCCCGGCGGCTGCATGGTCGGTATGACTGAGGCTCCCCGGTTTCGTGCGATAAAGTTCCACGACGCCCAGATCCAAGGCGCCGATGGTCAGCGGGAAAACAAACAACGCGCCGACCTCCGTGTCCAGGACAGCTTTGCTAAAAACGGGCCAGGAATACGGATTTGTGTCGTACACGTCCGGGACGAGAACCGGCAGCCGCGTACGGAGGGCCTCCCACCTTGGTCCTTCCCCAAGATCGAACTGCAGCTCATCGATGCGGGCGGCCAGCGGGTCGCTCGCGCACACCAGGGTTTCCGGTGCGGCCCCGCCAAACATGGAGACGGCAGCACCTGTTACCTGCAACTGCGTCAGGAAGGGTGTGCACAGGTCAGCGTCGACCGGCGGGGTAGCCGGCGAACCTTCTGGATTAACCATGGGACATGCCTCGCGGGAAGCGGGCAGGGCTCTGGGATGCAGGTGCAATATCCATGGCGAGCCTCACATCCCCGATTTCTCCTGGTCCGGCAGCGTTCGGTACCTGGCACACCGAACAAATGATTCACACCGCTAAGAATAACGCCCGTCGTGCCCGGCACGCAGGCCCGGCTGAAGTCCGGGCAGAACGGCTCCCCACCCCAGATCGGTCCCGGCAGACACTCGAGCGTACGGAGTGGCACTGGCGGCTGACGAGTCGGGTTCCCACCGTGGCGCGACCCGGCGCACTACGACCGGAGCGGCGGGCTTAACATTATCGGCGTCACCGGTTGGCGGCCGGTTGTCCATAGCGGGATCGCAGGTCTCCTCCGCGCACGGCCAGCAAAGGTTGACATAGTCACCAAGGGGAGCAACGCCGATACTCTGAATCGGAAACTCGTGTTCCCCGGTGGAGCGGGGAATCATGCCGGTCGCTAGGCAGATCAAGCCGAGCCCGGGCGTCGTCGCCGGCGGCACTTCTTGGGCTCGACGCCGACCACGACCGTCCCCGAGTTGTTCGCCAAGGCGGGCGAACACGGCATAAATCGTGTGGCCGTTCTTCAGCACTACTTCCTTGAGACGGAAATGCCCAAGAAGATTGCTACGACAAAGGCAACCGCCACAGCTGCGACGGCCGCGGCCAACCCTGAAACGCTGGCCTAGTGAGGGAATCGCGCATCTGACGCCGTTTTCTTCTGTCCGCGTTCGCTGCCGCAGGTGGCAGCAGAGCCCACCTCAGGGCTGCCGCTACTCCCACCTCGCTGTCCCGCAGGGGCGGATCACTGTTTTGTATGTTAAGCGCGGGACCTGCCGCGGACGAAGTGGATGACCAAGACGACCACGGCGATAACCAAAAGTATGTGAATTATGCCGCCGCCGATGTTGGAGAGCAGGCCGAGAAGCCAGAGAACTGCGATAATGATAGCTATCCAGAGCAGCATGAGAGTCTCCTTTAATTCCCGCACGCTAGTCGTGTGGTGCATATCACCCTATGTCAGTATCGGTGTGGGTAGAAGTAGCAGAAAGATAAGGCGTAGGGCACGAGACTCCCGCCGAAACATACGCAATCCGGCCAAGTCCGGCACCGGTACGGCCCAGTCCGTGACCCAAAGTGTGGACACTGTCCACACCCTCAATTCTCCCCACCAAAGGCCTCCCCCGGACAGCCGCACCCCGCTTTGACAGGGTGAGGCGCTTCTTTGCCCTCAAAGACTTGATCCTGCCGGGGAAGATCAACCTCGGCCGCAACCGGGTCCTGCCCGCGCTCGGGGCGGGCCCCCAGGCACGCCCGCACGGCGCACTGAGTCTCTAGGCTCTGCATAACGATCCCACCTCCCTCCATTGCTTTCATTGTCCGATGGGCCGGCAGCCGCATGACCGGGCTGCGTCCCCTAGAACCCTCTTCGCTTGCTCGCCGGATACGGGACC
Source organism: Pseudarthrobacter leeuwenhoeki (assembly GCF_055412885.1). Lineage (NCBI taxonomy): Bacteria > Bacillati > Actinomycetota > Actinomycetes > Micrococcales > Micrococcaceae > Pseudarthrobacter > Pseudarthrobacter leeuwenhoeki. The sequence continues at coordinate 34,144 of NZ_JBVAYY010000021.1, read as the reverse complement.
GTTGATGAGATAGTTCCCCCCGGCCATTGTGTTATCGGCGCGCTTCGCCGCGTAGCTCGGCACTACCATGCTTGCCGGACGGGCTTGGTCCGGCGTAGAACGGTAATACGCAGCACCCCACCCGGCCCCGAACAACAACCGACATCGCTCAGAAAGGACCGTCCCCAACATGACACTCACCGACATCGGCCCCCAGCCCAACTCCTTCGATCTGGAGACCGCCACCACCGCGAACAACAACTATCGAACAGTAGCCTGGACCGGAGAGTACCTACAGGTCACCCTCATGTCGATCCCCGTCGGCGAATCCATCGGGCTGGAGATGCACTCCGACACCGACCAGTTTCTCCGCCTCGACGCCGGCACCGGCAAGGCCCAGATGGGACCGGACAAGGACAGCCTGACCTTCGAGCATGACGTTTCGGACGGGTGGTGCATCCTCGTCCCGGCCGGCACCTGGCACAATGTCACCAACACCGGCGATAAACCCATGCGACTCCACGTGATCTACGCGCCAGTCCACCACGCGGCCGGCAATATCCACGAGACGGCCGCTGATGCCGCCCGAGATGAGGCTGCTGGCACCGACAACCCGCCAACCTGGACCGAACGGCCGTCCGTGACCGACGCCGACCAGCACGCGAACGACGGGTAGTGGACGCCACTGGAAAACGACACGGGGGCCGGCCCGCCGGTCGGTCCGGGTTGGGTTCTAACCACCGATTGGTGCGACGGGGACTTCTGCCGGCGGCGAGGGAGACCGTGTCCAGGGTTTGGATAAAGAGAACCAGAAGAGGCCGATCACGCAGCCGATGCGCACCGTGGACCGGCGTCGTCGGGAATCCGAGAAGACGCTTGAAAACCAACAGCGCGAATCCCTGACAAAACCGTAAGACTGATTGGCAGTGGGGCGCTTATGCGTACTGCGTCCGGCACGGGAGGTAGTACCCAGCGGCTGCATCGGTCCGGAGTGCGCCGCGGGTGGAACCGCCGTTCGGGGACAGCAAACCGGAGGCCAAATCTGGGCCGGCGGCGCCGATCATCCGATTCCGGCTCCCCCAAGCATCCGACCTCCGAGAACTTCGTCCCTGTCAACAACGCAGCAGGCGAGCTGTCAGACCCTGCCTCCCGGGAATCGCGGAGGACCATGCGCGATACAGCCGCTACACTGCAGATATTTGCCGCCAATTTCCTTGGAGGGACTCAATGCTCAACTACTTTCGCGAGCGGCAAGAAGCCCCTGACGCTACTCCCGTGACACCTGGAAGACCCTCCGGCCTGTCCTCTACACCTACCGGACCCAGCCGGTCAGAGCGCGCCCTGACCCTCTCGGGCCATCTCCTCCAGAATCATGGCTGTTGGCGATACTGCCATCAGATCCCCCATCATCTCGGGTTTTTCCCAAACCTGGCTGCGCAGCCGTTCCAGAAAGGCGCCCGCAGCGTCCTTGGACTCGTACTCAAGGTGCACAACCACGCTGTTCTGATCGTGTATATCCCGGAGAAGGCGGACAGACCGGGCGCCGGAGGCGGCACGGCCTGCGGGATCAATGTCGAATACTTCCTTAAAGGCGTCGTAGTCCCGGACCGGATAGCTGATCTGCAAGGTGAACATCGTCGTCCCTTTCCTTCGGGCTGCGTCAGGACCACGATAGGCCGTCCCTCGTCATCCCGGTAGTGCCCGAAGGCGGCCGCAGGCCGCCGGCGCTGACGACGGCGATCCGGCCGCGAGGACATCCAAACCAAAGTCTCCGCCGAGGCTGAACTTCATCGTCACCGCACTACCGGCCTTCGCGCCCGTCGCCCCTGGAGCCGGTGCGACCGGGTTGAAGAATCCGGTAAACGCGTACTTGGTGATAGTGACCGCGGCATCAGCTGCCGCGTAGGCCTCGCCGCCCTGGTTATCGCGGATAGCCAGGGTCGTCAGGTACGTGCCCGGTTCGGTGTAGGTGTGCGTTGCCTTGCGGCCGGTAACCATCGTTCAGTGTCCGAGCTCGTTCTGGCGTCCACGGTCACTGTCCGTCCTTTCACAGTCTGGGTATACCGGGCGACCGGGCGCTGGTTGGCCGCGGGGGTGTTCCAGACATCGAGCCGCGTCTCTTCGCCCTCCGGCGCGACCCGGGCCCCATACAGGGCCGCCGTCCAGGTGCCGGGTTCGGACGTATCGAGCTGGTAGCTCTCGAACGTCGGGCCGACCTGGTGCTGGACTCCGCGGGCGTCGACGGCGCGGTCATAGACCCTGCCTGATGGTGAGGTCAGGTTGAGCACGACATCGCTTCCGGGCCATTGCGTCGAGACGCTCAGCGGGCCGCCGGCGGACGGGAACGTGGTCGAGATGGTCTGGCCGGGAAGCACGTGGAAGAAGGTCCCGGGATTACGGGAATTCAGTGCGCCAGCCACACGTGCCGCGATCAGGCCCTGGCCGAAGGCCGTCGGGTGGTAGGACTCCTTCTTTTTCAGGAGGTCGATGTGCCTTCCCCGGGCTGTATTGCGTCAAAGAACCGGTGTTCCGGCGGGGCCGGGGTACCTTCCGCCACGGCGTGGAGGAAGTCAAGGTCTTCCGGGGAGAGCATTGACTGGCCGTGCCGGTCACACTCCGCGCTGTTGCCGGATTCCTGGCAAATTCTTTCGGCCATGGTGCGCGGCAGGATCAGGCATCCGGGGTTGTCGGTGAGCCACCGCTGTGTTGCGGGGCTGAGCCGGTCCCAGTGGTCCCTGATATTCATCTCCATTGATGATGCCTTCCTGAGAGAGCCCGGAGGAATGAGGCAACTCCTGGGCCGGTACGGGTGTACGAGTGTGCTCAGGGTACGCCGTCTGGCCGGTGAAGGACAGGTGCCGGTTTGGCGGGGTCCCTCCGGGCGTGAACAGAGGCTTTTCGGAAGATCGGCACGGCTCACATCCGCACCGCGCAGATCGGCTCCGGTGAGGTCTGCTGACCTTCCCGCCGCCCTGCCCCTTCGCCTGGCGGCGCGCTCTTGGCTGGCTGCCGTCGCGGTAGAGCCGGCCGCTTTATTAGGCCAGTGGAGCAGGAGCTGGCCGCGTCGGCGGGCAGCTCACATCCGCGCGAATTTAGCCTTCACCATCAGGTAGAGCCCGTAACAGATCAGACCGGCGCCGACGGCGGTCAGCATGTAAACTCCGTACGGCTGCTCTCGCAGCGCCTTCAATCCGCCGTCCATGCCCGTGGACTCCTGAGGGTGGGCGTTGGCGGTGGCGATGATGAACAGCAATCCCACCAGAAACAGTGCGATGCCCTCGGCCACGTAGCCGACGACGCCCAGCCCGGTCACGACGGACCGTGCGGTGCCCGTGGGCGGCAGCCGCAGATCCTTCTTGAACGATCCTTTGACTCCGAGGACCGTGAAAACAATGCCGGCGACGCCGATCGCGGCCCCGATAGCCATCAGCAGGACCGAACCCCCGGGTGCTTTCATGATTGAGGCGGTGAAGTCGCTGGTGGACTGTCCGCTGTTCTTGCTGTTCCCGCTGGCGGAGGCAGCGAACGTCAGCGCCATGACGGCGAACACCACCGCCTTGCCGGCTGCGGAAAGTTTCTTTCCGACCTTCTTCCTTGCCTCCAGCTGACCGTAATCGAACACGGCGTTGCTGGTTTGCCAAAACGCCAGAGCCACGCAGGCGGCGAATCCGGTCCACAGCAGCACTAGACCCTGCGGCTGGGCGGCAAGTTGGGCGACTGCACCGGCCTGATCGGCCTGTCCGGCCTTTCCTAGTGCCAACTGGATGGCGACGAAGCCGATCAGCAGGTGCAACAGGCCGCTGACGGCAAAACCTGCCCTGGCGGCAATCACGAGAGCCTTGGAGTTCGATGCGTCCTCGACCGCGTTCGCGGCGTCCGTCAGCTCTTTCTTCATTTCCGATCCTTCGCACAAGCGCAAACGCAAATATGGTGGTGCGTATCCCCTATTTTGTCACGGGAGTACACCCACAGACAGGCCTGGTCGAGCCAGCGAAGAGTCACGGGGACGCCGCTATGCCGGCACCGACCAGCGGCCGGGAAACGACCGAGGTCATCGGACGCGGGCATGCCGGAGGCGGTACCTTTACGACACGGCAGGGCGTCCAGGGTGCAACGTGGGCTTGCGTCGATGATCTGCGCACTCTCGTCATAGAGAATTCTCCCGGGATTGTCGCCGCGGAGTTCACTGCATGCCACCATGAACAAGACGCGGCGTGCAGGCAACATGGCTCCCGCGGCAGGTCATCAGTCCGCCGACGGGATTTCCACCAGGAAAGGTCACGAAAGGTTTCGTGGCGTTATACGCTGCCAGTTGCAGGTGCAATGGCCGCAGCGCCCAGTCCTGGACGTGGGGCCAGCGGCCACAAACGTTTTGGCCGCGGTGGTGTGCGCGGTGTTTCCCCGCCCTTTCAGGGCAAGGTGAGCGGCGCAGGAGGCCAGCAGTGCAGCCGGCGGATCAGTCGCGTTAGTGTTGACGGGCGCGGGCAGCATCGTATTCGGCTTTCACATGGGTGGGGGCCAGATGAATACAGCCGGCGGTGGTATCAACATGGGTGTGTCCGAGCAGGGCCTGCATCACGGCAAGTTCCACGCCGGCCTCTGCCAGGGCGGTGCCAAAAGTATGGCGTAGGGCATGTGGATTTCCGGCCTGAACACCGGATACCTCACGGTGGTACCGGAAGATGGTCCGCAACCCGGCAGCAGTCAGTGGCTGGCCTCGGGTCGGGCCCTTGGCCACGATGAACAGGTAACGGCTTGTGGTTTCGGGCCGTTCGGCCAGCAGATACGTCTTACGGAGCCTTCAACGGCAACACTGGCACAGAGGCATGGCTGGTCGCCAGCGAGGAGTAAATCCTGAATCAAGCCCACCAGTCGCTGCAGAAGTCGGAGGCTGCCTACGCGAAGAAGAAAGTCGCCCAGGATCATCACCAACGCCAAGGCGGCTGAGCAGAAGCCACTGCCAAGGCGTTGCGGTCAGCGAAGCGGGAAGCGCAGCAAACCGGCGCCTCCACCCAGGGGTCGGACACAACGAGAGACCGGCGAGACCGAATGGCCTGACCGGTCTCTCGTGACCTGCTTAGAGCGGGCTAATGTTCTCCGCCTGGGGGCCCTTCGGTCCCTGGGTGATGTCGAACTGAACCTTCTGGTTCTCGTCCAGGGACTTGTAACCGCTGGAGGCGATTGCCGAATAGTGTGCGAACACGTCAGCGCTTCCGTCGTCGGGGGCAATGAAACCAAAGCCCTTTTCGGCGTTGAACCACTTGACAGTACCTGTAGCCATGCTTGTTTCCTTCACGGGTCGCTGGCCGGTTCCGCTCATCGGATTGCCGTCCCAGCCACTCACAAGGTCAAGCCTATGTGGATGGTCACGTCACATGCAATAGATGGCCGGTCGGGCAATATTGGTGGCCCGGCTCGCCGGGCAAGGCCAGGGCTTCCTGGATCCTGTCAGGCTTGCCGCGACTGGTGCCGCCGGTTCCAATGTGCTGAACAACTTGCCGGCCTACCTGCTGGCCGAACCACTGGCCCAGACGCCGCAGCGCATGGCGGCCCTGCTGATCGGAGTCAATGCCAGCCCGCTCATCACGCCGTGGGCGTCCCTTGCCATACTGCTCTGACACGACCGGCTCGTGCGGATGAATGTCCTGATCACCTGGAAGGGCTACGCGCTCTTCGGCCTGATCGTTGCACCCCTCGCTCACCGCCTCGGGCTTGGAGAAGCTGCTTTCTCTTGCCGACCAGGGCATCGTTGAAATTCTGGACATGGAGTTCATCGCCAAGGACACCGACGGCAAGAGCAAGAAGGTTGACGTCTGGCAGTTCGCGGTTCCCGCCGACGTCGACCTGACTGCCTGGGCTGGGGCATCGTCGGGCCTGCCGGAGGACTCGGACGTCGACGAGATATCTGAATCCATGCAGCCCGGTAGCGTGGCCGTAGGGGTGATCTACGAGAATCGCTGGGTCCTGGGCCTGGTGGATGTCCTCATCAAGCAGCTGCGCGTACGGAGCGAAGCTGCAGGTCGCCGGGAAGAAGGTTGAGGTCGATCTCCGCGGGATCGACCTCAAGTCGAGCAAAGATGAGCGGACTTAGCGCCACGACTGCGGCAGGTGCATTCCAGTCGTCCCTGAGCTCCATCGCAAACGACGCTCAGTGTGGGACCCCTACGACTAGCAAGTTGAACTAGCCTGGGAGGCTTGCGGTGGTAGGTTCGCTCGATCCAGATCACCACCGTGAGGCGCAGTTCGTCCCGGGTTGACGACCCCTGCCGATCGAGGACGTTCCTCTGCAGCAGCGCGAAGGATCAGTCCATCTCGGCGTTGTCGCCGCATGCGCCGACGCGGCCCAGCCGACCGGTGATGCCGTTGTTCTTCAGCACTCGCAGGAACGGACCGCGGTGCTGCCACCGGCGACTGCACCCAGGGGGACAAACCGCACCCGCGGATCCCGACGGAAACTGAGTAGAAAACCGTCCCGGGCACTGGAGGCCAGCAATGTTGGCCTGACCCGGTAGCCCCGTGGGCCCAAAAGCAAGTACTCACCAAGTGTTACTCACGGGTATTCGAAACACTATTGAGGTACACGTTACGCGTGGGACAGATGAGCCTCGAGTTTAGTGTGAGTTCCACGGTGCTAAACCGGCGTAGGGACCACTCCCTGCAAGCGTTAGTGCCGGATATGCACCACCAGTGAATCACCGTTGATCGCACTGCGAAGGAGTGATCCATATGCCGAAAATCTCTTCCGGCCCGCCGTCGTCCCGAATCCGGGACAGTCGTTTGTACGCGTTCCTCATCCAAACCCTCTCCCGGGCACGCACGGTTTCCGTCCCGTACAGGCTCGGCGACGTGGTGGTCGGCGACGACCCGTTCAGCGGGCGGACGCTTGGCCTGGTGGCGGTCAAGAAAGGCACCTCCGTGGGACTGCAGACGGCCGACCGGATTTTCTACTACGACTACCGGCAGCTCACGCGGCCGGACTAGGCCTATCCCGCGCCCCTGCCTGTCACTGTTCCGCTTCCCCCTCATTGTTCTCAGCAGCCCAAGGAGCCCGATTCGAATGCCCCTCGCAAACGTTCCCACCCCGTACCTGACCATCGCCGAAGTGGCCGGGAGCCTGCGTGTGTCTAAGATGACCGTCTACCGGCTCGTCCGGGCACACGCACTGGCCTCGATGCGCTTCGGCAAGTCCTACCGCATCTCTGAAAAGGCCGTCGAAGACTACCTCAGGAAGACAAGCGTTCCGGCCGAACCCTAAGGGGCCTCGTACGGTCTGGAGTACTCCCGCCCTGGCTGACGCTGCTGGTCCAGCACCTGTCCGAACGTCCCCTGCCACGGCAACACTGCACTTCCGCCGGCCCGGCGCCCCACCCCGGGCGGCCGTGAAGAAACGCCGGCCCTGTTACAGGCGGGAGGGCCATGGCAACAAGGCCCACCGATGCCTACCACTCTTCCTCGAGGCCGGCCCCGCCTACCGACTGGCCAGGCTCAGCGAGCTCATCATCAGTTCCGGATCAGTGGCCATGTCATGCCGTACCCCCAACATTCCTGCATGAACAGGTATCAGGGACGCAATTCCGGGCTTGGATAAGCGCCTGAAACTCACCCGCCGGTGGCCTGCCGAAAGTAAGTGTGGGATAGGCCACGCTGTCACCCATCCGTTCCCAGTAGTGATCCGAAGTACCACTGGCCCCTTCCGGGGTGCGAGCATCACACGCGCGTGTATGAGGAGATTTATTCAATGAAGAAGACCCTTCGCCTTATGGCGGTCCCCACCTTGGCTTTGGCCGCCCTGGCGGTTTCCGGTTCTCCCGCGATGGCAGCGGACCATTCCTACCAGTCCACCTTGGCCCAGATCAACGGAAGCACGGGCGCCGGCACCATCACGGTGGATGTCACGGGCAACCAGGCCCACGTTGTCCTGAAGGTTTCGGGCATGCCCGCGACCTTCATGGACGCCCCGTACCCGCACGTTCAGCACATCCACGGCGGCGCCCAGGGCACGTGCCCGGCACCCTCGGCGGACAAGGACGGTGACAAGGTCATCTCCACTACCGAAGGCGCCCCGTTCTACGGCGGAATCGTTACCACCTTGTCCACGAGCGGTGACACCAGCCCCGCAGCTGGCCTTGACCTGAAGGTCGGCGGCCAGGGCGCATCGTACACCGTTGACCGCACGTTCGAAGTGAACGCCGAGACCAAGGCGGCCCTGGAAGCCGGCACCGCTGTGGTCGTTGTCCACGGTCTTGATCCTGCCACTTTGAGCGCGGCTGGACAGGCCGCCAAGAGCGACCTCGTACCGACCCTCCCGCTGGCCGCCACCTCCCCCGCACTGTGCGGGACCCTGAAGGCGGGCCAGATGACCATGCCGGTCGGCGGCGCTGACACCGGCGTCACCCCGGAAGCCGGGACGGACACCGGTGCCCTCGCCGTCGGCGGCGGCCTCGCCCTGATCGCCCTCGCCGGCGGAGCCTACGTCGTCCGCCGGCGGACCGCCGGCGCATCGGCCTAAGCACCGGCTGACCGGATCGTTATTGTGAGAACCAAGAATCCCGGCCGCCATGAGGGCCCCCGCGCCGCCATGGCGGCCGGGGTTCTGCTCCTGCTGACCCTGGCCGGCTGCGGTGGAGCAACCAACGGAGTTCCCGACGCCGGCTCCGCACCCCCATCTTCCGCCACGGCCTCCGCGGCGGCCACCACCGCCGCACCCGATTCCGCCGCACCGGCACCTCCCCAATCGAGTCCGGCTGCCGCGTCCGCCGCAGCGGAGCCCGCAGTCCTGCCCCGATCCGAGCCGTTGACCCTGGACATCCCGGTCATTGGCTTACGAACCGACCTCCTGAAACTTGGACTCCGGGAGAACGGCTCCCTGGATGTGCCTCCCACCGGCAGCGGCGCGCCGGCCAGCTGGTACAACGGCTCCCCCACCCCCGGGGAACGTGGCCCCTCCGTGATGCTGGGCCACGTCAACGCACTCGGCGGCGCCACCGGAGTTTTCGCAGACCTCCGCAAACTCGCACCGGGCACCGATATCCAAGTCTCCCGGGCCGACGGCACCACAGCGGTGTTCACCGTTGACCACGGCGCCCAGTACAGCAAAGACGCCTTTCCCACCCTCGAGGTCTACGGCAACACCCCCGGAGCCGAGCTCCGGCTGATCACGTGCGACGGTTACGACCCCGCCACCAGGCTCTTCGATGACAACTACGTCATCTACGCAAAACTCAAAGTCTGAACCACGGAACTCCCACTCCCACTGAAAGCGGCAAAACGGCGCGAATGGACTGGACATGAAGAACCAAAAGCACCCCCTGGCTGCCCTGGCTGCCCTAGCCATCAGCTCGCTGCTGCTCTCCGGCTGCGCAGCAGCCGCCGGATCCGCCGGGCAGGGCACCTCCGCGGCCGTTTCCTCGTCATCCTCAGCTGCCGCCGACTCAGACCACGCCGGCGGGCACAGCCACGGATCCACCCCGTCCCCGGCCGCGCCCCAAGCCCAAGGCCCCAGCGACGCCGCCCTGATGGTATGCGGGGACCAGCCGATGGACAGACTCACCTCGATCCTTAACTTGAACGCAAAACCGCACACAGTCAACAACTGGGCCGACAGCACCTTCACCTGCACCTACCACCTCACAGAGGGAGCCCTGGAGATCTCCGTCAGGGAAGCGAACGACCAAGCGTCAGCACGCACCTACTTCGATGCCATGCAGGCCCTGGCGAAGGACGCCAAACCCATCAAGGGTCTGGCGAACCTGGGCTTCCCGGCCTACGAAACCACTGACGGGTCAGCCGTCTTCCAAAAGGACAGCTTCGTTCTCCAAGTCGATGCCACCGACCTGCCGGCGACTTTGGGACAAGAAAGCATCACCCGGAACGCCCTGGCCTACCAGCTCTCCACCACCATCCTGGCCTGCTGGGTCGAACACCACTGACATGCTTCTCCCGCTCACCTAACCGGCCGCAAACTTGGGCCAATCTGAAAAATGATCAGCGAGTCATGTTGTCAGCGGCCCTAGCCTCCATGTAGTGGTGAACGCGAAAACTCAGCTAAAGGACGAACGAGGATGAACACCCATAACGGACTCCGCAGAGCGGTATCCGGACTGCAGTGGAGAGCCGCTCCCCCACACAAACAAATAGGTCTATCCGGGGCCCCACACACCCGGAACACCAGATCAGAGGCGAGAGTGTGGACACTGTCCACACTCCCACTTCTCCCCACCAGATGAATGTGTCAACTTGAACGGAGCCCACCAGGACGGCCCGAACGGTACCCACTGAGCGACATACCGGGTGCCCCAGTGCAAGGCGCTGAATTTCTGCGCCAGAGGTTAAAGAGTATGGTGCGAACGGGTGAATCCGACGTCCTCTGCTGCCAGTCGGTGCGAAGTTGCAGCCGGGCCCCTATTGTCCTGGCCCGCGTTTGAGTTCTCGGATCGGCCTGCCTGCTGGGACGGCCGGCCGTGTTGGCCGATATTCCCCCGACTCGAGATGTTTCTATGACCAGGGTTGGAGCTTTCCATGAATAATCCCCCCACGATGGTCCCCGGCCACTCGCCCGCACCCTTTCCACGCATGGTGCTATCGTCGCCCTTGGCGGGCTATGACGTCACCCTCGCCGAGGGGGCGAATGCGGTGATAGCTCTGAGGGCTTTGCAGGCCTTGCCCGGGGCGCTCTTCTTTACGCTTCAGATCTTCAGCGCTCCTGATCTGGAATTGGAAGGCCGAAGTGTGCAGAAGGTTCCACGTCCGGACCCTACTCCCGGAGGGTTCGTCGTGGAGGCCCTCTTTAGGGATGACAAAAGCCCGGGTAATGAGCCTGTGCGGGTTCCTGTCAACGTCGAATCCGGTGGCGGTGGCATGGGTAGATGGGACATCGCATACTGGTTCAAAGTGCCTGATCCCGTGCCCGCAGAGGTCGCCTTAGCAGTTACTTGGCCGGATGCCGGGATCCAGCCCACGGTTCTTAGAATCGCCCGAGACGATATTCTCAGGGCGACTCCCGAAGAGCTCCGCTTCCCCCGCTAGCCACGTCCGGAAATAGAGTGACCGGCAGCACTCAACTGGCCGCCGGTCATTCTCATGCTTCGGGTAGGAGGGTCGGTTAGGACCCCGGATAGTCGTTACTGAACGCTAGCCGTGTCTGGGCGGTGCAGCTCTCATGCTGACTGTTTGGCGAGGCTGTGGGCAAGGCGGTAGGAGTCGGTGCCGGTCTCGATGATGGCGCCGTTGAAGGTCAGCCGGTCCACGATCGCGGCACAGAGGCGCGGGTCGGTGAAGGTTTTGTTCCAGCCGGAGAAGGATTCGTTGCTTGCTATGGCGATGGAGTTTTTCTCTTCGCGTTCGGTTAGTACCTGGAAGAGAAGTTCAGCGCCGCGGCGGTCCAGTTCCATGTATCCAATTTCATCAATACACAGGAGATCAACGCGGCCGTAGCGGGCGATGGTTTTGGCAAGGACTTTCTCGTCTGAGGCTTCCACGAGTTCGTTCACGAGCCGGGTTGCGAGCGTGTACTTGACCCGGTAGCCCTTTTCCGCGGCCGCGGTCCCCAGACCAATGAGCAGGTGGGATTTGCCGGTCCAGGAGTCCCCAATGAGACATAAGGGTGATCCTTTGCGGATCCAGTCTCCGGTGGCCAGGGTGTGGATGGTGGCGGGGTTGATGTTCGGGTTCGCGTCGAAGTCGAAATCCCCGAGCCATTTATCCCGAGGGAATCCTGCTGCTTTGACGCGGCGGATGGAGGAGCGCCGGTCCCGGTCGTCGCACTCGGCCAGCAGCAGTTCGGCCAGGAAGCCTTGGTAGGAGAGTTGTTCTTCGCCGCGACGGTAAGGGCCTCGTCGAGCACGGCCCGGATCGTGGGCAGGCTCCGGCGGCAGGCCTGGTCCACGGCCGCGACGGCGGCCTGTTCGGTCAGGCCGCGCCGCCGGCGCAGGGTCGGGGTAATGGTGGTGGCCGATGCGGTGGGGCTCATGAGATGTTCTCCTTCGACGTTGTTCCTGTGGGGTCTTCGGTGCGTTTGGCCAGCAGCTCGTCATAGACACCGTTGCACATTCACGTCATCGTGAGCACCGGGATGACGGTCCGAACCGGACCCACCCGCCGTCATGCCCGCAACGTGTCTGCGGGCTTCGACCGCGACGACGTCGGCACTGACAGCACCCACCCCGAGCGCTGCGGTGATTCCTGCAATGACATCGGAAGCGTCCATTGAGCGGTGAAGCAGCAGGACGCCGATGAGTTCACGGGTTCCTTCGGCATCGCCGTTGACCCTGCGGGAAGCGGCCCAGAATGCTTCATGGGCGCTGGTGAACTCTCCGGACTCGCGTGCCCTGGCCAGCGCGGTGGAACCGGGCAGCGCGCCGGGTTTGGTCTTGAGGACCTCGAGATAATGGTCCAGCTGGACTGATTGCCCACCTTTGGCAACGATCCGCTGACGTCTGGCGGTTACGGCACGGCCGTCGAACACCACGACTTCGGACGCCCTCAACGACACCCGGAGTCTGCGTCCGATAAACCGTGCCGGGACGGAGTACTTCACCATCCGCACGGTGATCATCGAGGACCGGTCCACCCTGGGTGTCAGCACACCAGGCCCGGGTCGAAGACCTCTGCGGGCAGCGGGCTCGCGCCGAGGCCGGGGACGTTGCGGCCCAGAGGGCGCTGAAGGTGACCCGCCGGACATCCTTCATGCTCTCGGGCGCCCAACTGGGCGTCACCGTCACGGGTCTGATGGTGGGTTACGTCGCCGAACCCCTGGTGTGGGTGAGTCGCTGGGCGTGCTGCTCGGCGGAGCCGGAGTCCCGGCGGCACTGAGCATCTCGGTCGGCACGGTGGCAGCGCTGGTCATCGCGACCGTCGTGCAAATGATCTTCGGCGAGCTCTACCCGAAGAACCTCGCGATCGCGAATCCGGAACCGCGTGTCGAGCCGGTTCACGACGTCGACACCACCGCAACGGCGGGGGACCTGGACCGCATCGTTGCCGATTCCCGCGACAGTGGAGACTTGCCCCAGGACCTGTCGATGCTCATCGACCGCATCCTCGACTTCCCTGAGCGCGACATCGAACACGCGATGATTCCGCGGTCACAGGTCGGCACCGTCACTCCGGACACGACCGTTGGCCAGGTACGCACGCTGATGGCCGAGGCCCACACTCGGTACCCGGTTGTCTCGGACACCGAGGAGCCGCTCGGCGTCGTGCAACTTACCGATCTGCTGGATGCGACTGTTCCCCATGACGCGGCGGTCACCACCGTCATGCGCCCCCCGCTCGTCCTGCCGACGCTGATGTCCCTGCCCGACGCCCTGGAGCAGTTGATGCGGTCACGTAACCAGCTCGCCTGCGTCATCGACGAGTACGGCGGTTTCACGGGTGTCATCACCATCGAGGACCTGGCGGAGGAGTTGGTGGGCGAACTCACCGACGAGCACGATGACGAGGCGCCTCCGACCATCGAGGCGGAGCAGGACGCAATCTGGCGGATGAGCGGCGGCGTCCATATCGACGAGGTGGAGCGAGCCATAGGCCACGTGCTGCCCGAGGGTGACTACGAAACCCTCTCGGGACTGCTCATCGCCGCCCGTGGGAAGCTGCCCGTCGTCGGCGAAATGGTCACGGTGGTGCTTCCCGGCGAGCCTCGAGATCTTGTGCTGCACGAGCCGGTACGGAGGCGACTCGAGGTCGAGGTGCTGGACGTGGCACGGCACGTGCCCAGTGAGCTGCTCGTGCAGCTGCGTGAAGTGGAGCCGGACCACACGGAAGCGGAGGCGCCGGCGGATGATGCAGTGCCGGTGGATACCGAATCGAGCCAGGAGGAGCCCCGATGACGGATCCGCTGTCCGTGACCCTGGGCCGGTGTTCACCTCTTGGGCCGTGCCGCAGGGCAACGCCGGCGGCACGGCCTTCGCCCTGTCACTGCTGTTCGTGACCTTCCTCCACCTCGTGGTCGGGGAAATGGCGCCGAAGTCCTGGGCAATCGCGCACCCGGAAACGTCCGCGAAGCTCATCGGACTTCCCGCTCGAGGCTTCGTCTGGTGCGTCCGACCCCTGCTGAGCTGGGTCAATGAAGTGGCGAACCGCCTGGTCGCCGCCAGCGGAGTCACCTCCGTCGAGAGGGCGGCTGTCGGCGGTCAGGACGCCGACACCATCCGTCACCTCGTGGAACACTCCGCCGCGGCGGGAGCCCTCGACGCGTCCTTCAGGACCCAGTTGTCGGGCGTACTGGAGCTGGAGAAACTCACGGTGAAGTCGCTGATCGCCCCCGGCACCACGCCGACTGCCGTTCCCGGCAGCGCGACCATGGCAGACCTCCAAGTTGCCGCGGATCGGTCGCAGCACCTTCGCATCCTGGTGGAAGCCGCAAGAGGCGGCGCACCGGGAGTGGTGCATGTCCGGGACACGCTCCTGGAACCACCACAACGGTGCGTGTGCGAACTGGCCAGGCCCGCGTTCCAGCTCGACGCCGCCACGCCTGTGAACGAGGCACTGGCGCGGATCCGCAGCGCCGGTGAACAGCTCGCGGTGGTAATGGAGGATGGACGCTTCATCGGCGTCATCACCCTCTCCGACGTCATGCGGATTGTCCTCCCCGCTTACACACCACCCGCAAAGTAAGCCAGTGACAGGACCGGATGCTACGCCGGCGCATGGGGCCACAAGTGTTCGTTCGCGCCATGTGCCGGAGGCTGGGCGAGGACTGTCAGATGCTGACAACCACTTTGCCGCGCGCCCGGCCCTCGTGCAGTCGGGCAACAGTTGCCGGCCTTCCGCGTGGGGGTAGACATTGTCGATGGCAGGCTTCACTCTGCCAGCTTCGATCATGGAGACCAGGTCCTCAAGGTCGCGGTGGTTTTCGGTCGAGATAAGCCCCTTAAACTTCTGCCCGGAGCCCGTTGCCGACGGTATCCAAAGGCTTAGGCGTTCTGCTGGTTCCCGGCGCTCAGCGTCTCTGCTGGCCGGGCGGGAGGTGGCTGTGGAGGCTGGAGCGGGGATGCCGGTGCCCGCACGATCTCCGAGTTCGAGCCCCTGGGCGCGCACGTGTGCGGCATAGGCAAGTTTCGTCGGATCGATCACGCAGGGCCGGGCGATTCTTTGCCTTTGCCGGCGGCAACGGTACGGACGCGGGCCGCTCGTTCGATTGCCCAGGTTCGTTCCATTTGGCCGACGAGCGCGAGCACCCGCGCGGTACCGCCCCCAAGAAGTGCAGAGCGCACGCCAAGCGATCTGGGCAGCACACACCTGAAAACAGCAGACCCACGCGTTCACGTCGCGATGGCCCCGACTAAGCTGATGCGCTCTCCTCGGTCCGTCTGAACACCCATCGCACGCCGCCTCGCGCGAGCATGAGAACGATGATCAGTGCAGTCACTTGAAAGAAGCCGCCGAGACGGACAGCGTTGCCGAATATTAGGTCAACCAGTCCGAGCACCATGAACTTGCTCCCCGGCAGGACCAGCAACAGGGTGATCGCGCTGACGATTCGAACCCGCCGAGTATCAGCCGACCGGATCCGCGCAACGATCTTCTTCTTCGCCCACAGCACGACCCCAAGGACGACCTTCAGCAAGATCGCCGTCAAGAGCGCCAACAGGAATGTTTCGGATATGACGTCGGGAACCAACTGGATGAACACACCCAGCACCACGAGATAGACCAGCACGTCGACAAGATCTATTGGGCGGATCCGCATCCAGCGAGTATATCGATAGCGCCCGGACCGCCCTCCTCCTAGGCAGTGCCCATTAGCGTGGTGTAACGGCCCGGCCCCAGGGGTGTTGTTCGCGAACTTCAGGCGGCCATCGGCCAGGAAGGCGGCGTGGGCTTGCCACTGCTGTAGCGGTAGCGGACAGACCCGGGTAAAGGGTCCGGGTGCAGCCGCCGATCGTCAAATGCGCTGTGCGATCCACGTCTGGAGCGCGTCGATGCTCCACGATGGTGCCCGCACCAGGATCAGTTCCCGGTCCTCCCGGGCTACCTCGTTGATGCCGTCCTCACGGGACATCCGGCGGACCAGCCGGTCGACGTCGGCCGACCGTTCCTGGGCGATCTCATCGCCCAGGCCGATCTCGAAGTCGTAGCCGCCCGGTTCGTCGCGGACGTCTTCGATCTCGAAGGGCGGTTCTGGTTCCATCCCCTTCGCGGTACCGCTGTCGCCTTCATTTAGGCGGTCTATGAGCCGCCGCGCGTACGCCGCCATCGCGTCGTCCGGCGACTCCCGGGTCCCGCGGAGGGCCGCGCGTGCGCTGACCACGGGGAGCCCGGGAAGGAAGTTGTGCTCCTCGCCCGTACCACTGACCAGGACCGGGTGGTTGTTGTAGGCGTAGCGTTTGTGGCGATCGCGCGCTATCTCCCACCGTGCCAGCGGCGCCCGGTCCCGCACCACTGCCGCGAGGTACGACACGAGACCGTCCAGGAGCGTGAGGGACTCCAGGGAATGGGTCCGTTCCTTCTCGGTTGTGTACCGTTCCCACGACGGCCACGCCTCCCGCGGCACGGAGGCGGGGTCCGTCGCGCCGGGGGCGTCGATGCTGGTAAGGCGGGACAGCATCCATCGCCACAGGGGAACGAAACTCTCAGGAGTACCATCCAAGAGTGCACCCGGGTCCTGGCCGTCGACCACCAGGCGCTCCCGGAGCCGCGACAGTGCCGGGCCGCGTTCATCGAGAAACTCCTGAAGGGCGGCGGCCCCGGCTTTGGTCAGGTCGAGATAGTCAGTCATGGCAGATGAATAACGTAGGGATGTCCTTCGCATAAAGCAAGTCCAACTATCGGGGGCCAGTTCAGATTCGGCTGACCCCTTCCAGGTTGTACGTGCAGTTCAGTTGGTTCGAGAAGCCGCTGACTGGATGACCTTGGCGAGGTCGAGGGGACGGCTCCACATAGGCCAATGCCCCGTCGGGAGGTCAATGACGTCGGAGTGTTCGAGGTTTGCGACTTCGGCAAACATGGGATGGCCTGCTCGGACCAGTTCCATCACCTGTTCGCTCGGGATCGAGCAGCACACCAGGGTGGTACGGACCTTGCGGCGGGCATCGTTCGTGAGCTCGACGGGCTGACGAAGCACGGGGCCGGGCTCAGGGACGGCCCGGGCCCGAAAACGCTCGAGGACCTCTGCGCTCAGGCCTTCGAGGCTCGCCTGCTGCGCGAGCACATCGAACGGCGGCAGCGGAAGCTCCTCCAACTCCTCCGGGAGATCCGGGGCGAAGGAACTTCCCGGCGCTACAGGGCCGGAGTCGACCCACACCACCCGGTGGACAAGCTCAGGGTGCCGGTCAAGGACGAGGCTGACGGGAGCGTTAGCCCCACTGTGGGCGACGAGAATCGCGGGCTGATCCTCGGAGACCCCGAGTTGAGTGATGACGTCCAGGACCGCTGCGGCTTGATCGTCAAGTGTCTTCGTCGCACGCTCGGGATCGTTTCCGTCGAGACCGGGCAGTGTCATCGCGATTGCACGAGAGTGGTCGGTTGTCAGGTGTTCAAGGACTTCATCCCACGCCCACGCGCCCAGCCAGTGGCCGGCGATGAGAATGATGGTCGGACTGCTTGTAGTAGTTGGCATGCCACTACCCTCGCAGGCACTACGGACAAGGGTGTGTCACTATTTATGGCATGAATTTGTCGGGGTCTGAACTGTGAAGCGAGTCGAACGGCTCCATGCTCTATCCGAGATGTTGCGCCGCAGCGGCGCCCGAGGGGTTTCCGCCGAGCGGTTGGCGAGTGAGTTCGAGGTATCTGTGCGCACAATTAAGAGAGACCTCGATGCGTTAGAGAACAGCGGGGCGCCTATATGGTCTCGCCCAGGTCCGGGCGGTGGGTACGGATTGGCTATAGGCGCGTCCCTGCCGCCTGTCAGCCTGTCCCCCGCGCAGGCCGTGGCGCTCATGGCAGCCGTGTCCGCTGCACCCGATGCCCCCTACGCCGATCTGGCAGCAGCAGGTATCCAGAAGATCCTGGACGTCCTCGATCCGAAAACCCGAGCACGAGCCGACGAGCTGGCCCACCGCGTCTGGGTCAACGCGCTTCCCTCCTCTTCGCGCGCAATCAAGTCGGCACTGGAGGAGGCGATGGCCGAGCAGCGAGTGATCCGCATTCGCTACACATCGACAGACGAGACCACGACCACCCGCGACGTTGAGCCAGTGCTGTTCGCCTCCACGAACGGCCAGTGGTACCTAGTTGGGTGGTGCCGACGGCGCAACGCAATGCGATGGTTCACCGTGTCGCGCATCGAGCAGGCCAGCGTAACCAAGACGGCTTGCGGCGGCCATACCATCCACGAGGTCGGAGAACCCCCAGCGAACGCCAGACCGGTGCACCGTCGGCGCGAGTGAGTCACTCAATCAACCTCTCCGGTCAGTACAACCAGGTGTAGCGGAACACTGCGGGTTCCGTTTCATCGCAGCGATTACATCGATGGCTGATCACAGTCCGGACGGCTCGCCCGTCGCATACGTGACTTACGCTCTCGATCTTCGCGACAGGGCAGACCCCTACGTCAGGCTGGGACGGTCATGAGAGCGTTGCCGCATGGTGCCCCAACATCACTTGCCGATTCGGAAAGTCATTCTGTAGACTTTCCGGCATGGAAAGAAACTTTGAGGGCCGCCCATCGGCAGATGATGCCGCCGCCAGCCTCCGCGACCTCGCTTCGGACCGTCAGACCCTGGCCGACGGCGTGCATGTTCCCAGGACATTGCTGGCCGCGTTCGGGGGCGTGGCGGCTTGGTGGGTGGCAGCAGCCGCGACGGCCAACCCTGGGGAGAACTACGAACCCCCGGCTTCCGGATGGTTGGGCCTGGTAGCAGTTCTAGTGATCCTTCACCTGGTCCGCCGCGAAACCGGTATCCGATTCCGCAAGATGGGCACGCGCGCCATAATGGCTTCGATCGCGATTCTCATGGTCTGCCTGACGCTGTTCTCAATCTCGCTTGGTTTGGTTTCCTTCGGCGCCCGCTGGGCAGTGGCGCTGACCAGCGTGTCCGCCTTCGGTCTGGTCACTTGGCTCGCGGGAATCGTCTACCGCTCGGCGCTGGATCAGCTACGCCGTGATTGAGGCCCGGTTCGATGACCTCATCCACGCGCCGGCACGGTTACGGATCTGCGGAGTGCTGCGGCCGGTTGAGCAGATGGACTTCGCTGTGCTGCGCGACACGCTCAACGTCTCGGACGCAACTCTCTCGAAGCACCTGAAGACCCTGGTTGAGGCTGGATACGTCAGCCTGACCAAGGCCGCATCGGCCGCGCGCACGGACGCCCGCCGTCTGACGTGGGTAACTCTCACACCTGCTGGCCAGAACGCCTTCGACGCGCACGTGCGTGCACTGAAGGAGATCGCTGGCACTGCCGACTGAACACAACCACCTGACTCGTGGGAGCGCTCTCCTGCCCGCCTGCCATCCTCTACTGGCTCAGTGGTACGTCGGTTTCAAGGATCGACATGTAGTCCACGTCAATCCATTGCTCGTCGAACCACAGCGCGTCCCGGCCCGTTCCTTCGTAGCGAAACCCTACTTTCTCGTAGACATGCCGGGCGCGCGGGTTGAAGGCGTAAACCTCAAGAGCTATTCGGTGAAGACCAAGCTCGTGGAAGCCGTGCCGGACAATCAGCTCGGTCGCCTCACTGCCAAGCCCGTCCGCGGCCTTCGGCGCAAAGGAAAGCACGGAAGCCGCAGGAGCGATTCAACTCGTTCCAGTCGTTGAGCACGGCTTCTCCAACCATCGCGTTCGTCGCCTGATCGATCACGGCGAGGACGAGACGGTCATCAGCGGAGCTCCAGCGTTCGTACGTCGCGCGGAGGTCATCAACCGTCCAAGGCAGTGTTGTCTGGCTGCTGGAGTGCACTGTTCCGGTCAGAATTGCAGCTTCGGCGTCCTGGAGCATCCGGTGCACTATAGGTGCGTCCTGAGCCTGAATCGGTCGTAGTTTGACGCGTTGGCCTCGATTGTCGGCTTAAGCGTGAAGATCGTGGTCATGTGGCCAGTTTGTCAGAAACTCTAGGAACCTCGTCCGTAAGCCGGTCCGTTAGAGGAACGGGAACGGCGGCAGTTCGGAAACTGTCACGGTCGAGATTGCCTCCGGCCACCACCAGGCCGTGGCCCGGGTCGCCGACGGGCTGGTGGTGACTGCAGTGGCCGAGGACGGGACGGTCGACGCGCTGGATGACCCGGAGCGCTGGGTGGCGTCCGTACAGTGGCACCCCGAGGCACTGGAACTCCTGCCGAGGAGCGGCTGGCCCCGTTCCGCGCCTTTGTTGAGGTGTGTCGCGCGCCCGCTGACCCCCTCCCGCGGCATCCGCTATCCGGCGAGCGCCCGCGCGTCCGAGGCAATGAGAGCGGCCCGCTCTGCCGGGATACCCTTTCCGGCCGCGGCTTCTGCTGCGAGGGCAGCGTCCTCCCAGCGCTCGGCGTCGATGTATTTCAGCACCTTTCCCCGAACCTTGGAATCCACATCTTCAGCCACCACGAGGGCGAGGAGCCCGGCTTTGCTGGCCCGGACAGTGAACGTGGCGCTGGCGATGGCCTCGCCGCCAGGCCCGGTGGCCTTGGCCGAGAAAGTGTGCTCGCCCAGGGTGAGCGTGTTGACGTCTACCGCTTCGCCCTCGGCTACGGACGTGCCGTCCAGCGTGATCGCGATGGCGTCCGCGTTCGTGTCGGCGAGTGCCGGGACGGCGGTCCCGCCCCGGGTGAGCGTGGCGCCGTCGAGCTTTCCGAGGAACGTCAGCGAAGGCGCCGGAGCCGGCGGGGCAGACGGCAAGGCACTCTGGAAACCGACGAGTGCACCGGCCCGGTTGGTGATGATGCCGTCTACGCCGGCGTCAGTCATGGACTTCCACTGCTGGGGACTGTCCACCGTATACGGCATTACGGCGATGCCGGCGTCGTGCAGTTCCTTGATGGCTGCAGGCCGGGCCGCGAGGGCGGCCCAACTCGGGTTGTAGGTCACGGCGCCGACCTGCTTCGCCGCGGCGACAACATCGGCGTCGAGTGCCCCTCGGAGCAGGCCCAGGCGCAGGGCAGGAGCGTATTCGCGGGCATACTGCAGGACATTCGTATCGAAGCTTTGCAGTATGGTCTGGTTGAACATGCCGCGGTCCTTCACCATATCGATGGTCCGTTGCACTTCCTCTCTTGTCTCGGGTCCCTTGACTTCGAGGAGAAGCCCGGAGCCCTCCGTGTCCGTCTGGTCCAGGAACTCGGCCAAGGTGGGAACCTTGGCGCCGTTGTAGGCCGGGGCAAACCACGAACCGGCTTCCAGCCCGGCAATGTACTCGGCGGTCAGGACGGAGACGTCGCCGGTTCCCGCGGTCACCCGATCCACCTTGTTGTCGTGGATGACGACGGGTACGCCGTCCTTGGAAGTATTAACATCCATTTCGATCCAGTCTGCTCCGCTGCGGCCCCCGGACAGCAGCGCCTGCAAGGTGTTCTCCGGGATCACAGAGGACAGTCCGCGGTGGGCAATCACAGCGGGTTGCTCGCCGGGCCTGACCAGCAGAGACTCCGTGTCCGGGAGTTCGGTGACCTTGATGTCGTCGTAGGACACCGTGGAACCGTTGGCCACCACCCCCAGGATGCCCGTGTCGGAGCGGACCAGCCGGTTGGTTTCCATCATCTTCTGCCCGTTGAAGTACCAGGCGGCCTTCTTGCCGTGGACCTCGACGGCAACGCGCACGTCCGTTCCCGTGCCGGCATCGGTTGGCGCCGACGCCGTGTCGGTGACGTTCCAGCCGCTGGCAGCCGTCCGCTCGGCGAATTCCAGACCGTTCGTGGCCTTGCTACCCGAGCGCATCGTGGCGAGCCAGAACGGAACGGCTCCGCTGGGCTGGATGTCCAGGGCGAGCGCGGACCAGCGAGCCGCGTTGAGGACGTTTTCAAACCGCACGGTCGCCTCAAAACGGTAATTCGTGAGGTGCGGGCCGAACGTCGTGCGGGAGATCTGGCCGTTACCGGTGCTGGTCCCGAACAACCGGCCATCGTGCACGTTCCAGTCGCCTTCGACGGCGGTGAACCCTTCGGGCAGGCCGGAGCCGGAGAAGTCTTGACTGTAGGCGAGCCGCGGCTCTGTCAGCGGAGGCTGCTCCTGGGGGGTTCCGGGCAGATTCACGGTGAAAACAGCGTTAGCGTGCGATGGGGTAGCAGAGAGCGGGAGGACGGCGACGGCGGCCAGCAAGGACACAGCAAGGGGCAGGGAAAGATGACGGTTAAGTGTGATCATGCAACCGAGGCTAGGCTCAGCGCATGGTTTCCCAGCGTCCCGGCAGTGAACTGGCGGTGAATCAGAATCAACGATCTTGCCCAGCCGCTAACGGAAGCCGTCACCGTCCGGCCTGCGCTCGACAGTGCCCGCCACAGCAGCTTGGCGCACTCTTCCATCCGCCCGAACGGCCCTCTTACCATATACTTAGACAGTATGTCCTATCAAGAGAATATACGCTGAGAACGTGACCGGCAGCCCTGCATGGGCCCTGGCCCGGGGCACAAGGGGGCGCTTGAACAGTGGCTAGTCAAAAAGTGGCGCATCAACTCAATCTCACCGTCGACCGTTCCCCCCGGTGCCGCTGTTCCACCAGGTGGTCCAGGGCATCGAGGCTGCCATCCACGGCGGGGCCCTTCCCCGGGCAGCCGTCTGGACAACGAGATCGACCTTGCCGCGCGGCCAAACCTTTCCCCACCTGGCCGAAGGACCTCATCGCGCCGGCCTAACCGGATGATCGGCACCTCCCGTGCCGGACGCCATACGCACAAGCGCCCCGCTGCCGATCAACCTGACGGTTTTGGCCGGGATTCGCGCTGGTGGTTTTCGAGCTTCTTCTCGGAGTCCCGGCGACGCTGGCCCACGGTGCGCATCGGCTGCGTGATCGGCCCCTTCGGGTTTTCTTTATCCAAACCCTGGACACGGCCTTCCTCGCCGCCGGGAGAAGTCCCGTACGCACCGGAATGTGTGTTCTCGCTCATACATCCATCGTCCCAGCCGGCAGGCCCGGGCACTAGGGCGTGTCTCCTAATCACCGGGTAGGCCATTTGGCAAGATTTAGGGGTGAGTTCGCGTTCCGCTTTGTTGTCCGATGCCCAGTGGGAGTCTATTTCCCCGTTGATGCCTGATTTCCGGGGGAAGCCGGGGCGGCCCTTCAATGACCACCGGTTGATGACCGAGGGCATCATCTATCGCTATCGGACGGGAATTCCATGGCGTGATCTCCCTGCCCATTTCGGTTCATGGAAGACCGTGTGGAAGCATCACCGCCGCAACAGCGCCCGCGGGACCTGGGACAAGGTTCTGGCTGCGTTAACCCGTGCCGATGCGCAAGGGCTGATCAAGTGGGAGGTGTCGGTGGACTCCACGGTCAACCGCGCCCATCAACACGGCACGAACCTTCCCCGCCACACAGGGGGTCCTCTCGAATTACATGAATCTGTTTGATGAGCCTGATGACCACGCCATCGGCCGCTCCCGCGGTGGGTTGACCACCAAGATCCACGCTCTGGTTGACGGCAATATGCGCCCCTTGATACTGCTCCTTGGCCCCGGCCAGGGCGGGGCCTCGCCCATGTGTGAAAATTTCATGGACGCCTTCAAGGTCGAGCGGGAAGGTCGCGGAAGGCCCCGCACTCGACCAGACCGGGCCATGGCCGATAAGGCCTACTCATCCAAAGCAATCCGGGCCTACCTGCGCGGGCGGGGCATTGAATGCGTCATCCCGGAGAAGGACGATCAGAAAGCCAACCGCAAACGCAAGGGCTCCTCCGGCGGACGCCCCGTCATCTACGACAAGGACGCCTACAAACGGCGCAACGTCGTCGAGCGCAGCTTCAACACCCTCAAGCAATGGCGATCCCTGGCCACCCGCTACGACAAACTGGCCCTCACCTCCGGTCAGCGACCGTTCTGCACGCCGTCGTCATCTGAAGCACCCTATTAGGAGACACGCCCTAGCGGCCCCGCGCTCAGCATGGATGGCACGTGGATTTTCGCGGTGGTGAGCGTCGCCGCCGTCGTCTACTTCGCGCTGCGCCTCGTGCGTGTAGTTAGGGCCCGTAGCGACCAACCGGACACGGACAAGGTAACGAAGGCGCTGAAATATACAAGACAGCTGGCCTGCGAGGGAGCAGCGCCCGGTGGAGGATCCCCTATCGGACGCCCGCACTCTTGGCACGGGCGGGAAGCTTTTGCGCATCGGTAGGCTAAGCCCATGGCGCTGGGGACGCGGCTCAGCCGCAGACAGTTCGGCCACACGGAGTGGTCCTGGATGCCTACGCGTTCAACAAGGGCTGGCTGATCGCCACCTCGCTCCGGGTAGTTGCGGAACCGGGTGCGAGCGTCCACAATGACCTCATGCCTGCCGAGACCTACTCCGCACCGGTTAGCGACGAGCTGCAGTTGAGCCGTTCCGATGCGTATGCCCGCGGCCGCCAACTGCGCCGGACCACGCCGCGTAGTGCACTGGCCGAGCGGAGCACGGCACATCGTGACGCCGTCGCTCATATCCGCGAACAGAACGAAGACCGCAACCAGGAACTGGTTCCCCTGCGGATGGAGCGCATGCTCGAGAACCCCTTCGCGTTCTACCGAGGGACGGCCGGGCTGATGGCCATGGACCTCGCCCGCGACTCGCACTCGGGGATTGTGGTCGCGGCATGCGGTGACGCGCACATCAGCAACTTCGGCTTCTATGCCTCCCCGGAACGCAAACTCGTCTTCGACCTCAACGACTTCGACGAGGCCGGCGCAGCCCCGTGGGACTGGGACCTCAAACGGCTCGTCACGAGCGTGGTGGTCGGTGGAATGCACGCTGAGTACACGGAACGCGAGGTGCGCAAGGCAGCACAAGGGACCGTAAGGGCGTACCGCAGCGCACTGACGACGATGCTGGAACGAAACCCGTACGAGCGCTACTACATGCATAGCAACATCAAATTCGCCCGCAGCCTCCTGAGCGCGGACGCCCAGAAGGTGCTGCACCACGCGATCAGGACGGCCAGTAAGCGCACCAACCAGCGGGCCGTGCGTCGCACCACGCAGTTAGGCCACGACGGTCGGTTGCGTTTCGTTGAACGGCCTCCGGCAATGACGACTGCGCCTGTGCAGAACACCGACGTGGTACCGCGCCTGTTCGCCGAATACCGCCGCACGGTCAGTCTCGACGTCCGCACCGTTCTGGCCCAGTACACCCCCACCGATCTGGCCCGCCGTGTGGTCGGCGTCGGGAGCGTCGGGACCCGTTGCTTCCTGCAGTTGCTGCAGTCCCCCGATGGGGATGCGCTGCTGCTCCAGGTGAAGGAGGCCGGGCAGTCAGTGTTGCAACGTTACGGCGGCATCCCGCAGCCGAGCACCAGCGCGCAGGATGTGGCAGCGCATGGTCAGGGGTCCCGCGTGGTCCAGTTCCAACGGGTGCTGCAGGCAGTGTCGGATCCGTTCCTAGGGCATCTGCAGACCGACGAACGCGACTACTACGTGCGCCAGTTCCATGACATGAAAGGATCGATCGACCTGGCGGGACTCGACTTTGTCCCGTTCTTCGACTACGTCCGCACGTGCGCACTCCTGCTCGCACGCGCCCACGCGCAAAGCCCCGCGGCAGGCCAGATCCTCGGCTACCTGGGCACATCCGAGGCCGCCACCGAAGCTGTTGTCGACTGGTCGTTCAGCTACGCCCGGCAATCGCTGCTCGACTATGAGGCCCTCCGCGCTGCGCACTGACCGTCAGGTGCCGAACATCTCATGGAGAAGAGAACAGCAACCTACATGACCAACCGACAGGCCGGCCCTCCAGAAAGTGAACACGCACCACCAACGGCGCAGCAGCCGACCGCAACGTCCGCCTCTTCCCGGCAAAGAGAGCAGTACGACCTGACGCCCCAGTTCCCTCTGCACTGGGTGCCGTTTGAGACCACTCCCCGGGCGCCATGCCTTTCAGCGGGCGATGGCGGCACTTCCGGCGGCAATTGAGCCCACCAGTTCGGGGAGGTCTTTTACCCCGGCGAGGATGCGCAGGTGCGGGTGCCTGCCCAGCTCCTCCGCGCCGAGTTTTCCGGTGAGGACACCGACGCCGGCAACGCCAGCGTTTGCGGCTGCCTGTAGGTCATTGACGGTATCGCCGGCGGCCAGCACGGCGGCAACGTTTAGGACGCCGGTGCGCTCCATGGCGCGGTGGATCATGTGGGGCGCCGGCCGGCCGCGGGGCACCTCGTCGGAGGTGACGACGGCGTCCAGCAGTTCGCCATCCCCCACGCGCCAGCCCAGGGTGGCCAGCAGCGGATCAGCCACATCCCGAGAGAAGCCCGTAGTCAGCGCCACCTTGACGCCCATGGATTTCAGGGTCCGCAGCGCGTCCTCCACGCCGTCCAGGGGCACGGGTGCGTTCGCAGCGTAGAGGGCCGCCAGGATCTCCCGGAAGCGGACGAAGGTCCGCGCAACGAGCCCGGGCTCGGCGGCACCGCCGCCAAGTTCCAGCAGCGCGGCGATAGCCTCGGTCTTGTCCGCTCCCATCCACGTCTGGAGGTTCGAGGGGGTCACGTCCGCGCCCGCCTCCCGGACGGATTCCTCAAGTGCGCGGTAGACATCCCCGTGTTCGTCGATGGTGGTTCCGGCCATGTCGAGGGCGACAAGTTCAATCATTGCGGTGCTCCTTGGGATGTCGGCACTCGGACCAGGTTGGCGCGGTGCTCGCTTGTGTTTTCGATGGTGAAGTTGGTCAAGCCGGGGATGTACCTGTCATCGGAGTATTCAATGGGCTCCCCGGCCGCGGATGACGTCAGGCGCCGTTCGCGGAGCAAGGGTGCCCCGGGTTCGACGCCGAGTAATTCCGCATCCAGCCCCTGAGCTGCCACGGCGTCGATCGTGTGCCGGCCCCGGCTCAGGTCCACGCCATGGCTTTTTAGGAAGCTGAAAATGGAGCCGCTGTCCGTATCGAAGTCGAAAAGCAGCCGGCCGACGTCGAGGACGAAGCTTGTTCGCTCCACCATGGCCGGCGCATCCCCGAGAAGGCGCAACCGCAGGACTTCCACAACAGGCTCGCCGGCCCTGATTCCCAGCTGGGCAGCCACCTCGGGCGACGCTGGGCGACGGGCGATCTCGCGCGTCTTCTGGCCGGGGGTCTTGCCAATGGATCCCGCCCATTCCGTAAAGGACATGAACGTTGTGAACGGCTGGGACAACGCCGCACGGCCGGCAACAGGCTGCTTGCCGCGCCCGCCCAAAATGAGACCCTCCGTGCGCAGAGCTGAGAGGGCCTGCCGGACGGTTCCCCGGGAGGCCTCTAATTCCCGGCAAAGCTCCGCCTCGCTGGGAATCTGGGATCCCTCGGCCCATAACCCAGACGTGATCCGCATACGAAGTTCGTCGGTCAGGCGCTGGTGGAGAGGCTGTAGCTGCGATAAGGACATGACTTGATCATACAAGTCGCATATGCGGGCTTCCCAGACATCCCGGCCTCTTTGAATGAACAAGGCCCCAACTCCGCGGAGCTTCAATGAACAACCCGTTAACTTGTACATACAACTGCCAATTTGGCTTGATTGCAGAAGCGCCCAGCAGCCACTATCGATCTTGTGAATACTGAAAACCTTCAAAGCCAAGCCGCCAGCAGCGTCCCTTCCTCCGTGGACGTGGTGGTGGTCGGGGCAGGCATCGTGGGACTGGCCCATGCCGCCCTTGCCAACGAACGCGGGCTCTCCGTGCTGGTCATCGAACGCGACCACCGAGCAGTGGGCGCCTCCATCCGGAACTTCGGGCACTGCTGCATTACCGCGCAGACCGGCGACTTGTATGAACTGGCCGTCACCGGGCGCAAGCACTGGCTGGCCTACTCGGAACGCGCCGGCTTCTGGGCTACAGAATCCGGCGCCGTAGTAGTTGCGCGAACCGAAACAGAACTCCGCGTCCTCCAGGAGCTGGCGGAACGCCGCGAACCCGGCCAGATCGTGTTGCTCAGCGCCGCGGAAACGTCCGCGCGGCTGGGCCGACCGACTGTCGGGGTTGCGGACCCAACGGAAAGCCCCTTCGTCGGCGGCGCGTGGCTTCGCGATGACCTCCGCGTCGATCCCCGGACCACGGTGGCGAGCCTCGCCGCGTGGCTGGACTCCCGCACGGACGCGTCAGTGCGGTGGAACACATCCGCCCTCGGCTTCGCCGCCGGGACCGGGCGGACAGCCCTTGTCCGGACAAGCCGGGGCGATGTGGAAGCTGACCATGTGTTTGTGTGCGTGGGCCACGACGTGGACCTGCTCTTCCCCGAGGTTGCCGAAGGACACAAAATCCAACGCTGCTCACTCCAGATGGCAGCCGCGGCGGGCCCCGACGGATTGGACCTGGACCCCGCGGTCCTGACCGCCACCTCCATGCTCCGCTATGGCGCCTTTGTGGAAATGCCATCCGCGCCGGACCTCCTCGCGGAAGTCCAGGCGCAGGACCCTGCCCTCCTGGACATCGGAGCCAACGTGATGTTCACCCAGCGCCCTGACGGCACCCTGTTGCTGGGCGACTCCCACGCCTACCAAAAAACGGTTGAACCCTTCCTGGTGGAGCCCACCACAGCACTCCTGCTGGACCGCATCCAGGAGGTCCTGGGTGTCGACAGCCTCGACATCACGGAACGCTGGCAGGGCATTTACGCCTCGTCCGAGGTGGGTCCGCTGCTGATTGCCGGCGTTGCACCCGGCGTCACTGCCGTGTCTGTCACCGCGGGAATCGGCATGACCGTTTCCTTTGGGCTGGCAGCGCGCAACATCTCCGCCCTCCCCTGAAAATCGTCCTCTCCTTTCCCCAAAGCTTCCTGCCCGTTCGCCTAAACCCCCTGAAGGATTCCCCATGAACACCCGTTACTTTGCCCTGATTCCCGCTGCCCTTTTGGCTGCTGCCGGACTGTCCTCCTGTGCCAACACGGAAGCGCAGACCGCTTCAGCGAACGCGCCCGCCTATTGCGCCGATGGCCCCATTAAATTCGGCATCGAGCCCTTCGAAGACCCCACCAAACTCGAGCCTGCTTACCGCGTCCTCGCGGACGCACTGGAGGACCGGCTCGGCTGCGAAGTGGAGGTCCAGGTAGTGGAGGACTACTCCGCCGAGGTGCTCGCCATGGCCAATAACCGCCTGGACATCGGACAGTTCGGACCCATGGGCTACGTCTTCGCCAGCACCAAGGCGGGAGCGGAACCTATCGCCTCCTTCGGGACGGCCGACGGCAAACTCAGCACGTACACGGCCGGCATGTGGGTGGCCAAGGACTCCGCCATCCAGTCCATCAACGACCTCAAGGGCAAGGATGTGGCACTCGGAAGCATCGGCTCCACCTCCGGAGATGTCCTCCCGCGCTACGGACTCAAGAAGGCCGGCATCAGCGAATCGGACCTGGACATCAGCTACTCAGGCGGGCACCCCGAAGCCCTCCTTGCCCTGACCAATGGGACAGTTGACGCCGCGCAGATCAACTCCCAGACCCTCGCCTCGGCAACCGCCGCCGGCACGTTCAAGGCTGAGGATTTCCGGCAGATCTGGACCTCGGACGCCATCCCCAACGATCCAATCACCATCCGTGGAAACGCCGATCCCGCCCTCAAGGAAGCCGTCCGCGACGCACTGGTGAACCTCCCCGCCGAAGCCATCGAAAAGGTGGGCGCCTTCCTGGACGTCACGCCCCCGGGCCCGCTGCTGGCCGTCACAAAAGACACCTACCAGCCGCTGTTCGATCTCGCCGCCACCATGGGACTCACTGAGGAGGACCTGTGACCGCCGTCGAAGTCGCGGGCCTGACCAAGGCTTATGCCGGCACCAAGGTACTGGACGGCGTCGATTTCACCGTCCGGGCAGGTGAACTGCTCGCGTTCCTGGGCGCCAACGGCTCGGGCAAATCCACCACCCTCAAGTGCGTCATCGGGCTGACCCGCCCGGACACCGGCACCATCCGGGTCCAGGGCAAGGACCTGGGTGCGCTTCAGGGTCGGGCCCGGATCCAGGCGCGCAGCGAGGCCGCCATGGTCTTCCAGAAAATCCATCTGGTCCCGCGGCGCACGGCCCTGGACAACGTCTGCTCCGGCGGACTCCTGCGGGTCCGCGGCCTTGCCTCGGCCAGTCCGGCGTTCTTTGCCAAAGGACTGAAGGAGGAAGCCATGGCCTGCCTGGACCGCGTAGGACTGGCAGGTGTTGCGCTGGAAAGGACGGGAAAACTCTCCGGCGGCCAGCAGCAGCGCGTCGCGATCGCCCGGGCCCTCTGCCAGCGCGCGTCGGTAGTGCTGGCGGACGAACCGGTCTCCGCCCTGGACCCCCACGCAGCTGAACAAGTCATGGCCCTCCTGGCCGAACTCGCCCACACCGAGAACCTCGCCGTAGCAGCGGTGCTGCACCAGCCGGACCTCGCGATCCGCCACGCGGACCGCGCCATAGGACTCCTCAAGGGAAAGATTGCGTTCGACGGCAGCCTGGCCGGCCTGACGGACGAGGTCCTGGAGACGCTGTACGCACCGGACAGGGTTGCAGCATGAGCGCCCCTGCCCTCCCCCGCGCCCCGCGCCAAGGGACCCGCAGGGGAACCATCGCCGCCGCCGCCGTGGTCTTTGTTGTTCTGCACCTGATTGCATTCGAGAGCACCGAATTCAAACCGGCACTGCTGATTGACGGCGCCCAGGGCATGGGGCGGTTCCTCGCCGAGGCGTTCCCACCGGACCTGAACTGGGACAAGGTGCTCAAGCCCAGCCTCGAAGCCACCCTGGTGACGCTCTGGATCGGGCTGCTGGGAACCACACTCTCCATACCGACCGCCCTCCTGCTCGCCGCACTGGCCTCTGAGACCACCTCACCGCATCCCGTGGTGTACCAGGCAGCGCGCGCCATACTGTCCTTCTTCCGGGCCGTTCCTGACGTAGTTTTCGCCTTGATCTTCGTCACCGCAGTGGGTCTTGGACCCTTCGCAGGCGTACTCGCCCTCATCTGCCACAACACCGGGGTGATGGGCAAACTCTGGGCCGAAGCCATGGAAGAGAGCGACCAAGGACCAGTCCAGGCACTTGCCTCAGCCGGTGCCAGCAAACTGCAACAGACGTTCCACGCGAGCATCCCACTGGTGGTCCCACAGTTCGTGGGACTGCTCCTATACCGGTTCGACGTGAACGTGCGATCCTCCCTGGTGCTCGGACTGGTGGGCGCCGGCGGCGTGGGCCTGCTCATCAACCAGGCCATCAAATCATTCCAGTTCGATCAAATGCTCACTCACATCATCGTCGTGCTCGTCCTGATCGTCGCAGTTGACCGGGCGTCGGCCATGATCCGACGCAAGCTCGCCTGACTGAAGGTAAGGACACGTGGACGACGGTGGGACCTCCCGTCGTCGTCCACTCTGTCTGAGCGGACCTCTGACGCGGAGGTTCAGTCTCTCCGTGAGGCGCAGCGGGGTTTTGGTTGGAAACCACTCGGAACGATCCAGAGAGCAGACGGCAGCATCGATCACTGCGACGTCCGCGGAGAGACGATATTGGCCGTTACGTCAGCCCCGACCCGGTCTGGAGGGTCGGGCCAGGTGGCCTGGGCAGGACCAGAAAGAGCTCCTGATTAACGGCCTCCAGGTCCAGGAAGCCGGATCAAAGGGCTCATGGGCGCCGGTCATCTCCATGTAGTCGTCGACGTAGCTGATGGTGGCCGAGTTCCCGGACCATTCCACTGAGTATTGCCCGTCCTTGAACGGGTCGTAGCCGTTATTGGTGCTGATCGCGGCGCGGAAATCGAGGAGCGGGCCGCAGGCGGGATCGTAGATGGGGTGTCTGCCGACCAGGAGGCAGCTGCTGTCGAGGACAAGGAGCCGGTGGGCACCGTTTGGTGTTTGGATGCTGCGGTAGGTCGTGTCCGCCAAGATCGTCATGAACGCACCGAAGAGGGAGAACGCGGTCAGGGCAGAGTCGGTCAGGGCAGAGTCGGTCAGGGACCAGAGGATGGTTACCGCCGCGGTCCGCAGCCGGCCCGGGGGAATCATGCTCACGGTGATGCCCCGTGTGTTGCAACGACCGCTAGACGCCAAGCCCACGAAACGGCTCAACTTTCGACCAGCGCTGACAAAAACGACAGTACAGCTAGCTGCGCGCCTAAGGTCTCAAGGCTTCCCGCAAGTCGAACGCTCCCAGCCCCGCACGCACCACACGATCCAGCACGACTAGTGCTAGAGGTGTGGCAGCCATTGGAGAATCAGAAGGACGGTGATGAGGGCGAACATCGCCGCGAGGGAGGTCAGCACGATCTGCGTGATCCAAAGGCCGCGCGAGCGCGCGGGGAGCACGAGCAGGTAAGCGAGCAGCGTCAGGAAGGTTCCGACGGCCGTGAGCGGGAAGAACCACGCCGCCCACACCAAGATTGCCTCGAACGGAGCGCCCGGTCGGCGTTTACCGCCACTGCACGGCCTTGCATCGCCGCCTGGCCTAGGTGGCCCGTCCGCGAAGGGGGCTCTCCGGAGCGGCCGCCGGTCCGGGATTTGACGAAGGCAGGGCCGGCCCTGACGCGGCCAGCCCCTGCCTGGGGTCTTACCTACTCCTGCGGATCGTTTGCCGGACCTCGGGCCCAATCGTCGACGACATCGCGCGAGCTGGTTCCTAGCTGGACAGCCACCCGGATTCGAACCATCCGTGGCCTCGGCAGAACCCTGACCGGCTAGAGATCTATCGTTCCGGTCCGCCACTTCTTTCGTGGCAGGGGTAATGGGTTGAAGGTGCCTGGGCACTACATGTCCGCATGGGGTACCCACTACGGGACACATCCGCCGGGAACCCCAACTCGGGGATTGACCAGTCCGCTATCGACAAGATAGCTAAAGGACGTGCGCGGCTGCGGTGCTGGCGAGTATTCGGACCGTCGCGCACGTTAGCGCGGGCTGAAAACGTCAGTCTGAACAGGGCCCACCAGGGCGGCCCGAACGCTGCCCACCTAGGGCTGGGCTTAAGGCACGGCCGGCAGGTGACCCTTCACGCATGCGATTGACGAGTTTCAGTCGCTGCTCTCTGTCGAAGACGCGGCCGCCTGGAAGCCTGCACGGGCATCCTACGAATATGCCGCCGTCGACTGCGGGGCTGACGCCGCCGCTAGGGTGATGGTCACCGTCCGTCCTTGGGACATCCGCGGCGCCGCCCAAGCGGGTCTGCGCACGGCGTGGTTGAACAATGCTGGGGAAGCTACCCCGGCTACTTTCAAGCTCCTGAATTCACAGTCACCGCGCTGACCTAGTTCCCCGCGGCCCTGACAGCAGCGTGACATGCACCGTTGACCCCCGGACGGCCGCGCGGGAGGGCGACCGCCGTGTTGTGGACGTGCATCTCACCCGAGTCCGCCACGGAGCGCGGACTCGCAGGCATCGACGACATCCCCTTGATCGCCTGGCCAGTGCTGCCTGTACGGCAGAGCCCAAGAAGCCCCGACAAGACCTCGCCCGTGCACTGCCACGTGGCGCCCGGTCCCGCGGCGCTGACTCTCCTCCTCCGTAGCTACAGACGCCGACGTCCGGAGTTATGCCGTCAGCCCTACACGGCTGCAACACGGCGGTACGTCAGTCTTTCGCAGATTCGCTGGCTAAGTCTGTTGACAGACTGGGTGACCAGCACTGCTCGTAGTTCGGGTGCTCCCGATGGGAGCCTGCGAGGATGGTGAGCATGGCCCGGCGGGCAATGGCAACTGTCCCTTCTGCTTCGCTGGGGTCGCTAATCCCTTCGGCGTCGGCAGCTTCCTTCCAGCTGGCGATGATGGCTCTCTTCTGGGCGCACTCTTCCAGCATTCGCTTGCCCAGTGAGGAGTTGTCTTCGCTTCCGTTTTCATGATCGTCGGAGATCCGCAGGACGAAAGAGCCCTCGTGGATAGCTGATTCCTGCTCGGCGATGCGTGCTTCCAGAAAATCGACAATATCCATGGACCCATCATTCCATCTGCCGTTCATTCCCCGTGGGGTTCCTAATCCCGGGCAGAAGCGGGTTGGGCTCGACATCCACGTGCACCTTTTTGGTGATTTGCGCAGGTCAGCAGCGTTATCCGCGGAGGGGACATTCCGTAGTCGTTGCCCTAGACGGAGAACCCGGGCGTTGAATGCTTCCCTTGGTGTGGTTGTGTAACGGATTGGTGTCGGTTGTGGGGTGACCCATCCGGGGTGGGGGGTGTTCCCGAAGTACTCCTGACAGATCAAGCCGGACCCGCCGGAAAACGTGTCAG
>NZ_JBVAYY010000020.1:0-55781 GCF_055412885.1 Pseudarthrobacter leeuwenhoeki | reverse complement strand
TACCGAAACCCCGACAACTACAAATCGCGTATCCTCTTGAGAAGTGCAGCCCGGATAGCCGCATGAGCAATCATCTCAGCAGACCATTCCCCGGGAACCTTGAAGAGCCGCGTTGAGCGGATCGGCACCGGCACCCCGGCCCACAGAACAGGACGGGAAGCAAATTCCCGGATACCTATTTGGCATTTATTGTCCGCAGGGCTCAACTGCCGCATATTTCCCAAGCGAACACTGGAATGGGCGTTACAGCGTCGCGCTCCCGCTTTTCCAGGGGTCCGGCAAAGTCGATAATTCCTTTCGTCCTCCCCGGAACGGCGAGAAGCCAGATTTCCGCAGTGCGACGTCACACCCCGCGCCAAGCGGCGCACCAATTCCCCGGTAAACCAGCGGATGTTGCAGGGCGTGGCAGGCTGCTTTTTCGGCGACGCGAGGCAGCGTCCCGAACGGGCACTTTTCCACGTGAACCACCGGCCTGCCAGGGCAGCCCGGTGCTGTCTGCACGCGCAAAGAATTACCCCGGATGTCACGCCACCCGGGCGCCACTTCATCCGGGGGCGCAATCCGCCGCTAGGCTCAGAGGGACCAGCTTTTCACCCACAGGAGAACCTACGTGAACCCAGCGTCCGCTTCACCCGCTCCGCTGCCTGCGCCGGGCCTGAGCTGGGGCATCAAGCGCAGCTTCATCGACTACATCACCAGCCTGCCGGACGGGTCCGTTTCGGCGACCGACGGGGCGACGGTGGCCGATACCTCACTGTTCTGCTTCAGCCCCGCATCGAACGACTACGACGTCGCGCGCGGCACCGGCGTGCTCCGCTTCAAAGGTGATGTCCGGCTCGCCGGCCACCACGGCATGCTGCTGGTCCGGCTGCTGGATCCATGGATCACCTTCACGAGCGGCAGCGGCGTGCTCTCCATCAGCACCGGCGACGGCGGCGGCCAGGACCGCACCGTCGTCGGCTTCCTCAGCCCGTCGAAGCCCCGGAACGACGACGGCTCCCTGGTCTGGGAACACGTCGACGTCGTCATCTCCCCGGAAGGGTCCGACCTGTTCGACGGCCAGTATGCCGCCGGGCAGGCGATGGATCCTGTCGTCATCCGGGTGGTCGTCTAGAAGAACCGCGGGTCTGGTGCCCCAGCCCCGTCAGTGTCTGGCCCAGGGTCTCGCCTGCACCTACGGCTTCAGGACAACCTTGATGCAGCCGTCTTCCTTTTTCTGGAACATTTCGTAGGCGGCCGCGGCGCCGTCGAGGGAGACCTCGTGCGTCTTCAGGTCCATGACGCCAAGCGGGTCGCTCGGGTCTTCCACCATTGGCAGCAACTCGTCGGTCCAGCGGCGGACGTTGCACTGCCCCATCCGGAACTGCAGCTGCTTGTCGAACATGGTGAGCAGCGGCATCGGACTGGCCGTGCCCCCGTAGACTCCGCTGAGCGACACGGTGCCGCCGCGGCGGACCGAATCGATGGCGGCGTACAGCACCGACATGCGGTCCACGCCGGCCGTCTCCATCACCTTCTTGGCCAGGGCGTCCGGAAGCAGGCCGACCGCGTTCTGGGCGAAAGCACCGACCGGGGAGCCGTGCGCTTCCATCCCCACCGCGTCAAGAACGGCGTCGGGACCCCGGCCTTCGGTCAGCTCCCGCAGCTGGTCACCGACGTCCTTGGTGAAGTCAATGGTCTCGATGCCGTGGCGCTGGGCCATCTTACGGCGTTCCGGCACGGGTTCGACAGCAATAACCCGGTGCCCCAGGTGGCGTCCGATCCGGCTGGCGAACTGGCCCACGGGGCCAAGACCGAAGACGGCGAGGGTGCCCCCGGCGGGGACGTCCGCGTAATTCACGCCCTGCCAAGCGGTGGGGAGGATGTCCGAGAGGTAGAGATAGCGCTCGTCAGGCAGTTCGTGGCCCACCTTGATCGGACCATAGTCGGCATGCGGAACCCGCAGGAATTCAGCCTGGCCGCCGGGCACTGAGCCGTAGAGCTCGGAGAAACCGAGCAGGCTGGCCCCGCTGTTGTGCGAATGCACCTGCGTCGTCTCGCACTGGGACTGGAGCCCCCGCTTGCACATCCAGCAGTGCCCGCAGGAGATGTTGAAGGGAATCACGACGCGGTCTCCGGGCTTGAGGTTCGTGACGTCGGCGCCAACCTCCTGCACAATGCCCATGGGCTCGTGGCCCAGGATGTCGCCCGCCTTCAAGTACGGCCCCAGCACCTCGTAAAGGTGGAGGTCCGAACCGCAGATCGCAGAGGAAGTGATCTTAACGATGGCGTCCGTCGACTCGCGGATGACCGGGTCCGGCACGTTCTCGACGCTGACTTTGCGTTTGCCCTGCCAGGTAAGTGCTCTCATCATGACTCCTTCGCGTTAAGCTGAATACTAAGCATGCTGAGTATTTAGCCTAACGCGGCAGGTCAGACGTAACAAGTACCGGGGAAAGCTGAAGCCCGACGCCGGCCCCGGTGGGGCGGCCGCCGGATTCCTAAACGTCGCCGCGGGCTTGCGGCACCGGGGCAGCGGAACCAAAAAGCCACCCGGAGACGTCGCTGCGCAAAACAAAGTGGGGTCCACCCGTGGCACTGACGCTGCCGGTGGAAACGTAGTACCCGCGGCCCGCTCCCGGACCGCCCGCCGCACGGTCGAGGGCATCGGTGAGCAGCCTCGGCAGGTGCCCTGCCGGGCCAAGGGCCCGGAGTCCGTCAAATTCCTCTGGCGTGAGCCTTCCGAGTACTGCGGCGATATCGGCCATCACGGCTCCCTTCTGGCGGACGGTGCTTGAAGAATCAGCCTAGGACCGCGGCATGAACGGCACGTGAAATCCGGACGACGATCATCGAACACCTGCAAGGCCCCGGCGGCGGCCACGCACCGGCGGGGTGATTGCCGGTGTTGTGAGTGTCACTGCACACAGTGCCCCTACACCAGGCAAATTAACGGATGGATGCTGTACCGTTCAATCCCGGGAAACCCAGAACAACGGAATCGAGAATTAACCAGGTGGCAACCGACTATGACGAAGTCCGATCCGACGTTGCGGAATCACGCAACGCCTCGCTGGAGGCCCTGCGCTCCGCGAACGCTCCGGACGCCCGCAGCGTAACCCGCGAGCTCGATGAGGCTGACACCTCCGAAGGTGTGGAACTGCCGGGCGCCGACCTGTCCGGCGAGGAACTGACGGTCACCGTCATTCCGCAGAAGGAAGACGAGTTCACGTGCTACTCCTGCTTCCTCGTCCGGCACCGCTCGCAACTCGCCCGCCAGAAGGCTGGGCATTCGTACTGCGCTGACTGCATGAGCTAACCGGCGACCCGCATAATCCAACGCCGCCGGGCGTGGCTGACTCCGCTGCGGATGGCCAGTTGGCCTCGACAGCTCCGGCACCGGCAAGACCGGTGCCGGAGCTCGTTCGTAGCGCGGCCAGTGCGGGTTGGGTCGGCTGCACAGGGGACAGCCTCAGCGGTCTCAGTCACGCGGGCGGAGCCGGGCGTTCGGGAGTGCAGGAGCCGGCAGCGGAGCGGGTTCACCCGCGGGGAAAGTGCCGAACCGCGGGTCCGCCGTTGCCATCCCGACGGCAGCGGGTGCGTCCTCGGCGCCGATTTCTGCTTGCCACTGCGCCCGGTACCCGATGATTTCTTCGTGGCTGCGTCCCACGAAGTTCCACCACATCACGATCTGCTCGCCCAGGGGCACGCCTCCGATCAGGAGAACGCGCAGCGGTTCGACGCCGGCCGCCAGGGTCAGGGAGGTGCGCCCGGCCGGCAGGTAGGCGAGGTGGTCCTTGGTGACGCGGTGGCCATCCACCGTGAGGGCTCCGGTGTCAACCAGCAGACCGTGTTCAAAGGACGGGTCCGTGTCCACGCTCAGGGTGGCCCCCGCATCCAGCAGGATCTCGGCGCCGAGCAGCGGCGTGTGGGTGGTGACCGGCGAGGTGGAACCGGCTATGGATCCCAGGAAGACCCGCAGAATCCAGCCGGTTCCGGACAGTGGTTCGGGGCGGTAGTGCTCAAAGGTGGGCTCCATCTGGCGGGCGCTGTCTGGCAGTGCCACCCACAGCTGCGCACCGTGCAGCACGTCGGTCCCGGCGGTGGAAAATTCGGAGTGGCTGATGCCTCCTCCGGCAGTCATCAGGTTGACCTCGCCGGGCCGCACCGCTGCATGGAAACCGGCCGAGTCGCGGTGCTCAATCTCACCGGTAAAGAGCCAGCTGACCGTCTGCAGGCCCGTGTGCGGGTGGCGCGGCACGTGCATGCCCCCGGACTCCCCGACCCGGTCCGGGCCGTAGTGGTCCAGGAAGCACCAGGCGCCGATGAGGCTCCGCCGGCGCTGCGGCAGCGTGCGTCTGACATCCATGGCCCGAGGCCCGCCCAGCGGGACCTGCCGGGGCAGGAGAATTTCCACGCCCACGCAGCTGTCGTCCGTTTCGCAAAGGATCTCCTGGGGTGCCACCTCGGTGTTGCTCATAACGACAGCCTAGCCATCGCAGGACGGTATCCGCGGCCTGCGCAGGCGTCATGATGGAGTTATGACCACCCCCGAGTTGCCCGTCACGATCAACGTGGGCGAATCCGCTGTTTCAGGCGTCTACGCCCGCCCCGGGACGCCGTCCGCCACCCTGGTCGTCGCCCACGGAGCGGGGGCCGGCATGGAGCACCCGTTCCTGGCCGGATTCACCCGCGCCCTGAACGGGCTGGGGATCGCCACGCTCCGCTTCAACTTCCCCTACCGGGAGGTGGGACGGAAATTCCCCGACAGGCCTCCGGCAGCGATTGCGGCCTGGCGCGCGGCCATGGCTGACGCCGCTGCCCGGTCAGCGGGCGAGCCGCTCTGGGCCGGGGGCAAGTCCTTCGGCGGACGGATGGCCTCGATGGCGGTTGCCGAGGGGATGCCATCGGCCGGACTCGTCTTCCTCGGCTACCCGCTCCATCCCCCGGGAAAGCCGGAAAAAATCCGTGATGAGCACCTTTACGGCCTGACCCTGCCGATGCTGTTCCTGCAGGGCACGCTCGACCCGTTTGCCACGCCCGAACTGCTGGAGGCTGTGGTGGCCCGGATCGGTCCGACAGCAACGCTGAAGTGGCGCGACGGCGGCGGCCACACTTTCGATGTCAAAGGGACCAAACGCAGCACGGAGGAGGTCGGGGCATCGCTGGCGGGATCCGCGGCGGACTTCATCGCTGCGCACCGCCACAGCTGAGGCATAGGCAGGGGCCGGATGGCCCTGCCGCGCTGGGGTTCCGGGGCCAACGCCTCTGGCGCTCCCCCGCGCAGGGCACCTACGGTCGTGGCATGACTGAAGCTCTTTCGTCTCTCGCGGAGACGTTCAAAAACGTGGGTGTGTCCATGGCCTATGGCCCGGTGGTGACCGTGGACGGTGCGGAACTGATCCCGGTGGCCCTGGTGTCCTTCGGCTTCGGCGGCGGAGGGAACTCCGGGTCCGTTGCCGAAGGCGAAGCTGCCGGTGGGGACGGCGGCGGCGCGGCTGCCGGAGGCGGCGGAGGCGGCTTTGCGCTCCCGCTGGGCGTGTACTGCCGGGGACGTGACGGGCAGGTGGCGTTCCGGCCCAACAGCATTGCCCTCCTTGCCGCGCTGGTTCCGCTCGTGTGCGCCCTCGGATTCGCGGTCCGCGGAGTGCTCCGCACCCTCCGCCGCCGCTGACTCCAGCGGGGTGCCCGCGCACTCCGGTGCGCCCCTGCGGCGACCCAGCGGCGCCTGCGCACGCTAGCGTGCGAGAGAGTTCTTCTGCCGCCGCGTGAGGCTGTTGACCGTTCCGCAGTGCGAGCATGTGA
The DNA here is from genome assembly GCF_055412885.1 of Pseudarthrobacter leeuwenhoeki. NCBI lineage: Bacteria > Bacillati > Actinomycetota > Actinomycetes > Micrococcales > Micrococcaceae > Pseudarthrobacter > Pseudarthrobacter leeuwenhoeki. The sequence goes on along the minus strand of NZ_JBVAYY010000020.1, from coordinate 49,997 downwards.
TGCGGTAGGACCGCGAGGTGGTGAACACCGGGATGAAGAAGAGCGTGAACCGGGTGGAACGCTCTTCCAGCCTGTGGTGAACGAACTGCCCACAGCGCTGGCAACTGGCCGGACGGCCGGGCAGGGGGTGCTGGACAGTCTTGAGTCCGAAGAGAAGGAACATCGTGTCCTCAGTCTTTCTTGATCGGTGGCGCGGAATGGTGGGCCGCGAGCCCTGACAGCAGGATGGTTATTCCCTCATCCAGCTCCGCGGCACCGTCATAGGCGGCGAGCTGGGGAGCCAGGGCACGCAGCCGCGGGAACTCCTTCGGCGGGAGGCGGTGCAGGCCAAGACGCAGCAGGGCCTCATTCTCATCGGGGTCCACGACGAATTCCTGGAGTTCGTTGAGGATGTGGCCGTAGAGAAATCCGTAGTAGGCGCGATAGACGTGCAGGGCATCGGAAGCGCTAAAGCCGGCGCCGATCAGCAGACCCAGAATTTGCTCCAGCGGCCGGAGGGTGCCCAGCGGGCGGAGACCCAGCGGTGTCGAGAGCGGGCGGGTCACCAGGAGCGGAACCACATTGGGGTGGCGGAGCGCGAGCAGCCGGAGGTCGTGGGCGATGCGCCGCAACTGTCCCTGCCAGTCCGGGTCGTCCCCGAAGATGGCCAGCTCGTCCAGGACGAGCTCGGTGACGCCGTCCAGGAGGGCGGCCCGGTTGGCTGCGTAACGGTACAGACCCATCGGATCCCGGTGCAGGGCCTGACCCAGCCGGCGCATGGTCAACGCCTCCAGCCCCTCGTCGTCGACAAGTTTCAGGGCGGCGGCCAGAACGACCTCACGGCTGAGGCGGTTCTTCCGGGCGCCACTGCCGGCGTCATCGCCTGCTGGTTGCTGCGGGGATGTCATGGTGTGTGCAACTTCCTCAACGTTGGCCAAGGCGCCGCGACCGCTGCACCTCTTGCCTAATGCGTAGTCTACGCGTAAAATCTACAATGTAGACATTCCGCGATGGCGAGTTCCGGGATAGAGCTCCCCCGGCCCGCCCCACGGCCTGTCGGGACCGCCTGCTGACTGGCCCCCGGGAACTTCGGGCCAGCCCGGCCTGGTTTTCGGTCCCACCGCTTCGGCGCCTTGTGCGCGCCGCCGAAGGACACGCTGCTGTAGCCGAACGGCAGCATTCACTGCACAGTACGGAAGAGAGCCGACCATGGCCGCTTCACTGACTGCCTCTGCCCACATCGACCGCTTCCTCGCCGAGGCAACCATCGAAGGCGCCGACGACGGCAACGCGCTGAGGAAAGACCAGCTCTACGGTCTCTACATCAGCTGGTGCCTGTTGCACAACGCCGCACCGCACCCGGTCTCCGGCTTCTGGGCCGCCCTGAAGGCCCACCGCATCAAGCCCGGCCGCAGCGGGCTCCGCATGGCGGGACCAGCAGCCACCGATTACATCCTGGCGACGTATCCGGCACTGAACTGACCGGAGCCCGGGCCACACCCCTCCTTCGGCGCGTCAGCCCGGTGTACGGCACGGCGCGACACGCGGCGTGACAAGCTGTTGACGTGAACAACGCGATGAAAGAGCCCGTGGAGACGATGCGGGATGCTGACGTACCGCAGTGGTGGGATCGGCTCGGGCTTCCGGGCCTGATCGATATCCATACGCACTTCCTTCCGGAACGGATGCTGCGTCGGGTGTGGGCGCACTTCGATGAGGCCGGTCCCCTCATCGGCCGCCCCTGGCCCATCACCTACCGCACGGACGAGGCGAGCAGGCTGGCCCGGCTGCGCCAGCTGGGGCTGCGCCATTTCACCGCGCTGACCTATGCGCACCGCCCCGGCATGGCGGCGGACCTCACCGATTTTGCCCTCGAACTGGCCGCGGCGGAGCCCGACTGTGTCCCGAGCGCCACGTTTTTCCCCGAGGACGGCGTCCTGGACCAGGTGCGGTCGGCCCTGGAACGCGGCGCGCGGGTCTTCAAGATCCACGCACAGGTGGGCGGATTCGATCTGCGCGAGCCGGTCCTCGACCCGGTCTGGGGCCTGCTGGCCGAGACCGGTGTTCCGGTCGTTGTGCATGTGGGCAGCGGTCCGGTTCCGCGGCCCGGATTCACGGGCCCGGACAAGCTGGAAGGTGTTCTGCGCCGCCATCCCCAACTGACCGCCGTCGTCGCCCACCTGGGAGCCCCTGAGTACGGCGAGTTCCTGGACCTGGCGGAGGGCTACCCCCGCGTTCACCTGGACACCACCATGGTCTTTACGGACTTCTTCGAAGCCGCCGCACCCTTCCCGCCCCAGCTCCTGCCGCGGCTGGCCGCGATGCCGGAGCGGATTGTGCTCGGCAGCGACTTCCCGAACATCCCGTACCCCTATGCCCATCAGCTGGAAGCGCTGGAACGGCTCCGGGACAAGGAGCCCCGGCTCGACGACGACTGGCTGCGCGAGGTCTGCTGGTTCAACGGCCAGCGGCTGCTGGGCGTCTGAGCCCGCCCTACTCCTTGTTCCTGGCCCGGCTGGGCTGCACCCGCATCGGCTCGCCCGGCATTTTCGGGAAGTCCGGCGGGAACGGCAGCTCACCGAGCCCGGCCGCGAGGTCACGCTCCCACCACTGCAGCAGAACGTCGATGGTGCCCTGCTTCGCCTGCATCTGCGCCCAGGGGTCGCCGGTGGCCTTGAGCCGTTGCGGCACCGTAAGAATGGTGAAGTCCTTCGTGGTGATGTGCTCCAGCTCCTCCCAGCCGATCGGGCAGGAAACGGTGGCGGCGGGCAGGGCACGCGGACTGTAGGCCCCGGCCATCGTGCGGTCCCGGTTCGCCTGGTTAAAGTCGACGAAGATCCTCGCGCCCCGTTCTTCCTTCCACCAGGCAGTGGTGACCTTGTCGGGCATCCGCCGCTCAAGTTCGCGGGCGGCTGCGATGACGGCGTGCCGCACCTCAAGGAACTCATGACTGGGTTCGATCGGGGCGAACACATGCAGTCCCCGGTTGCCGGAGGTCTTGAGAAAGGACTCCAGCCCGGCCTCGGACAGAATGGAGCGCAGTTCCTGTGCGGCGGGCACGGCCTCCTCGAATCCGGTGCCCGGCTGCGGGTCGAGGTCAACCCGAAGCTGGTCCGGGTTGTCCGGATTGCCGGCCCGTGAGGCCCAGGGATGAAACACCACCGTGTTCATCTGCACCGCCCAGACAGCGGCGGCAATCTCGTCGATCACAAGCTGCGGATGCGAGCGTCCGCTGGGATACACCACCATCACCGAGCGCACAAAGCCAGGGGCGCCCCGTGGCGGATTCTTCGAGAAGAACTGCTCGCCGTCGATGGTGTCGCCGAACCGCTGGAGCGTCACGGGCCGGTTGCCGTTCGCCGCCAGGAAGGCGTCGCCGACGTCGACAATGTACCGGGCGAGGTCCAGCTTCGTCAGCCCGAGCTCCGGCCACAGGACCCTGCCGGGACTGGAAATCCGCAGGTCCCGCTGCCCGCTGGGGCTGTCGACCGCGATGGTTGCTTCTTCCTTGGCCATGGGGACAAAGTACTCCCAGACCAGGGACAACTGAATAGCCCGGCCACAATGGCAGCGAATCTATCGACAAGGCTCGATATACTGGACACGCATTCACCTGCACCTAGGCCAAGGAGAACCACATGCCTGCTATCCACATCTACGAATCCGCACTGTGCTGCGACACCGGCGTCTGCGGCCCCGACGTCGACCAGTCCCTCCTTGAGGTCACTGCCGACGTGCGCCACCTCCAGAGCCTCGGTGCTGACATCGCCCGCCACAACCTTGCGAGCGATCCCACCGCCTTTGCCGCCGACGAGTCCGTCCGCGGATTCCTGCACACCGTCGGCTCCAAGGGACTTCCCCTGACCATGGTCGACGGCGTCACGGTCGCCATCGGCAGCTACCCGAGCCGGGAGCAGCTGCTCAGCTTCGCGGGCCTCGCCGGCGGGGCTCCGGCAGAGGACCGGATCCGCCCCGACCTGGGCCTCAGCGAGAAGTCCGGCTGCTGCGGCGGCTCAACGAGCTGCTGCTAGACCGGCATGAAGTTCCTCCAGAACACGCCCCGTTTCCTGTTCTTCACCGGCAAGGGCGGCGTCGGCAAGACCTCCGTCGCCTGCGCCACCGCCCTGGGCCTGGCCCGGGCCGGCAAGCAGGTCCTCCTGGTCAGCACCGATCCCGCGTCCAACGTGGGGCAGGTGTTCGGCGTCACTGTCGGGAACACCATCACGCCCATTCCCGCGGCGCCCGGCCTTCTCGCGCTGGAAATTGATCCGGAACAGGCCGCCGCAGCGTACCGGGAACGGATCATCGCCCCCGTCCGGGGACTCCTGCCGGAGAGTGAACTGGCAAGCATCGCCGAGGGGCTCTCGGGCTCCTGCACGACGGAAGTTGCCTCGTTCGACGAGTTCACCAACCTGCTCGCCGACGACACGGCTTATAAGGCGTACGACCACATCGTTTTTGACACCGCACCCACCGGCCACACCATCCGGCTGCTGCAACTGCCCGGGTCGTGGACGGACTTCCTCGATGCGGGCAAGGGCGATCCGTCCTGCCTTGGCCCCCTGTCCGGGCTAGAGAAGCACAAACAGGTTTACGCCAGGGCCGTCCAGACCCTCACCGACCCCGCCCGAACGCGCCTCGTGCTGGTCGCACGGGCCCAGACCTCCTCACTGACGGAGATCGAGCGGACCTTCCTGGAACTCAACCAGATCGGTATTGCCGGCGGATTTGTTGTCATCAACGGTGTCCTGCCGCACAGCGTCGGGGACGAACCGCTGGCACAGGCCGTGCGGAGCCGCGAAACAGCGGCCATCGCCGCCATGTCCGGCAGTATTGCCGCACTCCCCCGCGACGTCCTGGAACTGAAAGCCGGCAACATGGTCGGCACTCCGGCGCTGGAAACCCTGTTCTCACCGGACAGATTCGCGGCCACCGCCACGGCTGCCCCGCCCGCGGCGGAACTCAAGGAGGCCGCCCTGGCGGACCTTGTCGATGAGATGGAACGCGACGGGCACGGACTCGTAATGTGCATGGGCAAGGGCGGTGTCGGCAAGACCACCGTCGCCGCGGCGCTCGCGGTTGCCCTGGCCAACCGCGGCCACGCCGTGCATCTCACCACCACCGATCCCGCCGCCCACCTCACCGAAACGCTGCACGGTTCCATCCCGGGCCTGACGGTCTCACGCATCGATCCCGTGACTGCGATCCAGGAGTACCGCGACCATGTGATGACCACCAAGGGGCACACCCTTGACGCCGACGGGCGTGCCGCCCTCGCCGAGGACCTGCTCTCCCCGTGCACCGAAGAGGTCGCCGTCTTCCGGCAGTTCTCCCAAGTGGTCCGGGAATCCCGCCGCAATTTCGTAGTGATGGACACCGCACCGACCGGACACACGCTCCTGCTCCTGGACGCCACCGGTTCGTACCACCGCGAGATCGCCCGGCAGGTCGGCAGCACCATGGGGTTCGTGACCCCGCTGATGCGGCTCCAGGATCCGGCCCAGACCAAGGTACTGCTCATCACTCTGGCGGAGACCACTCCGGTGCTGGAGGCCCAGGGACTGCAGGAGGACCTGGAACGGGCAGGTATCCATCCGTGGGCCTGGGTGATCAACAACTCCCTTGCCGCCTCCCGCCCGCAGACCCCCTTCCTGCAGGCCCGGGCCGCCGCCGAGATCCCGGAAATCACCAGGGTCCGCGCATTGGCCGACAGGATCGCGCTCGTGCCCCTGCTGGCCACCGAACCGATCGGCGAAGAAAAGCTCACGGCACTGACGTCCATTCCGCAGCCGGCCTGAGGATCCGGAGGTGTTTCCACAGTGTTCATCCTGCCCACCGCCGCACAGATTGACATTCATCGATGTGATTTGGAAGAGTTCATATCGACATTCATCAATTTAGCGTAATGCTGAGCAGCACAGGAGCCCCGTGAGCATCCAGACCAACCCGCCACCCACCCTTGATGGCGGGGCTGCCGTCGTCGGCAAGCTCTCCACGCTGGACCGTTTCCTGCCGGTGTGGATCGTTGCCGCCATGGTCCTGGGACTGCTCCTGGGCAGTTTCATCCCGGGGCTCAATACCGCGCTGGAGACCGTCAAGGTCGGCCAGGTGTCCCTGCCGATCGCGGTCGGGCTGCTGGTGATGATGTACCCGGTGCTGGCCAAGGTCCGCTACGACCAGGCCCACCGCGTGATCGGGGACCGCAAGCTCATGATCACCTCCCTGGTGCTGAACTGGGTGCTGGCGCCGGCGTTCATGTTTGCCCTGGCCTGGATCTTCATCCCGGACCTGCCTGAATACCGGACCGGCCTGATCATCGTGGGCCTGGCCCGCTGCATCGCCATGGTGATGATCTGGAACGACCTCGCGTGCGGGGACCGCGAAGCCGCTGCCGTCCTCGTGGCCATCAACTCCGTCTTCCAGGTCTTCGCGTTCGGCGCCCTGGGCTGGTTCTACCTCCAGGCGCTGCCCACCATGCTGGGCCTGCCGACCACCAGCGCTGACTTCTCGTTCTGGGCGATCACCGCATCGGTGCTCGTGTTCCTGGGGATCCCGCTGCTGGCCGGCTTCCTCACCCGCACGATCGGCGAAAAGGCCAAGGGCCGCGACTGGTACGAAACCACGTTCCTGCCCAGGCTCGGCCCGTGGGCGCTGTACGGCCTCCTCTTCACGATCACCCTGCTCTTCGCCCTGCAGGGCGGCACCATCACCTCCCGGCCGCTGGACGTCGTCCGGATCGCCCTGCCGCTGCTGGTCTACTTCCTCGTGGTCTTCGGCGCCGGCATGCTGATCGGCAAGTGGCTGGATCTGGGCTACGCCAAAACCACCACCCTGGCATTCACCGCCGCCGGCAACAACTTCGAACTCGCCATCGCCGTGGCCATCGGAACCTTCGGCGTCACCTCCGGCCAGGCCCTCGCCGGCGTCGTCGGGCCCTTGATCGAAGTCCCGGTTCTTGTTGCACTGGTCTATGTGGCCCTCTGGGCCCGCACCCGCTTCTTCACGCCCGCCGCCGTCGTGCGCTGAACTCCCACCCCGTCGAACCCCAGGAGACCCGAATGAGCCCCGAAACCGCCAAGAAGCCTTCCGTCCTGTTTGTCTGTGTCCACAACGCGGGCCGCTCCCAGATGGCCGCCGCGTTCCTCACCACCCTGGGCCGGGGCGCCATCGAGGTCCGTTCCGCCGGCTCCCAGCCCGCCGAGGCGGTCAACCCGGCCGCCGTCGAGGCCATGGCCGAACTCGGCATCGACATGTCCGCCGAGATCCCCAAGGTCCTCACCACCGAAGCCGTGAAGGAATCCGACGTCGTCATCACCATGGGCTGCGGCGACACCTGCCCGATCTTCCCGGGCAAGCGCTACGAGGACTGGGAACTCGAGGACCCGGCCGGCCAGGGCGTCGAGTCCGTCCGCCCGATCCGCGACGACATCAAGACCCGCATCGAGGACCTCATCGCCTCCCTCGTCCCCGCCGCCAAGTAACCGGCACCAAGACCAACCGATACCAAGACCACCCGGTACCAAGACCAACCGCCAAGGAGCACGACCATGAGCGCTGACACCGTAAACCCTGACACCGGTCCCGCTGAACAGCTGATCATCATCGGGTCCGGCCCTGCCGGCTACACCGCGGCGATCTACGCCGCCCGGGCCGGCCTGAAACCGCTGGTCATCGCCGGAGCGGTCACCGCGGGAGGCGCCCTGATGAACACCACCGAGGTGGAAAACTTCCCCGGCTTCCCCGGCGGCATCCAGGGCCCCGAGCTCATGGACGGGCTCCAGGCCCAGGCCGAGAAATTCGGCGCACAGGTGGTGTTCGACGACGTCACCGAAGTCCGGCTCACCGGCCACCTCAAGCGCGTGGTCACGGCAGCCGGGGAGGCGCACGAGGCGCCGGCCGTCATCCTCGCCACCGGCTCCGCTTACAAGGAACTCGGCCTGCCGGAGGAGAAGAAGTTCAGCGGGCACGGGCTCTCCTGGTGCGCGACCTGCGACGGGTTCTTCTTCCGGGACCAGGACATCATCGTCGTCGGCGGCGGGGACTCGGCCATGGAGGAAGCGACGTTCCTGACCCGCTTCGGGCGGTCCGTCACGGTCGTGGTCCGCAAGGGCGAGCTCCGGGCCTCCCGGATCATGGCCCAGCGCGCCAAGGACAACCCCAAGATCAGCTTCGCGTGGAACTCCGCCATCACCGCCATCCACGGCGACACCAAGGTCACCGGCGTCACCCTGACCGACACCCGCACCGGCGACACCCGGGAACAGGCCGCCACCGGCATCTTCGTCGCGATCGGGCATGTCCCGCGCACCGAACTGCTGCACGGCCAGGTGGAGCTCGACGCCGAGGGCTACATCACGGTCGACTCGCCCACCACGGTCACCAACCTCTCCGGCGTCTTCGCGTGCGGGGACGCCGTGGACCACCGCTACCGCCAGGCCATCACCGCTGCCGGCACCGGCTGCGCTGCGGCCCTGGACGCCGAACGGTACCTCGCCGCACTGGACGACGCCGACAGCATCGCCACCGCCCTCGTCGAGGAACCCACCCATTCCTGAGAACGGTACGAAGCCGGCCGTCCTGTCCGTCTGCAGCCGGAACGGCGGCGGTCCGTCGGCACCGGCGGCAGACGCTCCGGGCTGACCCCCGCCCGGGGAGGGCTAGGGTGAATCATGGACACCTCGCCGGCGTGGGACCGCCACAGTTCGTCCCTCTACACCGACCACTACGAACTGACCATGCTGCAGGCGGCAATGCACTCCGGGGCCGCGGAGCGCGGGACCGTGTTCGAGGCGTTCGCCCGCGGACTGCCGGAGGGGCGCCGGTACGGGATCGTGGCCGGAACCGGGCGCCTGCTTGAGGGCCTCGCCGGTTTCCGCTTCGGTCCCGCGGAGCTGGAGTTCCTGGACCGGACCGGCGTTGTCAATGCCGACACCCTGGCCCGCCTCGCGGACTTCCGGTTCTCCGGCGACATCTGGGGATACCCCGAGGGAGAGGCCTACTTCCCCTACTCCCCCGTCCTGATCGTGGAATCCACCTTCGCCGAGGCCTGCATCCTGGAGACGTTCGTACTGTCCGTTCTCAACCATGACAGTGCCATAGCCTCGGCGGCGTCCCGGATGGTGAGCGCGGCAGGCGGACGGCCCTGCATTGAAATGGGTTCGCGCAGGGCCCAGGAGGAAGCCGCCGCCGCGGCTGCCCGGGCCGCCGTCATTGCGGGCTTCGCCGGAACGTCGAACCTGGAAGCCGGCCGGCGCTTCGGCCTCCGGACCGTCGGCACAGCAGCGCATTCCTTCATCCTTTTGCACGACACCGAACGCGACGCGTTCCGGGCGCAGCTGGAATCGCTCGGACCCGGGACCACGCTGCTGGTGGACACCTTCGACGTCGAAGCGGCCGTCCGGACAGCCGTCGAACTCGCCGGCGACACGCTGGGGGCGGTGCGGCTCGATTCCGGCGACCTGATGGCGCAGGCCCGGTGGGTCCGTGAGCTGCTGGACAGCCTGGGCAACGTGCACACGAAAATCGTCGTCACGTCCGATCTCGACGAATATTCCGTTGCGGCGCTCCAGGCCGCACCGGCTGACTCGTACGGCATTGGTACGGCGCTGGTCACGGGTTCCGGCGCCCCCACCGCCGGCATGGTCTACAAGCTGGTCGGCCGCACCAACGACGCCGGGGAGTACATCGCGGTCGCTAAGAGTTCCAAGAACAAGATCAACGTTGGCGGACGGAAACATGCGGTGCGCCGGCTCGACGGCGAGGGCACGGCCACTCACGAAGTCCTCGGGGTTGGCCACCCGCCGGCGGAGGAACCGAACGGCAGGCCGCTGCTGCAGCAGTTCATCCGGGATGGAGAGCTCCTTCCCGGATGGACCGGACCGGAGGCCGTGGTGCGGGCCCGGCGCCGGCACGCCGAGACGATGGCAGAACTGCCCGCCGTCGTGAACCGGCTCCAGCGCGGCGAACCCGCGATTCCGACCATCTACGCGTGAGGGCGGCGCCGTGCGCGCCGGAATCCTTCCGGCAGTTCCGCGGGACCCGCGGAGTGGCCGTTGCGGCGGTCCAGCTCATCGGTGACCAGCCGCAACAGCGTTCCGGCGGACTCCGAGAGATCCCTGCCGTTCTCCGGCGCGGCCACCTCGACGCACTGAAGCAGCGCCGAGCGGAGGCGCACCAGCTGCGGGGACGGTACCCGGGGCCAGCGGCGGAAAGAATCGAACATCAGTTCCGCACCGTGGGCATGGGCGGTCGATCGGTGGCTGCCGGCCAGTTCCGGCCTCATGCTGCACGCTTCCGGCCGGCGGGGCCGGCTCCGAGCAGGCGGCGCCCCTGCCATCCCGAATCGCGGATCATCGCGACAGCTTCCGGGTCGGCGGCGGTGAGATTCCGCAGGTCCACGACAGAGTCGAGACCGGAACCAAACGAACCTGCCCGGCGGGCAACTGCAATAAGGCTTGCGACGTTCTGAACGGTGAGCTGGCCCACCGGTGATACGAGTGCGGATTCCGAACTGAGGTCAACAGCGACAGTGATGCCGAGTTTGCTGGTCATGATAAAAGATCCCCTGTGAAGCATGTACGGCCGACTGCATGACCACTCCTAGGATACCCAACCCACCGTGAGTCGCGTCACAATGACGTAACAGCCGCCCGTGCTTCAGTTCCGGTTCTTGGCCCGGGCGGTCGCCGGCGCCGTCCACGGATCCTCCGGCCACGGGTGCCGGGGGTATCGGCCACGCATCTCGGCACGGACCTGCGCGTAGGGTCCGGACCAGAACGAGGCCAGGTCGTCCGTCACGGCCAGGGGCCGCCGGGCCGGCGACAGCAGATGGAACAGAACCGGCACCCGGCCGCTTACGAGGCGCGGCGTCCGGTCCCAGCCGAAGCACTCCTGGAGCTTGACGGCAACCACCGGGCGGGCGCCGTCGTCGCCGACGTCGGGGTAGTCGATTTTGACCCAGGAACCGCTCGGCACCTCCAGCCGTTCCGGGACCAGCTCCCCGAGCCGGGCGGCGTCGGGCCAGGGCAGCAGTCGCCGCAGGGGATCGGCCAGGTCGATCCCGCTCGTGGCAGCCCCGCCGGCCAGCGCCTCAAGTTCCGGTGCGAGCCACTCACTCAGGCGGGCCAGCAACGCCGGCTCGGACACATCCGGCCATGGGTCCCCGAGTTCCCGGCGCAGCAGGGCAAGCCGGCGGCGCAAGGCGTCGGCCGCCGTCGACCATCCAATCGTTCCCAGCCCTTCCTTTTCCAGCGCCCGGGCTACTGCCGCCCGGCCGTCTGCGGCGGAGGGACGTACCGGCGTGGAGGAAAGGACGATCGCGCCCAGCCGGCGCACCTTCCGGGCAGTGACCCGGCCCTGGCTGAACATGGCCTCTACGGTCTCGCTCAGGAGGTGCCGGGCGGCGGCTTCGGCTGTGTCGGCCGTCAGCGGCGCTGCCGAACGGATGACAGCTCCCGTGCCGGCCGCATCGCGCCCCTGGGCCCGGGAGACTTCGGCGACGGCGAGCCATTCGTGTCCGGACAGGGAGCTTCCGGCCGGGAGCCCGGCCCGGGTCCCGGAGGTGAGCAGGTAGCGCTCCGGGCCGTCTCCGGGAACCCGGCGCGCCACACGGTCCGGGAAGGCGAGGGCAACGACGACCCCGACAGCCTCCCGGGGGGTGACTGCGGCCGCGATGGGCGGGGCTGCGACGCCGGCGCGCTCCTGCCGTGCGATGGTCTCCATCCGCCGGACGTCATCCGACCAGCGCCGGGACCCCGGATCCCTGCCCGTGCGCAGGGCCGCCAAAAGGCGGGAGAGATCGGCGCCGGGGGCGCGCTGGTCCCCCGCGACCAGCGCGACGGCTTCCGCGGCGGCGCGGTTCCCCACGGCGGCCGCCCCGTCCAGCAGGGCCCGGGCCAGCCGGGGATCGGCGGGTACCCTGGCCAGGGCCTTGCCGAGATCCGTGGCCAGGCCGTCCGGTGCCACCGCGCCGAGTTCCCGCAGCACCTCAACGGCTTCGTCCATCGCGGACGGCGGCGGGGCGTCCGGCAGTGACAGCCCGCGGCCGCCGGGCGATCCCCAGCACGCCAGGACCAGGGCGGCGCCGGTGAGGTCAGCGACGGCGATCTCCGGCGTCGGGTGGGCCGGCGCGGCGCCGTAGGTTTTTTGGTCGTAGCAGCGGACCACCCGTCCCGGTCCCTGGCGGGCTGCCCGCCCGGCGCGCTGCTCGGCGGAAGCGCGGGAGCAGGATACGGTCACCAGCCCGGACATTCCTCGGCCTGCGTCCCGCCGCGGCTCCCGGGACAGCCCGGAGTCGATGACCAGCCGGACTCCCGGGACTGTCAGCGAGGACTCGGCGAGCGACGTCGACACGATGATCCGTGCGCTGCCGCCGGGTTCCCGGCCGGACACGGCGCGGTCCTGCTCTGCCGGGCCGATCTGCCCATGCAGTTCCATAACCTCAGCGCGAGTGCGGCCGCGCAGCCGGGCCGCGACGTACGACGCTTCCCGCGCCCCCGGGACGAACACCAGTGCGTCAATGTCCGGGCCGGACGCGAGTACTTCAGCATGCGACGAGGCGGCGGTGTCGGCCACATGGTCCAGGAAGGCCCGGGTCACTCCGCGCTCATCCAGCCGGGGAACCGCGGCCGGTACCCAGTCCACCGCCAACGGGTGCAGCGCGGACGGACAGTTGACGACGGGCGCCGGGCGGCCGGCGTCGTGGTCCGCCGCCTCGTGATCCTCCGCGTCGCCGCCCGCTCCGATGAGGGCGGCGAAGCGCGGCGCGTCCAGCGTCGCGGACATGGCGACAAGAGCGAGGTCGCCCCGCAACTGGCGGACTTCGGTGAGCATGCCGAGGAGCAGGTCGGTTTCGAGGCCGCGTTCATGCACTTCATCGAGGATCACGGCGCTGGCGGTCTCCAGTCCCGGATCCGCGAGCAGGCGGTTCAACAGGATGCCCGGGGTGACAAATTCGATCAGGGCGCCCGGGCCGGTCTGGCGTTCGCCGCGGACCGTGTACCCGACCCGGTCCCCCAGCCGGCTGCCGTCCAGCGCAGCGAGCCGCCGGGCCGCAGAGCGCGCGGCGACCCGGCGCGGCTGGGTGACAATGATGCGTGCGTTGACCCTGTTTCCCCGCTGTCCTGCTGCACTTAAAGCGATGTTGGCCAGCAGCGGAGGGACCAGCGTTGTCTTGCCGGTGCCCGGCGGCGCCTGCACCACCGCGGTCGCACCCGGGCCGCCGGTCCGCAGTGCCTCGGTCAGTTCGCCGAGCGAGTGCCCGAAGGCCAGGCCGGACCCAATGACCTCCAGCTTGAACGGTGCGGGAGCAAGGGTCAGCGGAACAGCCGGAGTAGTCACACCTCCATTGTCCCCACAAAGCCGGGACACCGTTTTCCGCCCGGACCTGCTGTCCGGTCCACGGTCGTTCCTGCACCGAACGCGGCTTCGCGTCGATACCGGGACTTTCGACTCATGCGGCTCGATCTGCGGCGGGCCTAGTCTGGTCTATGACCGACACTGACATGCTCGAGGTAGAGCGAAAATACGACGTCGGCGAGGATGACGAACTGCCGTTTCTGGAGTCGCTGCCCGGGGTGGACCGGGTGGGGCCACCTGAGGACGAAGCCCTCGACGCCGTCTACTTCGATACAGCCGGCCTGGCGCTGGCGTCCCGCGGGATCACCCTGCGGCGGCGGACCGGTGGACATGACGACGGATGGCACTTGAAACTCCCTGTCGCGGTCGGGGAACGTCAGGAATTCACGGTGCAGTTCGGCAAGAATCCGGAGTCGGTGCCCCGGCGGCTGCGGCGGCTCGTTCAGGTCCATACGAGGGACCAGGACGTGATTCCGGTAGCACGGCTGAACACCCGGCGCACCACGCAGCGGCTCTTTGCGTCCGATGGTACCGCTCTGGCTGATTTCAGCGATGACCGGGTGGATGCACAGACCCTGCAGGAGCCGCAGGCACACTCCACCTGGCGGGAATGGGAAATCGAACTCATCGACGGCCCCAGGCGGCTGCTCAAAGGCGCCGACGCGTTGCTCGCTGAAACGGGCCGCCACAAGGCGGCGCTGCCATCCAAACTCGCCCGCGGCTTGGGCGAACGCTATCCCGCGGGCGACAAACCCGCACCCGCGCCGGAACCCAAGGGACCAGCTTCGGCAGTGCTCCTTTCCTATCTGGGCCAGCAGGTCGAGGCACTCAAAAAGCACGACCCCGGGATCCGGGAAAACAAGCCGGACGCCGTCCACCAGCTCCGGGTGGCCGCCCGCCGGATCCGGTCCGCGCTCGCAACCTTCCGGACACTTGCCGACCGCGACGTCACCGGATCGCTGCGCTCAGAGCTTCAATGGCTTGCCGGCAGCGTGGGTGAGGCCCGGGACAATGAGGTGATGCGGGCCCGGCTGCTGGACTTGATCGGCGCCGAGCCGCCGGACCTCCTGCTGGGTCCTGTTGCGCGGCAGATCGAAAAGCATTTCGATGCTGCGGCCCACAATGCCCGCGCGAAGGGCCTGGCCGCGTTGAAGAGTGCCCGCTACTTCCGGCTGCTCGATGCGCTGGATGCCTTCCTGGCGGAACCGCCGCTGACCGAAACCGCAGGAACGGAAGCTTTGCAGACGGTGGGCCGGCTCGTTGAGAAGCAGCGCAAGCGCCTAAAGAAAGAGGTCCGCGCCCTCGACCCCGATTCCGACAGTCCGGCCGCGGACGCTGCACTCCATGAAGTCCGGAAAAGCGCCAAGCGGCTGCGCTATGCGGCGGAAGCGGCCGCCCCGGTTTTCGGAAAACGGGCCACCACGGTTGCACGGGCTGCCGAAGAGATCCAGGAGATCCTGGGCGACCACCATGACAGTGCCGTCACCCGGGAGCTGCTGCAGGAGTTGGCCGCCAGCCACCGCGGAAAAAGTGCATTCACTTACGGGCGGCTGCACGCCCTGGAACAAGTGGCCGGTGAGGAATCCCGCGAGCGTTTCTTCCGCACGTGGACCTCGTCTCCGCCCGGGCCGCTCCGCTGGAAATAGGCGGCTGCTGGTCCCCCGGTGGCAACCGGACCTCCCGATCAGCGACCCGGCTGTGGAATGACCAGCACGGGCCCGGTTCAGACCGGCCACGTCCGCCCCGACCGATCCCGCCGGCATCCGCTCTGCATCACGCCGCCGTCGGCTGATCCATGGTTCATGGGGGAAGTGATCCGAAGCTCTGGGCTGTCAGTGCAGCGGGCATAGGATCCGCGGCGCTGGACGCCTATTCCATCGCCGGCGCCCTCCAGACTCTCGTGTGGAATCCGCTGGCCGCTGTCCCCGGCGCAACTCTTGGCGAAATCTACACAGCCATCGACGACGCCGGTGAATCCCTGGGCGCTCCACGCATGACCGACGTGACCGCCGGTTACCTGTCTTTGATCGTCCTCGCGGCACCGTCCCATTGGTTCGTTGCGTTTACCACCGCACTGTCCGGCCTCAGCAGCCCCCAATCGCCGTCGGGCGCGTTCTCGTTACGCTTCCGGCTCTGCGCGGCGCAAGCGGTCCGGCGCTGCGCGGATTCCCGCAGCGCCGGAGCGCATCCGTGTCATAGGACGATGTACGCAACGGAAACGGGGCGGCTCAGCTGCTCTGCAGGTCCGCGTGGTGCTCGGCGACGACGTTCGGGTGGGCCCGCAGCCGGTAGCGCAAGGCATTGTCCCCGTAGGTTTCAAGGATGGGGCTGTTCGTCGGATCAACGGACAGGCCGCGGGCCCTGGCCTGGAACTCCGGGCTGACCGCGAGCTGCGGCATCGTCGCGTCCAGTGCCGGATTGAAGAAGAACGGAAGCGATATGCGGTCGGTACCGCGCAGTGGCGAGATCACCCGGTGCAGGGTCGCCTTGAGGTACCCGTTGGTTGCCAGTTCGAGCATCTCACCGATATTGACGACGAACGTTCCCGGCACCTGGGGGGCGTCGATCCATTGCCCCTGGTACTCGACCTGCAACCCTCCCTTTTCTGGCTCCACGAGGAGCAGCGTCAGGACGCCGCCGTCGCGGTGGGAGCCCACGCCCTGCCTGGGCTCCGGGTTGGACTCCCCCGGATACCGCACAATTTTCAGCAGGGGAAAGGCCCGTGCGGCGAACGCTTCGTCGAACGTGTCTTCGGGCGCCCCGAGGGACAACGCCAGGGCACGCAGAAGGGTCAGCGAGATCTCACTCAGCCGCTCGGTCCACTCCAGGACAATGCCGCGCATTTCGGGGAGGGCATCGGGCCACAGGTTGGGGCCCTCGAGACGCCAGTAGTCCGCGACGCCCGGCTTCGGTTCCACCACAGCACGCTCGACGCCGATATCGATCTGCTCCCGCCAGTCGACGGCACCGTCCGTGAGCTCGCCGCCAACCCTGGTGTAACCACGGAACTGCGGGCTGTTGACGTTCTCGACCGCGAGTTTCTGCTCGTCGGGCAGCTCGAAAAAGCGTCGGGAGACCTCAAGTATGGAATCCGTCAGCTCCGGCGGGATCCCGTGCCCGGCCAGGTAGAGGAAGCCGACCTCGTGCATGGCGTCGCGCAGATCAGCACGGAACCGCGAGGCCTCCTCCGGGCCAGCACTCAAACGGGAAAGGTCCAGGACGGGCAATGATTCGAGGGTCACCTTGATAGTCCTTATCGATGAATTTGGCAAGCCGGAGGCACTACTTTCTTCAATGTTACGGAACTGTGGGCGGCGTGGGGCATTGGCATGTCGGATTAAGACATTCTCACTGTTCCGCTGGCTGGCATCCGCAGGACGACGTTGCCCCTTTTGCGCCCCGCGTCGACGAAGCGGTGCGCTTCGACGACGTCGGCAAGGTCGTAGGTGCGGTCCCTGACCGCCTGGTACTGCCCGCGTTCGGCAAGGCGGACGAGGAACGCGAGATCCTCGGCCGTGTACTTGACGCTGCCCGCGGTGACCAGCTTTCCGCTCGCCCGGCTGCGCCAGGGGGCCAGCACTATTCCTCGAAGGTCGGCCACGACGAGCAGAAGCGCCCCGCCGGGCTTGATCGATGCCGCAGCCCGCTCGAACGGTAGATTGCCGACACAGTCCATGACGACGTCGTACCTTTCGTCCCCCGTCGTGAAGTCGCCGGCCGAGTAGTCGAGCACCCGGTCCGCGCCCAGTGACGCCACCAAATGCGCGTTGACGGCGCTGCTCACGCCCGTGACCTGCGCACCCAGCTGCTTTGCGAGCTGCACGGCTGCGGTGCCCACTGCTCCGGAGGCTCCGTTGACCAGGACCCTGTCGCCCGGTGTGATTGTTGCGCGGCTGAAGAAGACCAGTGCGGTGAGACCACCGAAGACAAGTGTCACGGCCTCTTCGAACGTCATGTTCCGGGGTTTGGCTGTGATGGCGCCGCCCTCGGGCACACAGGCATATTCGGCGTGCCCGCCAAAGCTGGCGCCGAGCATCGCGATCACCGCGTCGCCGGGCCGGAACTTGGTGACGTTCGCACCGACAGCCTCGACGACGCCGGCGATGTCCATGCCCAGCACGGAATGCCGCGGCTTGAAGATGCCCAACGACAGCGCGGCCAGCATCCCCAGCCCGCGGGGAACATCGCGGCCCCGTGCGCGGTGGTCGGCGGCGCTCACCGTGCCCGCATGCACCTTGACCAGTACCTCGCCGCTGCCGGGCAGGGGCTTGGCCATCTCCTCGACCCGCACGGCCTCCGGCGGCCCGAACTGCCGGTAAACGGCGGCCTTCACCGCGCCACCCCCGCAGCGGTCCGGACGGAGCGGCCGGCGGGACGGTGCGTGCGTGCGGGACGGTGCGTGCGGACGAAGAATCGGGCGCGTCGCTGGATGACATACTCGGCCACGGCCAGGTTGATCACCCAGGCCGCCGTCATCAGCAGCGCCCGGGTCAGCTCGCCGGGCGTACCCACGAGCAGCAGCCAGGACAGAATCACCAGGGCCTGGGTTCCAGCCGCGACGCCAATTGCATAGCCGCGCGTCATCCACGCGCTGTGCCGGACAAAATCCCGGCGCCTGACCGCGATCACCCCAAGGACGAGGCTTAGCAGCATTGCCGAACCGAAGAGCAGCCGAACCGGGACATCGGTGTCGCCGTCCGGGAGAGGGTGGAAAGCCGACATCCACAGTCCGGAGAGGGCGGCGGACAGACCGGCCGGAATGAGGATGCCTCCGGCGATGCGGTGCCAGCCGCGCCTGCCCCGCAGCGCGGGAACGAACTGGAACGCACCGAGCAGGCTGTAGATGGTGACACTGACGATATGGACCACGACGGGGACCGGGGAGGCAAAGAACCTGGCGTTCTGTGGCGTGACGGTGGCGCCCCCGGCCAGCTCCGTCAGCCGCGCCACCCCGGCGATCACGGGGATGAGGCTCAACAGGATCAGGGCGGCAGGTACGGCCCACGAGGGTACGCGACGCCGCCCGGGGCGCTTGGTGGGCCCGGGGGCACTGCTGGGTTTTGGTGTCATGGCCTGGTCCTCAGTTCAGGTGGTGTACGGCGTACACCCGGTAGTCCAACGGTAAGTGTACGCTGTACACTTGTCAAGAGGGTGCCGCTAGGGAAAGGTTGTCGGGATGACCCAGCAGCTGGAGGCCACACGCCGCACGCCCCTGAACCGGGAGCGGGTACTGCAGGCCGCCGTCTCACTCGCTGATGCCGTGGGCCTCGAGTCGCTCAGCATGCGCCGGCTCGCCGAGGAGCTCGGGGTGGTGCCGATGGCGATCTACAAGCACGTCGCCAACAAGGACGAACTGCTCGACGGGATGGTCGCGAGCCTCATCGGCGAGATCGATCCCCCAGCGCCGGATCGGGACTGGAAGAGCGCCGTCCGCGTGCGGGTGCTTTCGGCGCGGCAGGCGCTGCAGCGGCACCCGTGGGCCCGCCAGGCCATCGAATCCCGGACCAACAAGACGCCCGCCGTCCTTGGCTACATGGACTCGTTCACCGGCATGTTCCTGGCCGGCGGCTTCTCCATTGACCTCACGCACCACGTGATGCATGCCATCGGGGGCCGCATGTGGGGCTTCACCCAGGAACTGTTCGACGCCCCGGCAGGCCCGACGGCGCCGTCCCCGGCAGGGAGTCCACCGGAAGCCCAGGCCGCCGTGCTCGAGCAGATGGCGGCCCGCTATCCGAACATCGCCGCGATCGCCACCTCGATGAACCACGATGAAGGGTCGGTGGTCGGGCACGGCTGCGACGACCAGTTCGAGTTCGAATTCGCCCTCGACCTCCTCCTCGATGGCTTCGAGCGGCTGCATGAGCAAGGCTGGTCATCGAGACAGGCGAAGCTGGACCGCACGTAGGCGGGCGCCCCCTCCACGTTTGCCCTTGCCGGATGAGGGACTTCGGAGGAGGATATCCGAACATTCCGGGAGGCCTTTGATGACCAAGCTTGGCAAGTTTGAGAAATACCTGATCGAGGAATTCTTCGACGATTACCGCGCGGGCGCCCTGAGTCAACGGACGTTCACGCGCCGGGTGGCGTTTATTACCGGAAGCATGGCCGCAGCCTCTGCGGCGATGCTGCTGGTGGGTTGCACGCCGGAGGAAGTCCCGCGCAACACCGACCCCATGCCGACGCCCAGCCCCTCGCCGTCGGGTACGGGGACCGGCACCGCGTCCCTCGGCCCCGTGCCGGGGGCCCAGAGCCCGCTCTCCGTTCCCGAGGGAGCGCCCGGCCCCGTGACGGAGACCGTACTGTTCCCTGCCGGGGGAACAGAGATCAGTGCCTACCTTGCCCGGCCGGAGGCGGGGGCAGCCGGGCCTGCCGTCCTGATCTGCCACGAAAACCGCGGGCTGACCCCGCACATTCAGGACGTGGCACGCCGTTTCGCCACGGCCGGGTACGCTGCCCTCGCATTGGACCTGCTAAGCAGGGAAGGTGGCACCGCGGTTATCGACCGCGATGCCGTCCCGGGAGCGCTCACGGCGGCCGGCGCCCAACGCCATGTCGCCGATTTCGCAGCGGCTTTTGATTACCTGCAGACAAAGGACTTCGTCGAAGAGGGGCGGATCGCCATGACCGGATACTGCTTCGGCGGGGGCATCACCTGGCAGGCGGCGACGGAACTTCCCGGGCTGAAAGCGACTGCGGCGTTTTATGGGCCGTCCCCCGATCTGGAGAAAGTCCAGGCCATCAAGCCGGCCGTCTTCGGCGTCTACGCCGAACTCGATCAGCGGATCACCGGCGCACTGCCGGCGCTGAGGGATGCCCTGGCCGCCACGGACGTCCGCCACCAACTCACCGTCTATCCCGGCGTCGACCACGCCTTCCACAATGACACCGGGCAGCGCTACGTCGAAGCGCAGGCCACCGCCGCCTGGAATGACACACTGGCCTGGTTCACCAAATACGTCTGAGCCGTTGCTGGATGGCTCTTACCCAGGGTTTGCGTGCCTTGTCCTGTGGGTCCCGGGAGGATGGCGATGGCCGGCAAATTTGAACTGTCAGTTGACCCGAGCCGAAGTTCCGATTCCGGTTCAAGGCACCGGACGAACCGTGATGGAAGTGTCTGCTGCGTTCCGCCGCAAAGCGGGCCGACGCTTTCGCACCCGCGCCCGGACCATTCGACGGGCAGCAACATTGCCCAGATTGACGGGCACAGCGTAGGCGCCGTTGACGTCCTGGCCCAAGCAGGCGCTGAAGCCACCGGCCATGGCGTTAATGCGGGGTTCGACGTCGCCGTCGGACCCCTCGTGCCCGCCGGAATTCCCCCTGGCCGTCCCCGCTGAGCAGAGCCAGCAACCGTGCGCCCGCCGCCGCTGCAGCGGATGTGCCAGCTGCTCTAGCCCTCGCAGTCCACGCAGTAGGCGTGGCCGTTCTTTTCACGCGCAATTTGGGACCGGTGCCGGACCAGGAAACAGGAATAACAGGTGAATTCGTCCTCCGCCTGAGGGATGACCTGGACAATGAGCTCCTCGGCGACAAATTCTCCGCCGGGGACGATCGAGTCGTCCAGCGAATCCGCCTCGTCCAGATCGCGAGCCACGCTGCGCGCGTCCGGGGCATTCGCAGATTGCAGTGCCTCCAGGGACCTGTCCTGCGATTCCTTGACGTCGGAACGTACTTCATCGTAATCGGTTGCCACTGATGTGATTCTCTCTTCTTCGGATTGGTTGTCGGATAGATGGTCAACAGACGGAACCGCTCCGGTATTCCCGCTCACGAGAAACTCCATACTTCACCACCCGGAAACGGTCCGCCTGGAACGGCTTTCCGATGCCAGAAGGCCATATTCCGGTGTGTTTCTGCGGGGGAATTATGAACGAGCGCAGAGGCGTTCCCACGTGGAGAGGCCTTGTCGCGGGTGCGGTTCGAGGGTCCCTGCCATGATGGTGGCGTGACTATCGCAAAATCGGTTGTGCTGTTCGTTCTCGCCGCCGCAGCGGAAATCGGCGGCGCCTGGCTGGTCTGGCAGTCGGTCCGCGAAGGCAAGGACTGGTGGTGGGCCGGGCTGGGCGTCCTCGCACTGGGCGTATACGGCTTCGTGGCGACCCTCCAGCCCGACGCACACTTCGGACGCATCCTCGCAGCCTATGGGGGCGTTTTTGTGGCCGGCTCGCTCGCGTGGGGCATGATTTTCGATGGATTCCGGCCCGACCGATGGGACATGATCGGTTCCGCGCTCTGCCTGTTCGGCGTGGCCGTGATCATGTTCGCGCCACGAAGCGCCGGCTAGACCGGAACGCGGACGCACTTTTCCACACCGCTTACTCGATCGGACCCGCCGCCTCCCGCGACCACGAAAGCTGTCCGTAGTGATGGCACAGACCACGACAAGACAACCCCAGTCCCCGGGCAACACTGCGGCTAATGCGCAACTGGTCCGCGAGGACAGCCACCGCCTCACCTCCCCAGCTGTCGAAAAGGCCCAATCGGCGAGGACGGCACGGCTCTGGGGGTCACCGGCACTCCCACCTTCTTCCTCAATGGCAAGAAACTGGTTCTGAACACGGAAGCGGAATTCCGGCGACTGCTCACCGACGCCGCCCGATAGAAGCGGTGCCGGCACGCCCCGGCCCCTCCGGCGCTATTGGAGGGACGCGGTCAGGCGGGCGAGGTTGTCGAACACTTTTTGGGCTACGGGCCGCCGGACCCAGTCATCGAGCTGGAGTTCACGGCTGTTCACCCGGTACCCGTCTTCAATCCCGCGGATTCCGTCCACAAACCCGCGCCCATGCGCCAGGACCGAAACCTCCATGTTGAGGCTGAACGAGCGGACATCCATGTTGCTGGACCCAATCACCGCAACCTCCTCGTCGATGGTGAAGTGCTTGGAATGCAATACCCTGGGGGCCCGGTAGAGGTAGATCCTGACGCCGGCGCGGAGCAGCGCCTCGTAGTACGAACGCTGAGCGTGGTAGACCATGGCCTGGTCTCCAACCTCGGACACGAAGAGTTCGACACTCAGTCCCCGGGCAGCCGCCGTGACGATGGCCATCATGATGGATTCGTCCGGCACGAAGTACGGGCTGGTGATACTGACGCGGCGCTCCGCTTTATGGATGAGGGCGGTATAGAGCTTCAAATTGTTGTCGTTGTCGAAGCTGGGGCCGCTGGGCAACACCTGTGCGTCGATGAGCCGGGATCCTGGCTCAAGGACCTGGGGCTGCGAATCCAGCGGCAGCAGCACCCCCGTTTCGCTGTACCAGTCTGTCGCGAAGACCGCATCCAGCTCGCGGACGACGGGCCCTTCGAGGCGCATCATCAACTCGTGCCATTTAAGCCCGCGTTTGAGGTTGCCTTTCCTGTTGTAACTGGCGTCGATGACATTTTGCGATCCGGTGAATCCGACGCGCCCATCGACGACGAGGATCTTGCGGTGATTGCGCAGATCCGGCCGCTGCCACTGGCCATGGAACGGGCGCAACGGCAGCATGGGGTGATATTCCGCCCCGGCGTCCCGTAGGTACTTTATGGTGTCCTTGCGGCCCGGGAACATCAGGCCCGCCAGATGATCGGAGAGCACCCTTACCGCGACGCCCCGCTCCCGTGCCCGGGCGAGCGCCTGAAAGAACGGTTCCGTGGTCGCGTCGAGGGCAAGGATGTAGAACTCCACGTGCACGTAGCTGACCGCCGACTCGATCTCAGCGATCAGGGCATCGAAGGTGCCGTTGTAGTCAGGCAGGAGCTCCGCGCTGTTGCCTTTGACCATGGGCAGCGCGCCCAGGTTACTGTTCAATGCCACCACCGAATGCAGCCACCGAATGCAGCCACCCGGGCCAGTCAGCACCACGGCTGACGAGCGGACTCCCCTCCGTCCGGGCCAGGACCAGGTCATTTACCTCCTGCTGTTTGTCGCGGCGGGGCTTGGGCAGCTTCGCGTATCCAACAAAGAGATACGCGATTGCTCCGAGCAGCGGTATGAAGATAATGGCAAGCACCCACGCAATCGCCGACGACGGGCGACGGTTCATCGATACAAGGACAGCCGCCACGGCCACCAGAAAAATGTGGGCCGCCAGCGCGAGCAATGCGATGGTTTCGGGGTCGCTCAGAAATTCGCGCACTGGCACTTACGGCCCTTCTGCCGGGGAAATGACGGCTGCCTTTCGGATAGGGAGGACCACAGACGATCTCAGACCAGGACCCTGCTCTGGAGCCTCGCGCACTCTTCCGGGCTGATGGTTCCAGCGTCCAGAAGAGCCTTGGCTTTGGCAATCTCGTCGGGGTTCGCGTCAGAGGCCCTGCGGATAAACGAATCAGCTTCTTCCTGGTCCCGCCGGGCGCGTTCGACCGACCGATCAGCCATGCGTCGCCGCGGGCGGGACAGGTAGGCAAAGAACACGAATGCGGTGAAGAACCACCAGAAAATATCCCAAAGGTTCTCCCAGAAACTCATTTGGCTTCCTGCTTTCAAGTATTGCGGCGTCAAAGGTGAACGCAGCGGTGGCTTCAATGTGAGGCTGGTGACCGATCCCGCCGAAACGGCCGGCCCTCAGCGCTGGGCGGCAGTCGCGAGGTCGCTGAGCGCCGCATTGACGGCGTCCACCCGGTCTTTCGCGACGGCTGCCGCAAGAGCGACCGGTCCCGCAAGGATTGGGTGGGGTGGTGACCAATGGAAGCTCCTCTCCGAGATGGGCTGTCCCTCGTCAGCCAGACCAATGCGCGGTATAACAAGTGTTGGCCCCTTGCCGGTGCGGGCCATCACCCCCGGGGGGTGACATTCTGTACCGGCCATCGGTACCGGACGGCTCAGATAATCCCGCGTTCGGCTGCGGTCTTCAGCGCATCGCGCCGCCCCGTTGCCCCTAGTTTGCGGTAGATGGACCGTTCGTGTGTCTTGACGGTGTTTACCGAGATGAAAAGCGCTTCGCCGATCTCGGCCGCAGTCATGACCGAGCGCATATAGGTCAGGACCTCGCGTTCCCGGTCGGTGAGGGTCCAGTATGACCGTGTCCGCAGGTGCGGGTGACCTTGCGCGTGGTGTGCCATCCGGGCCGCGATAAACGACTCATGAGTTGTGCCCCACACGGCGTGCCGTATCAATAACTCCGCGATATCGTCCCGTCGCTCGGTGAAAGGGCGAAGGACGGACTGGGGCTCGGCGCGATAGACCGCATGTTCTATCCGTTCGTGAGTCTTGGCTTCATCCTTGTTCCCGTTGGCCAGGAGCGCCTCGGTCAGGCTCATGCTGGTGTCGAGGTAGCGGTTGCGGTGTTGATGTGTCAGTTCCCCGGCGCAGCGCCGGGCGGCGCTGACCTCCCCGCTGCGACGCAGGAGTTCTGCGAGCAGCGTGTCCACCAAGGGCGCGTGCCCGCCGGCACCCATCGGCTCGACGATGGCCAACGCGCTGTCCAGGTCACCGTTGGCTTCAGCGAGCTTCGCCCTGGCAATAGTGTGAAAGTCATTCCACGAAACACCGTAAAGCCCCCGATCGTGGAGGGACTCCAGCAGGGCGCTGGAGTCAGCAAGATGCGATTCGTCGCCGGTGGCACAGTCAACCAGAACCTGGTAGACAGCGCCGAGCGCACCGAGCGCGGGCAGCCTGTTCCCGAGCCGCAGGGCCTTTACGAGATGGGCCCGCGCCCCTTTCAAGTCGTCCCGCCAGTAGTACGCGATGCCGCGTGCCAGCCAAGCGGCCGCCATCCGGTCCTGCGAACTCCAGCCCCGGGCATCCGCCCTCTCCAACGCTTGCGTCGCAAGTTCGTCAGCAGTCACGAGATCACCGGCGGCGGCGTACGCCAAAGCCATTTCCGCCGCGGCGAATATTTCCGCCTGCTCCATTGGCTGACCACTGCGGTCGGCGACGACCGATTCGAGCAAGACGGCTGCCTGGTGTCCGCCGCGGTGCAGCCTGAACTCTGCCTGGGCAAGCAGGAACATCCCTGTCGAAAAGGTGGCGTGCTGTCCTTCGGGCTGGAATTCGGGAAATGCCCGTCCACCGTCGGCCGGGAGGCGCACGTCCAACCGGCCGGTACCCGGCAACGGCTCAAAGAGGCCGCGGCAGCTGTCGAGCCTTCCGCGCCGGGCAGCATCCAATTCAGCCGTACGCGCCATCGCACGTTGACTGAGTTCGGAGGCCCCGCCCCTGTCACCCTCAAGGTCCCTGCAGACGGATCTGACCATCAACATCTCGGCGTCCTCGCTCCACGGCACCGGGAGGTCAAGACACAGCTGCTCAAGGGCGGGTGCGCCGTTCCGCAGCAGGAACTCCAGCCAGTGCCCTCCGATTGACACGACAGCCTGGCGGGGCGCTTGCCCCTGCAGCGCTTGGTGCACGCACTCGGAGACGTCCGTGTCCTGGTAGTACCGCGCCGCGATGCGGTGACGTCGTTCGGCAAGCAGCGGGTCCCTCCGTGCCAGTATTCGCCGGCACTGTGCGGCGAACAGGGCGTGCCACCGGTACATGGATTCACCGTCGCGGTATTCGTACTCCTCGATGAACAGGCCGTTGCGGAGGCAGGACTCAAGGAGCAGGCCGCCGTCGGGCTGGCCATGGAGCTCGACGGCGAGCCGGCGGCCCAGCCATTCGCAGGTCGTGGCGCACAGGATAAAGTCCGCCAGAGGCTGGTCCAGCTGGTCGAGTACTTCTTCGGCGATGTAATCGGAAAGTGGCAGGTTCTCGGGCGGAGCGTTGATGGTCCTGCCCGGCACATGACGGCCCTGCGCAAGTGCGGTGAGGCTGGCGTGGACGGCGACCGGCCATCCGGCAGTCAGCCTCCAGAGCGGTTCGGCATCAAAGGGTGCGTCCTGTCCCAGGGAGTAGGCAATCTGGGCGACTTCATTCTGGGTTAGGGCGAGCTCAGTAGCGCCCAGCTGCCCGAGCCCTTCTCCAAACCTGTGCCGTTCCAAATGGATGGAAGGATGACCCCGCCCGGAAAGCACCAGCCGCAGGGTTGGCGGGGCTGAGGCGGCGAGTACCCCGACGATCCCGCCGGCCAGTTCCGGCCCGGCCAGGTGGATATCGTCGATGACCAGCGCCATCGGCTCTGTGAGTTGTTCAAGGGCGCCGAGCAGGAGGTCATAGGACGCGGCCCGGTCGTCGGCAAGGCGCTCTTCCAAGGCCAGCAGCGCATTGTTGCCGGGCAAAGGGAGCTGCCCGGCGGCAGCTTGGATAGCCCCGACGACGCCGTGGAACAGCCGTGCTGGCTGGGCATCGAACCGGTCGAGCGACAACCAGGCGCAGGGCAGGTCGCAGTTGCGGGCCCAGTCACCCAGAAAGGTGGTCTTGCCGTAGCCGGCAGGGGCCGCGACGATGGTCAGTCGGTGCGCATCAGCGGCCGCGGTCAAAGCGGCTTCCAGCCGCGGGCGCTCCAAGGCTGCGAGGCCGCGCAGAGG
This sequence comes from Pseudarthrobacter leeuwenhoeki, assembly GCF_055412885.1. Classification (NCBI taxonomy): domain Bacteria; kingdom Bacillati; phylum Actinomycetota; class Actinomycetes; order Micrococcales; family Micrococcaceae; genus Pseudarthrobacter; species Pseudarthrobacter leeuwenhoeki. The sequence goes on along the minus strand of NZ_JBVAYY010000020.1, from coordinate 23,276 downwards.
TGGCCGGGTTTTGGACTGCGGACCCGGGACATATGCGGACGTTCGAGTCTCTCCCACGTCTTTATCGTAGGAGCGTCCAATCGGGTTAGACAGGGGCATAAGGTCCTTGCGTGCGCCTCCGGAGGCAAACATTCCGGCCAGGCTGACGGCCCCGCAGCGTCCACGGAAGATTCTTCTGCCGGGCGGGTACCATCAGTCATGGCCGCTAAGCAGGGGAGCCGAAAAGATCCGGTCTTCATCCGTGAACTGGACAAGGCCTCCAGGCGCCATGTTGTGTTCGTCGCCGTCCTGCGTCTGGCGGTTTCCCTGGCAGCAATCCTCTTTTTCTACTTCGCTATTCCAATCGGCGGGTTCAATGACAACAACCCGGCCGCGGCATGGATCCGGCTCGGCCTTGTCATGCTCGCGTTTCTGACTGCCTTGGCCGTGCAGTTACGATTGATCATCGCGGCCGAAGTACCCCAAATCCGCGCGGCCGAGGCAGTCGTTGAGACCGTCATCCTGTTCCTGTGTCTCTTCGCTTTGCTGTACACGTCGATGTCGACCACGGACCGTTCGGCGTTTACCGAACCACTGAGCCGGGTGGATGCCCTGTACTTCACGACGGTCACGTTCGCCACGGTGGGGTTCGGCGACATTACGCCGGTGAGTCAACTCGCGCGGGCAGTTGTGACGGTCCAGATGATCGCTGGCCTGGGCGCCCTCGTGCTGGTTGCAAAGGTCGCCTTTTTCGCGGCGGGCCGGACTCTGCGCGGATAATCCCCGAACGTTCGTGCTGCTCCCTCCACGCGGAACCGGGCCATACCTCTCTCCGCCGGAGCAAGACGGAGGCGCGGTCACCCGGAACGGATGAGTGCAGCCCCCGTGCGAGCGCAGCTGCCGCTGGAATGGCCCCACCGCGAAATGGCGGGCCGGCGTCGGCGGCCGCCACCCGGACAAGCTCCCGGGAGTAAGGGCGCTGCCCTGGGCGCCCGCTCCCGCCGCAAGCGGAATTTTGCGACGGCGGGACGACAGATCACCCTGGGCGGGTGGGGTAGGGCCGGCGCGACGCGTGGACAATGAAAATTGTCACGACTGCCCGCCAGGGAACAGGAGCCGCACATGAAGATCGGCCCATTGGAAGTCATTATCTGTGCCTTCACGAAACCGGCCATTGACATCACCGTCATCAAGGCACTCAGCGAGACGGTCAAGTCTGGTGCGGTGGCCCTGGCGGATTTGGCCTTGGTGAGCCGGGATGGGCAGGGGGTTGTGCACGTCCGTGACTTGCAGGATGACCTGCCGGCCCCGTGGTCCGGCATGATCCGTGATTCCCGGCCGCTGACTCTTCTCAATGACGCCGACCTTGAGCTGGCGGCGGAAACAATCGGAAACAACGAGATAGCGCTGGTTGCCGTCGTCGAACACCGCTGGTCACAGCGGCTCTCAGAGGAGGTACGGCGCTCAGGTGGTGTGACAGCACTTCAGGCGAGAATTCCGCAAGAAGATGCAGTTATCGCCATCGAAGCGGATGGCGTCACCACAACCTGAACGGGATACACCGACAAAAAGGAACCTTCTCATGCCATTTGCCAGAAGCGGCCGCCCCGGGCTGCTCGGAACGGTTTCTCGAACAACTGCTATTTCGGGCACTCCACAGGTGAGCGCCAATGCAGCCAATCGCCGCGCAGCGCGACGGGAACAGGAAGCAGCGGCCCCGAGTGCCCGGACCCCGCCCGTTGCGCCCGCGCCAGCACCTCCCCCGCCGGGAGGCGGCGGAGAACTGGCGGACCAGCTCTCCCGGCTCGCCGATCTGCGCAGCTCCGGCCTCCTTACTGATGACGAATTCGCTGCAGCGAAGGCCCGGATCCTGATGTGATATCAGTCTGGGAAGCCAGGCATTTCCCGACCCAAACCAGACATTGGAGGTGGTTCCCGTGTTGCGATCCAGTAGTCCCGCAACTGTGCCGGCACTCAAGGCGATGCCGGCTCATCCGGTCCGTGCGTGCTCGAAAGTCCAGCCCGCGCGACGAGCCGCTACCCCGACGGAGCGCGCCCATGTCGCTCCATGATGACTCCAGGGACCCCGGCAGCCCGCCACAGGAAGAAATCCTGCGGTTGCGCGCCGAAGTTGCGCGGCTCAAGCTCGAACGGGACGATGCCAGAGAGACACGCCTGGGACCTCCCGGACGGGGGGCAGATCTGGCGCGACGGATAGTTGCCATCGTCCTCGTGGTTCTGACTGCCGTCTTGGCCTGCGCCTCTGTGCCCGCCCTGTACCTGCGCAGCGAATTACTCGACACTGATCGCTACGTGGCCACTGTCGCACCGTTGGCCTCGGACCCTGCCATCCAGGCGGAGATCTCCAACAAGGTCACCACACAGATCACCGAGGCGGTGGACGTCGAAGGCATCACCCGGGATGCCATGACCGAACTCGCTAACGCCGCACCGCGGGCCGCCGCAGTGATCACGGGGCTGGCGCCCGCGATCGCTGAGCAGACCAAGTCGCTAATCCATTCCGCGGTCTCCAAATTCGTCGCCGGCCCACAATTCCAGGATCTGTGGATTCAGGTCAACCGGGCCGCGCACCAGGGACTCGTCAACCTTGCGACAGGAAACACCGGCGGTACAGTCAGCATCGACGAGACCGGCACCGTGACGATCTCGACCAAAGACATTATTGCCAGGGTTAAGACCCAACTTGTTGAGCAAGGGGTGGACATAGCGACGAGAATTCCGGAAGTTGACGCGCAGATCACCCTCCTGCAGTCGCCGGAGCTGGCCAGGGCCTCAGAGGTCATCAGAACGCTGGACAGCACGGCCCCAATACTGGCCTGGATGACCGTGCTGAGCGCCGTCGGCGCGATTGCTGTGGCCCCGCGGGGCTGGAGACGGCGTACGACGAGCCGCCTTGGGTTGGCACTGGCCGTGGCCATGGCGGTGCTGGCCCTCGGACTTGCCATCGGGCTGGACATTTTCCTCAGGACGATCCCGTCGGCCACAGTCTCCCCCGCGGCGGCTCAAAGCCTCGTTGAGACCCTGCTGACGCCGCTCCGAACCGGCGTGCGGTTTGTCTTTGTCGTGGGTTTGCTGATTGCTGTGGCCGCTTTCCTGAGCGGTCATTCGCGTCCGGCTGAGTCTGTCCGGCAGAGCCTTGCGCGGGCCGGTGACTACCTGACCGGAAAGGTCGGCGCCGGGCAGGCCAAACCGTGGCAACACTGGCTGGCCCGCTACCGGCGGATCCTTGAATCCGTCATCATCGGCGTCGCCGTGCTGGTCCTCATCCTCTGGCAGTACCCGACGGCGGCCGTGGCCATCTGGACGGCAGTCCTTGCCGGGCTCGCGATTCTCCTGATCGAACTCCTGTGCCGCCCTGCCGTTGTTGCTGGCCCTGCAACCGGCGCCGGGCAGGACGCCGAACAGGTGGCGGGCGGGGCGTCAGACTCAAATCCAACGCACCCTCTTCCCTGACGATTCCGCAAGCGCTCGCGGTTCACCGTGGTTCCCGTGTGCTTCGGGGGGGGTGACGAGGTGCTGGCGCTGGGTGTAATTCCCACGGACGTTGCGAAAGCGGCTGATGGGGGTTTTGCCTCCGACGCCGGTATGGTGCTAGGCACGGGAACGGTAGCGGGATCCGTTGTAGGCGGTCCGAATCGATAACGGAGGCCCGTCGCCCTTTGCATCACGCCACGCTGTTCACCGTCCGGGTGAACTACAGCTAGGCACCTGAAGGCGACAACGCGAACAAGTCTTGATCGCCCCCGTGCACAACGACGCACGTGGACTCCGGCACTTCCTGCCACGCCCCGCGAAGATTCCCGAGCGGTTCGGACACGACCAACCGCGTATCGTCAGAGAGTTCGTGGATGAGCGGGTTGTCCGGGTACTGGGCGCGAAGTGTTGCGATGTCGGCACTGTTAAAGAGTGACCGGGACTTGCCCTCGCTGGAGTAGCGGAACGCCCACGCGGTGTCGCCGTCGGTAGTTGCCACTGTCATCTGAATCGCGTGTTCGATGCCGTGGCGCCGTCCGACGTCTTCGATGAGGCCAACCGCTGCAGCGACGGCCGCGCGCGGCTCCTGTTCCAGGCCAAAGGTGAGCGCGAGGTAGAAGAACATTTCCGAGTCTGTCGATCCCTCGATTTCGGGATAGAGGCTGGGATCGACGGCCATGGCCAGGTCACGCTTCACCGTTGGAAAGTCGGTGAGGACACCGTTGTGCATCCGCAGCCACCGGCCATGGCGGAACGGGTGGCAGTTCGTTGTTGGACCGCCGTGCCGGTAGTAGCCCGGATGTGCGCGAAGACGCGGCCGGCCGAGGCCCGCCCTGCGAGCTCACGCAGGTTGCGGTCGTGCCAGGCCGGCTCCGTGCTGTGGAACACGCCGGGCAACGGTGGGGTACCGTACCAGCCGACGCCGAAGCCGTCCCCATTGGTGGTTTCAACTCCCATTCGCGCGTGTTTGCTCTGCATCACGAGCGAGTTGGCGGGTTTGTACAGAAGCTCATCCAATCGCACGGGAGAACCCGAATGCGCGAGCCAGCGGCACATGTCATTCTCCTTCTACGCAGGCGGCAATCCCTGACGATTCCATCACCGGCAAGACGGCCGCGCATCACTCCCCGCGGGTGACTCGTCCGCGGCTACCGTCGTTTCCGTTTACCGGCCAAGCACGCGTTGCTTGAGCGCGCTGAATTCCTCGGCCGTCAGTGCGCCGTCGTCCATCAAGGTTTTGGCCTGGGCGATTTGCTCGGCGGGGTTGGCCCCGGCCGTTCGGCGGACGTAATCGTCGAAATCATCTCTTGCCACATCGCCCCGGGCCTCCTGCCGCAGGGCCATGGACTGCCCATGGGCGATCAGATACGCCAGACCGCCGAAGACCGGCAGGAAAAGCAGAACCAGCACCCAGACAGCCTTGCTCCAGCCGGTACGCGTGGCATCAGCGAAAATGTCCTTTACGATCAGGAAAAGGACCACCAAATACGACACGTAGAGAACAAAAGAAATCATGAGCCAAAAGAAGTCCCAGAAAGTCATTGGCTGTTCCCTTCAGTCGAATTGCCGGGATCACACACCGCGTTCAGCGGGCAGCCGCCCGGATTGGACTGCTCGTTCCAGCGCCGCATGATCGGCTTCCGTCTGGTCCGCATAGCTTCTGGCCCAATCCGCCAGCGCATCGTCAAAGACATCGCTGCCCCCCAGGTACCCGGGGATGAAGGCGCTGCCGGTGCTTTGGGAGTGGGCCCTCGCGAGCAGCCCTCCGCACAGCCTGCCGTAGCCCGTGGTCTCCTGGGCGTTCATTTCCGCCAGGGTAAAGGAACCCTTCATGTCACGGAATTGGCGAATGTAGAAGTCCCGCTGCCGTCCATCATCCCCCGTCACGTCCTTGATCCAGCCCAGGAACGGGTCGGACTGCGCCTGAAGGATTCGCTGGGCACCCACCACGCGGTACCCCTGCCCCCGGGTGATGAGGGCTTTTTCTACAAGCTCCGGCGGAAGGAGCACACGGCCGTGGGTCGCCAGCACAGACTTCCCGGCTTCCTTGGCCTGCAGAAACAGCGGCTCCCCCGCGGGGCCTTCAAACAGAAGCACCCAGCTGCGCGTCCCGACGCTGCCGACCCCCACGATGCGGCGTGCGAAATCCACCAGACGGTACTGGCTTAGCAACAGCGAAGTATCTGGCCTCAGGGTGCTTCGATACTCTTCAACAAGGCGCTCCATCGCCGCGTGGTCCATGACCTCCGGGTGACGCACTATCGGGGGCTGGTCCACGATCCTGGGTTCACCTGACGCCGTGGTCGACGTCAGCTTGGTGAGTACCTGTTCAGATGTGCGACGACGGGCTTTTTTCTGTTCAGTCTTGATGCGTTTGTGTGCGGCCGACTGCCTGGCCGCGAGAGCTTCCACATCCACCTCGAAGTAGTAGCGTTCAGTCGCCGTATGAGTGTAGAGGGCTTTGAGCGCCTCGCGGTAGCTTCGTACGCACGCCGTCACTGCCGTGCGGCATTGTTCCTCCGTGTGGGAACTGTTCCGCCCGTTCAACCAGATGCTGGCGGCGAGGCGTTTGATGTCCCACTCCCACGGCGCCGGGTAGGCTTCGTCAAAGTCGTTGAGGTCGAAGATCAGCCGTCTTTCGGGGCTCGCGAAGAGACCGAAATTCGCCAGGTGCGCGTCGCCGCTTGCTATGAGTGTGTGGCCGGTGACCGGTAAATCGGCCAAATCATGTGCCATGACGGCTGCGGCGCCGCGGTAGAAGGAAAACGGTGTTTGCAGCATCCGCCCCACTCGCACCGGAATGAGGTCAGCAAGACGGGTAGCATGCTGACCTTCCAGGATTCCGATGGGGTCCCGCTCCGGCAACGTGAGGGCAGCGAAGTCGCGGCGGGGCAACGACGTCCGCGCGTCCCGCCCAGCTGCCTGGGCGCGGGCGATTGACTCCTTGTGCGCCTGGCCCGGTGCGGTTTTCACGGCCGGCCCGTGCCGTGGGCGAGCGGACGCAAACACACTCGAAGCTTCCAGAATGCCGGTGATTTCAACAGTTCTTTGAAGCGCATGACCGCATCATGACACAACTTTCCCCTCGCAGGAACAGTCCTCGGCCCCGATTCCGCCCGCTTCCCGGGCGCGGGAAGCGCATCAGATGGCACCTGTTGGATACGTGACTCACAGGCGCCCGATATCACCCACGGCGGGTGATCCGTGCGCCCGGCACTGGGCTAACGATGGTCTTACCTGCCAGTGATTGGGCTGCCAGGCGAAGCCCACCTGAGAGGGGGCTCCAATGTCAAGACCACAAACAGACCTCGCACGATGGTTAGCACTCGGTGCCGCGGGCGCTCAGGGGCGCCCTACGGGGCGCCACGACGGAGCAGGTCCGCGTGTCACGGGATCGAGTGTTCACGACCTACGGCGACGCCACGCTCGCCGAGTCGGACGACTCTCCTGCCGCTTGCGCCATTTCCAACTATGACTTAGCACACGCAGCGCCGCATCAATCGAAAGTAGGGAAGCCAAATGAATCTCTGGGAAAACTTCTGGGATATCTTCTGGTGGTTCTTTATTGTGTATGCAATCTTCCTGGCCTTCGTGCCGTTCCTGACGCTGCTGGTGTACATGATTGCCCGCGGCAAGGGAATGACCGAGCGGTCCATGGAACGGGCCCGCAGTGACCAGGAGTACGCCGATTCGTACATCCGCCAGGTGGCCGCCGCGAGCCCAACCGAAGAGATTTCCAAAGCGAAGGCCCTGCTGGACTCCGGAACCATCAGCCCTGACGAGTTCCAAAGGATCAAGACCAGGGTCATGCGCTGACACGTCCGTCGACGTGGCCGCCGCCGAGGTTGGCTTGCGCTCATGAACGGCGGTTCGGTGTCCGAGAAAGAATTCCCGCGAACCCACCCAGCCGCCCGGCCGGGTTCCGAGCGTACGCAGTCACCGCTAAGAGGCTGCCGCGACTTCTGACAGTGTCCGATCCGAACAAAGGAGAGCCCCATGGAGCCGGTACCAGCGGATTCATTTCCACGCCCCGCCCTCCCCCGTTCCGCCGTTATCCTGCTCACCCTGGCCTGCGCAGCGGTCGTAGCATTCGGCCTTGCCGCGATGCGAGGGATTGTCATCCCCGTGTTCTTTGCTTTTGTGTTGACGCTCTGCGTTCATCCACTGCGGCGCTGGATGCAAGGGCACGGAGTGCCCCGGGGACTCGCCACTGGATCGACCATCGCGGCGGTCTTCGCCCTGCTGACGGGCTTCGCCGCTGTGCTGGTTGCCTCTCTGGCCCAGTTCTCCGCACTATTGCCGCAATATGCTCCCCAACTCGCCCAACTGGGTGCCTCTATCACCCAGCTCCTCGAATCAGTGGGCTTCGGCCCCGAGCAAACGCAGGCAGTCCTGGAGGGGTTCACTCCCGGCCGCCTCATCGGATTCCTCGGCGGAGTCCTGGGCAACATCACGAGCATTGCGGGCAGCCTCGTAGTGATTCTGACGATGCTGATCCTCATGGCGGTCGACGGCTCGCGCGTGCCGGCTTTGCTGACCCATCTGAACTACCGCCGGCCGGACCTGGTAACCGCCTTCAACGGCTTTGGCGGCGGCGTCCGCCGGTACATGATCGCCACCACCGTCCTCGGAATAGCCCAGGGCCTCTTCAACTGGCTCATCCTCGTCATACTTCAGATCCCGGGGGCCCTGCTGTGGGGGCTGCTCTCCTTCATTTGCAGCTACATTCCGAACATCGGCTACTTCATCGCGATCATTCCGCCTTTATTCTTCGGATTCCTCACCGGCGGATGGCCGACCGTCGTCGCTGTCATCGTTATCTATGGCGGGATCAACACTGTCATCCAGTCCATCATCCAGCCCAAGTACGTCGGTAATGCGGTGGCTCTCAGCGAAACAATAACATTCAGTTCCGTGCTGTTCTGGGCCTTCATCCTGGGACCTGTCGGCGCCATCCTCGCAGTGCCCCTCACCCTCCTTGCCCGCACGATCCTCCTCGACTCCGACCCCGCCATCGCCTGGTGGCGGCCCATGACCGGAGACAAAAAGGACCTTGAGGCGCTCATCAAGCAAGAAGACGACGCGATCCGCGCCCGCCGGGCACGGCGGCGACCCGACAACCCGGGCCCCGGCCGCACACCGAAGGCATGAACATGCCGTCGGTCAATTCCCCGGGCCAAGTGACTGCATGCTGAGCGTCGTCCCCAGCCTGGTGCTGCTCGCCCTGGCAGGGGCGATCAGCACCGTGCCCGTGAGCATCACCATCATGATCCTGCTCTCCCCCGATCCACGCCGCGGCGCACTGCCCTTCCTGGTTGGCAGCGTTGCCGGATCATTCGTTGTGGTCAGCTTCTCGGCTGTCGGGCTGCAGTTCCTGCCGGTCAAGCGAGTGAACCAGGACGAAGTCCTGGCATGGCTCGGACTGTTGACCGGCTTCTTCCTGATTGCCTACGCGCTGTACCTTTTCAGTCATAAAAGCCAGGGTGACGGCGCTGTACTGGGCAAAATGAAGACGAGGTTCCATTCCGCGCGCCCGTGGGAATTCGTGGTCCTGGGCCTGGGGCTGAATTTGCGCCCCAAGGCCCTCCTGCTCGCTGTCACAGCCGGGGCACTCATCAGCGTCCGGGAGCCGCCGTTGCTCCAGGGAACCCTGCTCGTCCTCGCCTATGCGGCGGTCATCCAGACAGCAGTCGTCGTGCCGATCGCCGTCTGGATGCACTCCCCGGAGCGGGCCGAAGTGCCGCTGACCGCCCTCTCCACCTGGATGCAGCGAAACGGCCAGAGGATCGCGGCAATCGCAACATTGACGATCGGCGTGGTCATTCTCGGCTACACCGTCGTCTAGCTCCGAACGGGACCTTTCGGTACCGTTCAGAGCTGGACGCCAGACCGCCTGTCGTCAGACCAGGACGCTGCGCTTAGTCTTCTCGAACTCGTCAGGGCTGATGGTTCCGGCATCCAGAAGGGCCTTGGCTTTGGCAATCTCCTCGGTCGGGCTGGCCGTGGCCGCCTGGCGGATGTACGCCTCGGAGGCTTCCTGGTTCTGGCGGGCCGGTTCCCTCGCCCTCTCGGTCATGCCCTTACCGCGGGCAATCAGGTACACCAGCACGCCCGGGATGGGCAGGAAGGCCAGGAAAACGATCCAGACGGCCTTCAACCAGCCGTTCAGCTCCCGGTCGCTAAAAATGTCCCCAATGATGACGAATAACGCGAACAGGAATGCGAAGAACGCGTACACATAAATGAACCATCAGAAAACTTCCCAGAAATTATCCCAGAAACTCATTTGGCCTCCTTACTTTCAATAAATGTGGCTTCGTACTTTGACGCAGCCTGGGGCGGGAATGGATCTAACGACAGGTCTGGATCCTCACCTGGCAGCCTGACCACGAGCAGGTATAAACATTCTCTTCCCTTGCCCGCAGAGAATTCCTCATCCGTTGAGGGTGAATTCCCGGGCAAGAAAGGCGACCTGCAAAACTCAACCAAGGATCGCGCCGTCCCCGGCACCAGAGGGCTGAGGATCTGGAAGCCGCATCATGCGGAAGGACGTGAACAGCCCGGCGAGACCGTCCAGTATCGGAACCACCAGCGCGACCTGAAGCGGCAGGGGCCGTGCCTCCGTGTTGATGCGGATGATCTCGCTCGAGACTTCCTCCGATTGGCCGGCGAGGAGGCCCACCAGCTGCTCATCGCTCATCACCTGCGCGTCCTGTTTCAGGCTCTGCGAGACCTGCTGCTGCTGCTCGGGCGCGAGCACCGTGCTGGACGTGGCCATACCGATGAAGATTGATGAGAGCGATGCCAGCATGATGCCTCCGCGGTCGACATGCTCGTCAGCACATTCGTGACGAGGAAGACCGCGAGATGTAGGAGTCATGGCGCGCCGCCGTCACCGGCAGCCCGTCCTGCTCAGGCGAAACGCCGCGGGGCCTGGTCCGTTCCCCGGGGTACCCCCAACGCTACGGCGGCCTCGGCAGGGTGCCGTCACCCGGAAAGGATGAATCCCTCCGGCCCAAACTTTCTGGTGGATATCAAAGATCCCTCCCCCCAGCCGTCGTCGGCCCCTTGGCCTTCTGACCTTGAGACGACTGGCCCCTCTTTTGGCCTGGGCGGCGGGGCGGCGGACGCGCCCGGCGGGTGGCCGGAGTGGCTGGTGTGCCTGGTGCCGGTTCGCGGCGGGTCATGTCGCACACCGAACGGCGCCCTTTTCCTGAATCGAGGCGCCGACTGCTGCCCGGGAGGATAATGGCACCGAGAGCCAGCAGCCACGGCGGACGGGAGGGCTTCGAATGCAAACGCCGCCGCGCATCACGGTTGAGGTGCCGGTACTCACCATCGGCTCCGGGCCCTCTGAGTACGAGGAACTGGGCAGCCAGGTCGATGCACTGCGCAGGCAACGGGGACTGCACCTGACCCTGCTGCACATCGGCGTCCTGGCGGAATTCGCCCGGGACATCGCGGATTGGACCAGGGGCATCACGACCGACGGGGAGGCAGCCAGCACGGCGGTCGCCTGGTTGGAGGGGCTGCCCGTTCTGGGAGGCTTCTCCGGGACGTCCGATCGGCTGGTCCTGCTGGGCGGCGGGCGCGTGAGCGGGCTGGAAGTGGAGGTGCCCCAGCATGTGAGGGACTACCAGGTCTCCCTCGTGAAGGCGCTGCATGAGCTGTTGGATGAGTTGCTGGTGGACAATGTCGATGACTTCATCCTCGGCTCACGCGCCCTCGGTTTCCGGTACCCCCGCTGGACACCCCACATTGCTGTCGGCCGCCCCAAGTCGAGGGGCCGGGGGCCGTGGGACATTGAGCCGCTGGCCATCGAATTCGGCGAATCACGGATCCGGAACCGCCAGTTCCTCCCGGCCGGCGGCGCCGACGGACGACGGGACCAGGATCCCGGGCCACCCCGGACAGGAGGCGGGCAATGACAGTTCGGAGCGCAGGCATTCTGCTGTACCGCCGGGGCGTTGGATCAGGAGCGGAGGTGTGGATAGCCCATATGGGCGGACCGTTCTGGGCGCGCAAGGATGCCCGCGCCTGGTCGATTCCCAAGGGCGAATACCTTCACGACGAGGACCCGCTGGCCGCCGCAGAACGCGAGTTCGCCGAAGAAATGGGGACTCCTGCACCCTCCGCCGACTACTACGAACTCGGTGCCTTCCGGCAACCCTCGGGAAAGGTCATCACGGTCTTCACAGCCGAATCCGATTTCGCTCCCGAACGGATAGTGAGCAACACCTTCGCCCTGGAATGGCCGAAGGGATCCGGCACCGTCCGCAATTACCCCGAGATCGACGACGCCAGGTGGACCGGGGTGGAGGACGCCCGCACCAGGCTGGTCGGCGGCCAACTGCCGATCCTCAACGCGCTGATTCAACACCTGGAGAGCCCCGGCACCTGATGGGCACGGCGCACGCCACCTCCCTGACCGCCGCCTGCCATTGCTGGCCCGGCAGCGGACTGCCATTCTTGGGTAATCCGCACTCCCGCAAGCCAGCGAAAGGGAAAGACAATGCCGCTCTATCTGTCGAAGTTCAGTTATACCCCTGAGACCTGGGCCAGGATGATCAGGAACCCCGAAGACCGTGGCAAGGCCGCCCAGGCCTATATCGAATCGGTCGGGGGAAAACTCCACGGCTTCTGGTACGCCTTCGGTACCCACGACGGTTACAACCTGTGGGAAGCACCGGACAACGTATCCATGGCCGCCGTGGCGCTGGCAATCACGGGAGGCGGAGCACTGAGTTCACTGGAAACAACGGTGCTGCTGACAGTCGACGAAACGCTGGACGCCCTGCGGATGGCCGCGGAGGTCGGGTACCGGGCTCCCGGCACCTGACGATCCCGTCCCGCGCGCAGAGAGAACCCCCTGATGAATGCACCCGAACCGGATGGGCGGCGTGAACTGTCCGCCGCCCATCGCGCGGCGAGCCTCAAGGAGCGCGTCTACATCAGCTTCACCTGCCTGGCTGTAGTGCTGGCCCTGCGGAGCCACGCAGACGAGACGACGCCCGCTGCCGCGGCCGTGACCCTCAGCATCGTGGTCATCGGTTCCCTGCTCGGGATCTTCGTCGCCGATCTGCTGAGCCACCTGACAGTCCACGCGCAGCTCCCCAGCGGTCACGAACTGCACCACATGATCGCCGTCAGCACCGGGTCCCTCAGCGTCCTGGTGACTCCGCTCCTGCTCCTCACGGCGGCCGGCCTCGGCCTCTGGTCGACAGCGGTGGCGCTGCAATGGGCAACCGTCATACTCGTGGTCACGCTCCTCGTCATCGGCTACCTCGCGATCCGGCGGCTCGACCTGCCGTTCCGCCACAAAGCCCTCATCATGTTCGCCGAAGTAGTGTTGAGCCTGGTGGTCATCGGGCTCGAACTGCTGGCCCACAATCTCTGACCGCGGCACCGCGGACCCGCCCCAGCCCGGGGACCCAGCCGCGCTTCCATTCGTTGGAGTGGGTAGGGGCCCAACACCCTTCGACCGCCAAAGGAGACTGCTTGCTGATCGTGCTCACCGGAATTGACGGTTCCGGAAAAACGACGGCGGCACGCGCCCTGCTTGATGCCGCCCGCAGCGCGGGGGACGGCGCCCTGTTTCTCGGCAACTATGCCGGTCGCCGACAGTTGTCCCTGATCAGTGCCAGACTCGGGCTCCACCTGCCCCCGCGGCTGGCGGACATTCTTGAAACTGCAGTCCGGACGTTCAACGTTCTGAATTCACACCGCCGCGCGAGGCGATTTCACGGCCTGGTGGTCATGGACCGGGACCTGCATTGCCAGCTCGCGCTGCGGCGGATACACGGACTGCCCCGGGGCCGCGTCCTTCCGTTCCTCATCCGCGCGCTCCCCCGGCCCGATCTCCTCATCTACCTCGACATTGACCCGCACGTGGCGCACGCACGGGTCCTCGCGCGAGGCACCGACTCCGAGCGGCTCGAGGACCTGGAGTCGTTAGACGAGGCCTATCACTCACTCCCGGAATTCCCCGGGTTTGCCGTCATTCCTGCCGACGGGCAGCCTGCCGAGGTGCTGGCCCGGCTGCAGGCCGCCATCACCAGCGCCGGCGGAGGGCCGGCCGGGGAACAGTTCCCCGGCGCCCCCGACTGACTTCGCACGGACCGCAACCCCGCCGGACCGGCACCTAACGCGCGAGATATTCCTCGTGCTGCCGGTGCGCTTCCGCGACCAGCGCCCGGATCTTGTCAATGTCCTTGGCCTTGTTGCGGTACTTCGGATCCATGGCCAGAATCTGGGACTCTTCATCGGTCAGCAACCGGTACATCCGCTCACGTTCGGACGAGTCAGCGGTGTATTCCAGGTCGAGGTAATTAACTGCGTGGCGGCGCGCATTGTTGATGGAGGTCTGGGCTTTGCCGGCCTTGCTCAGCAGCGACGCGACGACCGTCAGGATAAGCACCCCGACGATGACGGTCAGGGAGGTGGCCGTACTGATCTCTATGACGGGAACCGGCTGGCCGTCGTTGATGAACGGCAGGTTGTTCTCATGCAGGGCGTGGAGCACCAGCTTAACGCCGATGAAGGCAAGGATGACCGCCAGACCGTACGCGAGGTAGATGAGGCGGTCCAGGAGCCCGTCGATCAGGAAGTACAGCTGGCGCAGGCCCATCAGGGAAAACGCCGTGGCCGTGAAGACGATGTACACGTTCTGGGTCAGGCCGAAGATTGCCGGGATTGAGTCCAGGGCAAACAGAATGTCGGTTCCCCCGATCGCCACCATGACCAGCAGCATCGGCGTCAGTGCCCGCTTGCCATTCTGGACGGTGAAGAGCTTGTCCCCGTCATAGTGTTCCGTGGTGTGGAAGAGCTTCCTGGCGATGCGGATGATGAAATTATCGGCCTCGTCCTCGCCGTGGGCGTCCGGCCGGAGCAGGTTGCCCGCGGTGATCAGCAAAATCAGTCCGAAAATGTAGAACACCCACGCGAACGAATTGATGAGCGCGGCCCCGAGCAGGATGAACCCGGTGCGGGCAATCAGCGAGAAGACGATGCCGAAGAGCAGCACCTTTTGCTGGTCCTCGCGGGGCACCCGGAAACTCGCGATGATGATCAGGAAGACAAACAGGTTGTCGACGGAGAGGGCCTTCTCCGTGATGTAGCCGGCGAAGTATTCCGACCCCATCGCGGTGCCGCCGAAAATCCACACCAGGACACCGAAAACGACCGCCAGGCCCACGTAGAGGGACGACCACGCGGCCGCTTCCTTGAGCGTGGGCACATGGGCCTTGCGGATGTGGAAGAAGTAGTCGAAGGCCAGCAAGGCCAGGATGGTGGCAATGGTGATTGCCCAGATAAGGGGAGAAACGCTCATGTTGCTCAACTTCCGTGAGGGATGCGGCCCTGGCGGCCGGTTCGGTCCGGTGATTCAAATGGTCTGAGGAGTTTATGCACTGGTGGCATCCTGCACCTCGCCCACAAGTTCCTCAATGATGTCCTCGAGGAACAGCACACCTGTTGTTGTGCCGTGGGTGTCAAATACCCGGGCAACGTGGGCTCCCGTGCGGCGCATCACGGCCAGGGCGTCCTCAAGCTCGCTGCCGCTGAACGCCGACGCCAGCTTCCGGATCCGTTTGGCGGGGACCGCCTCGCGGAACGCGGCCGGCGTCGTGAGGTCCATAACATCCTTGAGGTGCAGGTAGCCGGCGGGGGCGCCGTCGCCGTCCGTAAGGATGTAACGGGAGTAGCCGTGCGCCGCGACCGCCCGCTGGATGTCCGCCGGGGTGGCGGACGAGGGCAGCAGCACCATCTCAGCGATCGGCACTTCCACGTCGGCGACCGTCTTGGCCGTGAACTCGAAGGCCGCGGTCAGGGTCCCGCTGGTGTCCGTCAGCACCCCGTCCCGGGTGGACTGCTCCACGATGTTCGCCACCTCGTCCAGCGTGAAGGCACTGGTGGCCTCGTCCTTGGGCTCGACTTTGAAGAGCCGCAGAATCGAGTTGGCGATGCCGTTCAGGGTCCAGATGACCGGTTTGAAGATCCGGGCCACCAGCACCAGCGGCGGGGCCAGGAGGAGCGCCGCGCGGGTCGGAACGGAGAAGGAAATGTTCTTTGGCACCATTTCGCCGAACACCACGTGCAGGAAGGTCACCAGCAGCAGGGCGACGACGAACGCGACGATGCCGATGGTCTCGGCCGACAGCGAGGTCAGGCCAAGGGGGATTTCCAGCAGGTGGTGAATCGCCGGTTCCGAGACGTTCAGGATGACCAGGGAACACACTGTGATGCCAAGCTGGCTGGTCGCCAGCATCAGGGTGGCGTGCTCCATCGCCCAAAGGGTGGTCTTCGCGGCCTTGCTTCCGGCCTCGGCCTTCGGTTCGATCTGCGAACGCCGGGCGGAGATAACGGCGAATTCAGCACCGACAAAGAAGGCATTAACGGCGAGCAGGACGACGAGCCAGATGATGCCTGGCAGATATTCACTCATGGGCCAGCTCCTTCGTAAGATTGTCGATGATCCGGTCATGGGCGCTCTGCGGGAGTTCCGCGGATTCATCGGGGGTGAACCGGAGCCGCTCGACGTAGGTCCCCACCACGCGTTCCACCCGCAGCGTCCCGCCGTCGATGGCCACCTCGTCACCCAGCTCGGGGATCCGGTCCAGCCGGTCCGTCACGAACCCGGCCATCGTGTCGTACTCCTCGCCGTCCGGGACGGTGATGCCGGTCCGGTCCAGGAGTTCATCCGGCCGCAGTGCAGCATCAAAAGTCAGCGAAAGGCCCGTCCGCACGACGCCGGTGCGGGCACGGTCGTGCTCGTCTTCGAGTTCCCCGACAATTTCCTCCACCAGGTCCTCGAGCGTGACGATTCCGGCCGTGCCGCCATGTTCGTCCGAGACGATCGCCACCTGCAGGCCCTGCCGGCGCAGGAGACCCAGGAGGGTGTCGACGCCCATGGATTCAGGCACGCGCAGCGGCTCGAGCATAAGGCCGGACGCCGAGACTCCCGATCGGTCGTCGAGGGCCACCGCGAAGGCTTGTTTGACGTGCAGCACACCGATGACGTCGTCCCGGTCCCGCCCGATCACGGGGAACCGCGAGTAGCCGGTCGCGGTGGCCCGGCTGACGATCTGCTCGGCCGTGTCGTCGGTTCCGATCGTCGCCATCCGCACCCGCGGGGTCATCACGTCGGCGGCGCTGTGGTCGGAGAACCGCAGCGTCCTGTGGAGCAGCGCCGCATGGTCCAGATCGAGGACGCCTTCCAGCGCGGAGCGGCGGACCAGGGAGCTCAATTCCTCGGCACTGCGTGCGCCGGAGAGCTCTTCCTTGGGTTCTATGCCGACCGATCTGATGATGGAATTGGCCGTGTTGTTGAACAGCACAATCACGGGCTTGAAGACCGTGGTGAACAGCGTCTGGAACGGAACCACCACTTTTGCCGTGGCCAGCGGCAGCGCCAGGGCGAAGTTCTTGGGGACGAGTTCGCCAATCACCATGGAGAAAATCGTGGCCAGGAAGATGCCGACGACGGCGCCCACCCCGGGGACAACTGCCTCGGGGAGACCGGCGCTTGTCAACGGTCCGCTGAGCAGTTTGCTGATGGCCGGCTCAAACGTGTACCCGGTGAGCAGGGTGGTCAAGGTGATGCCGAGTTGCGCGCCGGAGAGGTGCGTCGACGTGATCTTGAGGGCCTTGATAGTCGGCGTCAGCCGCTTCTCACCGCGCGCCTGCCGGGCTTCGAGGTCGTTGCGGTCCAGGTTGACGAGGGCGAACTCGGAGGCAACGAACATCCCCGTGCCGACCGTCAGGACGAGGCCGACGCCGATCATGATCCATTCATACATTCGGGCGCCCCTCTCCAGCATTGGCCGGCAATCCGGTCAGGAAGTTGAGGGGCGAGGGCATATGTGAGGGAGGGTCATCCATGATGCATGCCAGTCTAGCCGCCCTGCCCGTGACGCCGCGGAACAATCCGCTGGGGGCGAACCCATCGTTCGTCCATTGCGCCGGGCAGCGATGTTCAGCGATTCGCACAGCATTTTCACAGGCAGCCGCCATTGAAGATACAGCCGGATCCACAAGAATAGGTGAAACTGATAGTCGGCATTCGCGGATGCAATGGTGGCCGCGGCTTACCGGACGTCAGTGGCGGGCGTTTTGATACTCCGGGCTGCGACCGACTAATGACGGGTTTCCAAGCATGTTGACTCTGCGAAAGCACATACTTCCTTCCATCGTGGCTGTGTTGCTCCTGTCGGCGACCGCCTGTACTTCCGAATCCGCGGCCGGATCTCCGCCAGGTTTCCCGCCCAACAACGTGGCCAACGACCCCACGAGCACCACAAAGTCCCCCGACCCCGGGGTTGCTGCTCCGCGGTCGGGGCCCGCGGGTGCGGTTGACGCCCGCGCGGTGCTGGAGGATTTCAAAGGCAGGGGCATGGTGGAGCACATGGAGGCGCTGCAGCGCGTCGCTGATGACAATGACGGCAACCGCGCTTCGGGCACCTCCGGCTACGAGGAATCCGCCCGCTACGTCGAGGACCAGCTGCGCGCTGCCGGGTACACCCCGGTACGTCAGGAGTTTACCCACCGGATCGGTGACAAGCGGGTGAAGACCTTCAACATTCTCGCTGACACGGAGGGCAGTGCCGAGAATACCGTCGTTGTGGGTGGCCACTTGGACTCCGTGGAGGATGGTCCGGGAATCAACGACAATGCCAGCGGCGTCGCGGCTCTGCTGGAGACCGCCCGGTGGATGAAGGAGACCGGGATCGAGCCGGCGAACCGGGTCCGGTTCGCGTTCTGGGGAGCAGAGGAGGATGATCTCGACGGTTCGCGGCATTACGTTGACGAGCTGAGCGCGGCCGAAGTCCGCCGGACGGCGCTTTACCTGAATGTGGACATGGCAGCCTCGCCGAACGGAGTGCGGTCCATTCACGATGGCGACGGATCGGATTTCAAGGAGGCCGGGCCGAAGGGCTCCCGGGAGGTCGAGGACGTCCTTTTCCGGTTCTTCGAGGAGAACACGCTGCCGGCGGAAACCACGCCCTTTGACGGCGGTTCCGATTACGAACCGTTCCTGCGGGCCGGCATTCCCGGCGGCGGGCTGTTCACCGGGGACGTGGAGTCCAAGACCAAAGCCCAGATGCAAGCCTACGGCGGGGCGGCTGGCAAGGACCTCGATTCCTGCTACCACAAAGCCTGCGACACCATCAGCAACACCAACGCGGACCTGCTCAAGGAAATGTCCGCGGCCCTGGCCTACGCCACCGCCAGCTACGCCATGGCCCCACGGGACTGACATCAGGCTCCGGGACAACAGGTGCGGCCGGCCCTGCACCAGAGCGCCACGCAGGCCGCTCTGCCGGATCATTTGCCGCCAAGATTGGCCGCACCCGCGCGGAGCAGGTAGAACTGAGTCATGACTACCCCAGACCTCGTGCTTGGCCCGATGATGCGGTACGTGGATGAGACCTCGGCGAGCGTCTGGGTGGAGACCGGGTCTGCTGCCCGGGTCTCCGTCCGCGCGGGTGGACGCCAGTGGGTGGCCCGTACCTTCGCGGTTCATGGCCACCACTACGCGCTGGTGGAACTGGACGGACTGGAGCCTGGAACGGTCACGCCCTACGCCCTCGACATCAACGGGAGCCAGGTCTGGCCCGATCCGTCATCGGAGTTCCCGCCGTCCATGGTCGCGACCCTGCGGACCGGCAAGCCGCTGCGGATGGCCTTCGGCTCCTGCCGGACCAGTGTGCCGCACGATGAGTCCGGCAACCGGAGCCACGGCGTCGACTCACTGCGCGCCTACGCACTAAAGATGGCCTCCGGGGGTGACCTGCCGTGGCCGGATCTGGTGGCTTTCCTCGGCGACCAGGTGTACGCCGACGTGACCAGCGAGCAGATGCAGGAGTTCATCCGCGCCCGGCGGGACATCGATGCCCCGCCCGGCCAGGAGCTCAAGGACTACGAGGAATACGCCCACCTCTACAATCTGGCCTGGTCAGACCCCGCGAACAGGTGGCTGTTGTCCACCCTGCCCAGCGCCATGATTTTCGATGATCATGACATCCGCGACGACTGGAACACCTCCCTCAGCTGGAAAAGAAATATGGAGGCCACGCCCTGGTGGCACGGGCGGATTGTCGCGGGGCTGGCCTCGTACTGGGTCTATCAGCATCTGGGGAACCTGTCGCCGCAGGAACGGGCCGGGGACGCCATCTGGCAGCTGATCGCCGGGCACGCGGACGAGGACGAGATCGATGTGAGCGCCGAGCTGGACAGGTTCGCGGACCAGGCCGATCAGGACCCGGGATCGTACCGGTGGAGCTACTGCCGGGACTTCGGGGACACGCGGCTGATTGTGGTGGATTCCCGGGCGGCCCGGAACCTGGCGCCGGACAGCCGCGCCCTGCTGGACACGGTGGAAATGGCCTGGCTCGACGGACGGATGCGCGGCGGTTTCCGCCACCTGCTGGTGGCGACGTCGCTGCCTTTCCTGCTGCCGATGGGACTGCACTACGTCGAGTCCTGGAATGAGGCAATTTCCCGGGGTGCGTGGGGGAAACCTGCCGCCCGTGCCGGCGAAAAGCTGCGCCAGGCGGTGGACCTTGAACACTGGGGCGCCTTCCAGAACAGCTTCCAGGAAATGGCGGCCATGGTGACTGAGGTCGCCGACGGCAGGCGGGGCCCGGCACCGGAAACCATCGCTTTTCTCTCCGGAGACGTCCACTACTCCTACGTTTCAGAGGTCGACCGCTCCTCCGGCAGCCGGATCGTTCAGGCCGTCTGCTCCCCCATCCGCAACCCGCTCCCCCGGCTGTTGAGGTCCTTCGCGGCCATCATGTCCTACGGCCTGGCCACCCCGGTAGGCGCCCTGGTGGCGCGCTCGGCAAAGGTCCCGGACCCGCCGTTTCGCTGGTCCGGCGTCAAGGGCCCCTGGTTCGACAACAACCTGGCCTGCCTGGAAGTGGCACCGGAGGGGTTGAAACTGTGGTGGCAGACCGGCGTCGTGAACGGCGGTGACCACCTGCATCCCGGACTCAAGCGCGTCTCCTCCGTCACGGTTGCCCCGCGGGGCCCGGGGACGACGCCAAACGCTTGTGAGAAGCCGGCGCCGGGGCAGGCTTCCGGGTAAGACGGATAACACGGCTACCGTCCTGGACACGGGTTTGTTTGTCTTCAGTGGCGTGGCCGCCATCTGGCTGGCCACGCTGCTTCTTGAGGAGGGCCTGCGGTGGGACAGAGCCTGGTTCTCGATAGTGTTCTGGGCCGCCCTGGCGTACCTGGTACTGCCCCGGGTTCATCGGATTCTGACCAGAATCTATCTTCCGGATTACTTCATTGGCCGGGCCCGGACCAGCGACGGCCTGCTGGGCGACCCGGTCAACATGGCCCTTCTCGCCAGCGAGGATCAGGTCCAGGCCGCCATGCGGCGGGCGGGCTGAACCCAGGCCGACGAGGTCGACCTGGCGGGCAGCCGACGGATCATCGTCTCGACCCTGACGCGGCGAAGCTACGACGAGGCGCCGGTCAGCCCGCTGTTCATCTTTGCCCGCCAGCAGGACTTTGCGTATCAGCAGGAGGTCGACGGGAGCCCGGGCAAACGGCATCACATCCGTTTCCGGCGCTGCCCGCCGGGGTGGGCGCTGCCCGGCCGCGCCGTGTGCGGACGGATGGCCGGAACAAGCGCCCTGCCCCGACCCTGTTCGGCGGCGTTCTCGTGTTTTTTCGCGGCATCGCTGCCCTCATCCTGGCCGCCTCACTGCAGGTGGGCGGCAATGCCGCCGAGGCCGCAGAACCGGCCGGTCAGTTGTTGCCGGCCGCTGCGACGTTCATCGCGGCGTTCGGCGTCGGGGAGGTCCTTCTGGCCTGGGCGTTCTTCGGGGCGGAAACCGCACCAGGGTTCTGGCCATGCTTCTCAGCGCGGACGCCATCCTTATTCAGGCCGCCAGCGCACTCAGTGGCGGCCCAGGAATTGACTTCGAGACAAACCTTCTGGGCCTCTCGCTGGACATCCTCCTCATCATCGCCCTCTCCAGCGAACGTTCCCGCACCTATGCACGGAATCGCAGCCGGGGCAGAGTCCCACGCAACCGCGTCGCCGCCGGACCGGTGTGAACCCGGTTTCAATTCCGGTGGATCGGATGGGCGACAGCAGCGCCCCGTTTTTCGGTGCGGCCTCAGGCGCCGGCGGAGTGGTGGTCGGTTCCGCGCATGCGGACGGCCACAAGGAGACCTGACAGGGCTGTGAGTCCGGCGACAACGCTGACGGCAGCCGGAATGCCGTACGCGTCGGCGATGAGACCGGAGAGCAGCGCGCCGACAGCGAAGCCGCCGTCGCGCCACAGCCGGTAGATGCCCACCGAGCGCGCACGCCATTCCGGGTGCGCGACGTCGCCGATGGCGGCAAGCAGGGTCGGGTACACCATGGCCGTGCCGAGGCCAAGGAGGACGGCGGCGGCCAGCCAGATCCCGAAGTCCTGGCCGACGGCGATCATCGCCAGGGCGGCGGCCTGGAGGAGCATGCCGCCGACGATCAGCCATTTCCGTCCGTATTTGTCGGACAGTGCTCCGGTGACGAGCTGCGCGGCACCCCAGACGGCGGGATAGACGGCGGCCAGGATGCCGATCTTTTCGATGGTCAGTCCGGCGGCGGCAAACAGGACGGGGAAGAGTCCCCAGGCAAGGCCGTCGTTGAGGTTGTTGACCATCCCGGCCTGGCTGACGGACGACAGTGACTTGTCCCGGAAGCTGGTGAGGGTAAAGATTTCCCGGTTGCTCAGTTGCCCGTGGGCGTTGGCGTGGGCGGACGTGTGGTTGGCTGCTTCAAGTTTCGCGTGGCCCCGGGTTTCCTTCACGGCGAAGACCGAGAGGCCGAGTCCCAGTGCGATGTAGGCGGCGCCAAGCAGGAACGGGCCGGGCCGCAGGCCGTAGGTGGCGGCGATGTAGCCGGTGGCCAGGGCGGTGCCGGCGACGCCGAGGTAGCCGGCCGCTTCATTCAGGCCCATGGCGAAGCCGCGGCGCTCCGGGCCGACGAGGTCCATTTTCATCATGACGGTGGTGGACCATGTGAGGCCCTGGCTGATGCCCAGGATCACGTTGGCCGCGACGATCCAGCCCCAGCTCGGACCGAAGATCAGCATCAGCGGGACGGGCAGGGCGATGACCCAACCGGCCACCAGGACGGGTTTCCGGCCGTAGCGGTCCGAGAGGGTGCCGGCGAAGTAGTTGGTAACGGCCTTGGCGAGGCCAAAGGCAAGGATGTAGGTCAGCGCGGACGTGTAGAGGTCGAGGTGAAAGACCTGCCCGGCCAGCAGCGGGAGGACGGTGCGTTCCTGGCCCAGGGTGCCGCCGACGAGTGCGTTGACGGCAACGAGGAGCATGAACTGGGCCAGGTTCTGCCGCAGGCCCAGCGTGATTCCGGTGCGACGATGCGGCTGCTGCAGCGAGTTGGTGTTGCCGGAGTTCATGGTGCTCCACGTGGTTGGGACGAAGTGTGGCGGCGGCCCTGGTGTTCAGGGCCGCCGCCACAGGGTGTCGGTCGGTTAGGTGCCGGTGGTGCGGGTCAGTTCGCGGGGATGCTTTCGCGTGCCTGCTGGTAGGCGGTCCAGGCGTTGTAGCTGCCGTCGAGTTCGACGACGTCGTAGCCGGCGCGGCGCAGCGCGCTGGCCGCGACGGAGTTCCGGACCCCGCTCTGGCAGTAGCTCACGATGGTGCCCTCGGCCGGGAGCTCGTCCAGGTTCCACATCACACGGCCGCCGCTGAGCTGGTGGGAGCCCGGGATGTTCCCGGCAGTGTGCTCGGTGCGGTTGCGCACATCCAGGATCATCGCGGCCTCGAAACCCTCGAGC
>NZ_JBVAYY010000019.1:0-55847 GCF_055412885.1 Pseudarthrobacter leeuwenhoeki | reverse complement strand
TCAGGTGGCTCTCAACCACGCCAATCGTGGCTCTGAACGACACGATCCGTGATCTGGGCAGGTGGCTCTGAAGCGCACGACAGGTGGCTCCCTTGGAAGCCAGTATTCACATGGGCACCATGGAAGTTTGAATGGGATCTGAATAGCGAAAGGACACCCCTGATAAGCATCGCCGCACGCACTCGCACAGTGCACGTTATTTGACCGTTCAGGGGATGTGCAGCGGTTTGTGCAGGCGAGTACTGACATTCGTGCAGACGAGTATTGAAAATGACATCCCAAAAATCGGTTTTGCCAGTGCTAGGCTGTGTCAGAACTCGACTACGAAAACTACGGGGCCGCTCTTGGTCAAAACTCCGTGGGTGACGGTTTTTGAATGACGGAGGTGGACTGGTTTGGCTACGTTGATGGGTTACGCCCGAGTGAGCACTACTGAGCAGTCGGTGGACTTGCAGTTGGATGCGTTGAACGCTGCCGGGTGCTTCCGGATCTGGACAGATTTCGCGTCCGGTGCGACGGCGGAACGGCCGCAGTGGCAGGACTGCCTGGACCACCTCCAGCCGGGGAACATCCTGGTGGTCAACGATTTATCCCGGCTCGGCAGAAACACGGCTGACCTGGCCGGCATCGTGAAGACGCTGGCCGACCGGCATATTGGCCTCCGGTCACTGACGGAGACCTGGCTGGACACCACTACGTCCCAGGGCGTGCTGATGTTTCACTTCTTCTCCGCCATCGCCGAGTACGAGCGGAACCGGCTGCGTGAACGGACCATGGCCGGCCTTGCAGCGGCGAAAGCCCGCGGCCGCGTCGGCGGCCGACCGACCAAAATGACGCCGGACAAGGCAGCCACCGCGCACCGGATGCGTGGCGAGAGGCGGACGATCAGCGCCATCGCCAAGACCATCGAGGTCAGTGAAGCCACCGTGGTGCGTGAGCTCGCACGGCAGCGGAAGAGCCTGCAGGTACCGCAGGAGTAGTGGTGCGGCTGTTAATCCCTCGGTGCCTTCGCTAGCGTGGAGGCAAACGGAGGGGGACGGCGCACATGGCACCGAGGAAATCTAAGAACCACATTGAGGGTCAGCTGAGTCTGGAGTCTTTGTGGGCCGAACCGGAAGAGGTAGTCAATGAACGAGCACGGCAGACACGCCATGGAAACTATGAAGAATCACGATCCGGAGAGCTTCGCGCAGATAGCGGACCCCGAGACGCACTTTTCGACTTTGGGCAGGGAGATCCAGGAAGCGATCGTGGCTCTGAGCGCAGAGCTGATACCCATGCGCGGCCAGGAAGAGCCAATGGAGTTCATCGGGATGGTGAACATGGCCAAGCTGCGGGCACGCGAGATGGTGTATCAGGAGATGATCTACGCCAGCCTTCCCGCGGAGCCGGAGGAGATGGAGCCGACCTACGGGGCCCAGGAGGACGAGGAAAGCTAGGGGCCGAACCTCAGCCGGAGCCGGCAGCGGTTGCGACGGCTGGACAGTTCCGCCCAGCATCCCAGACGGACCTTGCGCCATCGGGACAGAAAGCCCGCTTCGCTGCAAACATTGAAGCAATCCGCATCGTCCGGGAGTTGGAGGACCAGCAGAGGCCGGCCACCGAGGGAGAGCAGCGTTCCCTGGCGCGGTGGTCCAGCTGGGGAGCTGTGCCTCAGCTGTTCGATAAGGCCGAATGGGCGGCCGAGCGCGCCCAGCTGCAGGACGTCCTGAGTGAGCGCGAGTATGCCGCAGCGTCGCGGACCACGACGAACGCGTATTACACCGACGCCGCCCTGGTAAAGGAAATCTGGTCCGCCGTTGACCGGCTCGGCTTCACCGGGGGAGAGGTGCTGGAACCCGGATCCGGCGCTGGAACATTCATCGGATTCGCCCCGGAAGGCGCCCGGATGACCGGCGTGGAGCTTGATCCGCTGACAGCCTCAATTTCCCGAGGCCTGTACCCCGACGCGACGATCCGCAGCGAGTCCTTCGCGGACACCCCCATCAAGACCAATTCCTTTGACCTCGCCGTCGGCAACGTCCCGTTCAGCAAGAACACGCTTTACGACAAGACCCACAACGCCGACTCCCGGCACTCCATGCACAACCACTTCATCCTCAAGAGCCTGGCCGCCGTGAAACCCGGCGGATACGTCGCCGTGCTGACCTCCAGCTTCACCATGGACGCAACCAACCCCACCTCAAGGCGGGAGATGAGCGCCATGGCGGACCTGGTGGGAGCCGTGCGCCTGCCCACCGGCGCCCACCGCCGCGCAGCGGGCACCGAAGCACTCACTGACCTGCTGCTGCTGCGCAAGCGCGAGCCGGGCCGGGAGCCTGCCAACACGGACTGGGAAAAGGTCGGGCCAGTCATCATCGACGGCCGCAACGTGAAGATCAACAACTACTTTGACCTGAACCCGCAAAACGTCCTCGGGCAGATCACCGTTGGGAACGGCATGTACGGCGAGGAAACCGTCAGCGTCAAAGCCGACGACCTCGCTGCTGTCCCGCAGCTACTCGCCCAGCGGCTCGACGCCGTGGTGCAGGAAGCACTGGACCGAGGCCTGAACCACGCCCCTGCCGAGCCGGCCCCGGGAAAAACCCCAGCAGCGCTGCTGCCGTCCACCGGGCAGGAATGGGACGGCACCATCACCGCCCAACCCGACGGAACCTTCACCATCACCCGCATCGGGGAACAAGAAGAACTCCCCGTGCCCAAGAAGCATGCTGCAGAGATGCGGGACCTGCTGGGGCTGCGCGACGGTGCACGGTCGCTGTTGGAAATGGAAGCATCGGACAACGAGGACACCCCCGAGCTGGAAGCCCTGCGGGCTAGTCTGACCGCCCGCTATGCCACCTATGTGGGCAAGTACGGGCCAGTGAACCGCTACACCGAATCGGTTCGCACGGACAAAGAGACCGGCGATGACATTGTCACCCGTCGCATAGCGCCTGCATTCCGGCTGCTGATGTCCGAGGACCCTTTCGGGGCGCTTCCCGGTGCTCTGGAAAAATTCAATGACGAAACGCAGACGGCGACACCGGCTGGCCTGCTTCAGCACCGGCAGGTGGTGGCCCGCAAGCCACTCATGGGTGCGGACACCGTTGACGAAGCCCTTGCCATCGCCCTGGACACCTACGGCGCCCCGGAGCTGGAACAGATCGCGGACCTGCTGGGCGTCATGGCAGAGGAAGCCCGCGAGCAGCTGGGCACGCTCGTGTTCGATGACCCGGAAACCGGCAAGCTCGTCACCGCCCCGGAATACCTGTCCGGGAACGTCCGGACCAAGCTCGACGCTGCCCGCGCTGCGGCGGCCGAGGACGAGCGCTTGAGCGTGAACGTCACCGCGCTGGAGGAAGTCCAGCCGCCGCGGGTCGGCATGGAAGACGTCGAGGCGCGCATCGGTGCGGTCTGGATCTCCCCCGAGGAACACCAACGCTTCGTCCAGGACATCCTGGCCGATCCCCACGCCAGCGTGACCAGCGTCGGCAGCGGCATCTGGCGGGTCAAAGCCAACCGGGGAACAGTCCGGTCCACGAACGAGTGGGGAACGGGCCGCCGGCCCGCCCCGGACCTGCTGCAAAGCATCCTGGAACAAAAGAGCATTCAGGTCGAGGACAAGAACGAGGACGGCAAACCCGTCGCCAACCTCGAAGAAACCGAAGCGGCCCAGGAAAAGGCCGAGGCCCTGCAGGAACGCTTCGCCGAGTGGGTCTGGGAAGACCCCGAACGCGCCAGCCGCCTCATTGACGAATACAACCGCCGCTTCAACTCCCTGGCCCTGCGCGACTACACCAAGGAAGGCGGCCGGCTGACCCTTCCTGGGCTGGCCAAGTCCTTCACCCCGCACCCGCACCAGCGCACCGCCGTCGCGCGCATCATCTCCGAACCGGCCGTGGGCCTCTTCCACGAAGTCGGGGCCGGCAAGACCGCCGAAATGGTGATTGGAGCGATGGAACTCAAGCGCCTGGGCATGGCCTCCAAGCCCATGGTTGTCGTCCCGAACCACATGCTGGAGCAGTTCACCCGCGAGTGGCTGGAACTGTACCCGCAGGCCCGCCTGCTCTCGGCCGGCAGTGATGACATCAAGAGCAAGAGCGGGGACCTGGCTGCGCGCCGGCAGTTCGTCGCCCGCGCCGCAGCGAACGACTGGGACGGCATCATCATGACCCAGCAGGCCTTCAAGAGCATCGGTGTGAAAGCCGAAACCATCCAGGCCTACCAGGAGTCGATCATCGCCGACGTCCGGCAGACCATCGTCAACGCCCAGGCCGAAGGCGAAGACCGGACCACGGTGAAGAAGCTTGAAAC
Source organism: Pseudarthrobacter leeuwenhoeki (assembly GCF_055412885.1). Taxonomy (NCBI): domain Bacteria; kingdom Bacillati; phylum Actinomycetota; class Actinomycetes; order Micrococcales; family Micrococcaceae; genus Pseudarthrobacter; species Pseudarthrobacter leeuwenhoeki. The sequence goes on along the minus strand of NZ_JBVAYY010000019.1, from coordinate 51,551 downwards.
AAAGCTCCAGGCCGAAGAAGAGCGCATGAAGAAGCTCATGGACACCGCGCCGGACCTTGGACTGACATTCGAGGACACCGGGGTGGACTACCTGTTCGTGGACGAAGCCCACGACTACAAGAACCTCCGCACGGTCACCAACATCAAGGGCGCAGAAATCGCGGGCTCCATCCGGGCCACCGACATGCACCTGAAGCTCGAATACCTGCGCAGCACCCACGGGGAACGCGTCGTTACGATGGCGACCGGCACACCGATTGCCAACTCCATCACCGAAGCCCACGTCATGCAGCGCTACCTGCGCCCGGACCTGCTCCAGGCTTCGGGTGTGGAGAACTTTGACGTCTGGGGAGCGACATTCGGGGAAACCGTCACCGCCATCGAGATGGACGCCGGAGGCCGGTTGAAGAACAAGCCGCGCTTCGCGAAGTTCAAGAACGTCCCCGAGATGCTGCGGTCCTTCCACGTCTTCGCGGACGTGAAGCTCGCCGAAGACCTGACCTACCTCAAAAAACCGGACCTCGCCCGCCGCCCCGGCGACGGGGAACGGCAGCCGGAACTGGTGCTGATCCCGCAGCCGCCCGAACTGGCCGAATACATGAAGGGCCTTGCGGACCGGCTGGACTCCCTCTCCGGCTGGGCTGAGAAGGGCGCGGACAACGCCCTCAGTGTCTACAACGACGGCCGCAAAGCCGCGCTGGACCTGCGTATGGTCGGCATCGAACCCGACTCCGGGACGAAGCTGGACCAGGTGGTCGCCAATACCCTGAAAGTCTGGGAGGAGAACCGGGACAACGAGTACGAAACCAGCTTCGAATCCGGGATCCCTTCGGCCAACAAGGGGGCGCTGCAGATCATCTTCTGCGACCTCAGCACGCCCTCCAAGAACACTGGTTCCGACGGCAAACCGGTCTGGACCGCCTACCAGCAGATCAAGGACCAGCTCGTTGCCGGCGGCATCCAGACAGATCAGATCCGGTTCATCCAGGACGCGCCCAAGCCCGAGCAGAAAGCCCAGCTGTTCGCCCAATGCCGTACCGGGGAGGTGGCCGTGCTGATCGGCTCCACCGCCATGATGGGAACCGGCGCCAACGTCCAGCTCCGCGCCAAAGCGATCCACCACGTCACGTGTCCCTGGCGGCCGGCTGACCTGACCCAGCGCGACGGGCGCATCATCCGTCAACGGAACGCCAACGCGGAGGTCCACAACTTCCAGTACGCAACCGTCGGCAGTTACGACAGTGCCGCCTGGGATGGGATCCAGCGCAAGGCCACCATGATCCAGCAGGTCCTTCGCGGACGACTCGATATCCGCGAGATCGAGGACGTTGGAGATCTCGCCCTCAACGCCGCACAGATCAAGGCAGCGACCAGCGGCAACCCGCTGGTGATGGAGAAGATCGAGGCCGACGCCGCCCGGACCAAACTCGAACGACTCAAACGCGCCCACGAGAAAGGACAGAGCACACTCTCCTGGACCAGGGCCGCGGCCGAAACCAGCATCACCAGAGCCGAAAGCAAGCTGCCCGCATTGCAGGCCGCTCTCCCGCGCATCACCCCGACCGCCGGGGAGGCCTTCACCGCGACCATCGACGGCAAGAGCTACACCAAACGTCCGGAGGCCGTTGCGGCTATCCCTGAATGGGTCCGTACCCACACACCGGAGTACGGAAACTACTACCGCCAAAAACAGGACTACGGCACCCTGGCCATTCTCGGCGGCCACGAGCTGCAGGTCCGAAACGCGGCCGACGACTCCCGGCTCGGCTCCTACCAGGACCTCGCCATCACCATCAAAGACGTGCCCGCACCACCGCTTGTCTTCACCCGCACGGAGCTGCTGGAAGGAAGCCCCGGCATCATCACCCGGCTGGAGAACAAAGTGTCCGGGCTGCCCGACTACGAGACCCAGCTGCGTCAGACCATCTCCGAGAAACAGGCGGTGCTCTCCGACGTCGAGAGCCAGGCGGGGAAACCGTTCAAATACGAAGACAAACTCGTTACCGCCCGTACGAAGTGTGCGGAACTGGACGAGAAACTGACGGCATCCATCGACCCGCCCAAGCCAGCACGGGCAGCAGAGGCTTCAACGTCGGAGGAGGACGTGAACCCGGCACTTGCACGACAGCGCAGACTGCATGCCGTCAGCTTCCCGACTGCACCCAGTCCCACCCGACCAGCAGCGCCGACAGCACCCCAGGCACCTTCAACCCATCACCCCCGCCACGAAAGAAGCGGCGGACTGGAACGATAGGGCGCCCCCGCCGGTCATGTTTCTGCCGGGGACCACGGATGATTCGAATCCGGGTGGCTGGCCAGCAAGAGGACAGCTCGCGAGATGTCATCGACGATGGGACCCGAGGTCCGGCAAGCGCTCCGCAGGAGTAGATAAGACCCAGGGCAGGGCCGGCACGTCAGTGCCGGCCCTGCCTTCGTCAAACCCCGGACCGGCGGCCGCTCCGGAGAGCCCCCCTTCGCGGACGGGCCCCCTAGGCCAGGCGGCGATGCCACGTCGGGCAGTGGCGGCGCAGACAGTAGTAGGAGTAGTATTCCTACTACTCCTACTACTTGAAGGGTCGCCGCCGTGACGTTGAGTGTAAAAGACCGAGTGTTCGCTGCCGCCGAGCAGATCAGTGCCGAGCGACGGCCGACCGTGTCGACGGTCCGGGCTGCGGCGGGCGTGAGCAACGCCGATGCCACCCGCTACCTGAAGGAATGGACGGAGGAGAAGCAGGCCGCCGGGGGCCAGCTCGCCGCAGCGCCGGCCGCACTGCTGGAACAGGCCGCACGCCTGGCCGGGGCCTGCTGGGCCGAAGCTTCGCAGCTGGCCGACGAGCGCCATGCCGGCATCCAAACGGCCTGGGCGCAGGAGAAGAAGGACCTGAACCTGGAGATCGCCGAACTCGTCGCTGACCTGGACAAAGTAAGTGCCGAGAAAGATTCTGCCGTCACAGAACTTACGGCCAGGATCACCGCGCTGGAGGCCCAGCTGGCGGCGACGGGGGAGCAGCTCGCCCTGGCCCAGACCGCAGCGCAGGATGCTACCCGGGAATCCTCAGCTTCTCTCACCCGGCTGGCAGCCGCCGAGGCACGTACGAGCACCCTGCAGGAAGCACACGATGCCCTGCTGCAACGCATTACACCGCAGACCACACCGGAGGCGAAGCAGGGCAAGGGCGAGGAAGCCTGAGCCCGGCCCCGGGCGCAGGAGATCCTGAAGCCGGGTCACTCCACCGCGGTCTGCTCGGTCCTGAGCTCACCGGCGGCGATCCTCGCCGCAGTCTGCTCGTACGCAGCCTCGATGTAGGACTCGAGATCGACCCGCCCGACGCGCCACAGGCCGCGGCCCCCGACCTGGAAACCATGGAGTTCCCCGGACCGGAGCATGGCACGGATCTGAGTCTGTGACACGTTCAGTTCCTCCGCGGTTTGCTCGATGGTCAGGAAGCGATGCTGGCTGCCCGGGGTTTCGGTCACGGGCGGCTGCGGGTCACAATCCGGGACACTGCTGCCCGGATTGGGCGGACGATAATGAAGAGCGGTGCCACTCGTCCCGGCCAACATTTCGCGTGCGCCCGCACCGGCCCCGAACCAGCCCGTCAAGGGCTTCGCCCCGGCCGCACCGAGCCAGCCGGTCAAGGGTGTTGCCCCTGTGGAGAACCCTGTGATCGACGGTGTTCCCGCTGAGGTCCCCGTGGAGGGCCCGACGGAGGTTCCGGCACCCGGGAATGCTCCGACGGTGGCCCCGGCCGCGGCCACCCCGATTGCCACGGTCAGTGTCACGCCGTCGACGTCCCAGAGTCCGTCGGCGACGTCCTCGGCTCAACCGATCCAGGGCACTCAGGCGTCGAACACCATGAGTCCCGGACCGTTCCTCGCGGGGGTCCTTGCGGTCCTTGTTGTCAGTGTTGCTGCCTGGTACTGGCGCCGGCGCCGGAAATCGGGCGTGGAGCGCTGACGGCTACCCGTCAACAGGAGGAGTACGAATGGCCGTCACGAAAACGTGACGGCCATTCGTGTATCCGGGTGCAGTTCGTCGCGTTGTGCGTCTCTTTCGAAGCTGAGACAGCCCGGCCACATGTGGTGGTGGGACGGGGACGGCTGCGTTGATCCGGGGGAAGGATCCTGGTGGTGCTGTACCGACGTGATGGGAGGCTGTGCAGGGTCGCCGGTGACCGTGGGTGAGGTGCGCCCCCGTGGTGACCTGGCGATGGTGTGCAGCCGGTCAGCTGGGTCCCGTCGTCCACGGGTGTGCGGGAAAAGCCCGAAGGAAATTGCTTTTGCCGTGCCCAGGTGGGCGAGGGGTTACTGTCCGGAACCACCAGTGGCCGGTGTGGACTCCGGTGTGGCCTTCCGGCCTCGCGGGCGTCCACCGGCCTTCTTGGTCGGGGCATCCAAACCGAAACCGCGCAGGTCCGATTCGGTCCAGTCTGCGCGCAACGCTGTCTGGTAGTCCTTGGCGTACTTTTGTTCGGCTGCAGCGAGCGTTTGGGCAGCTTCCTGGACCTCGACGCTGCTGGCGGCGGCAGTCTTTACGGCGTTGACTTTAGTGTCCCTGGCGGCGTCAATCTTGGCGGCGGCTCTAGCGGCAATGTCGTTGATATCCATACCCAAACCCTACCGGCCACCACAGCCCATGCGAAAGCGGGTTTTCGGGGAAGACACATCCAAGGCGGAAAAACCACCAAAGAAAATCGTACGGAGCAAGCTATACACTTACACGGGTGTAAGTGGCCTGTCGCGCTCGACACTGGCGGTCGTGTGCGGCACACTGGTCAGTGTGGTCCCCGGGTTTGGGGTCGCTGCGCTGGGCCTTTGAAGGGATGGATTGAATGTCGGATGAGGGATTCACTCATCGTTTCAATCTGTCGCGCCGGCGTCGGGAGAACACTCCGGCCGGTACGAAGAAGCGCCGTGATCTGTGGGTCACTGTTGAAGAGGAAGCCGCGCTTGTCGCGAGGGCAGAACGTGAGAAGATGACCGTCCCGAACCTGCTGATTACCTCGGCTTTGTCCGAGACGCAGGAGACGACAACAGAACGCCGTGCCGCTATCGCAGAACTGATGTCCCTGCACAACCTGCTGGCGCGTTCCTCCAACAACATTAACCAGCTCGCACGACAGGCCAATGCCACGGGCGAGTTCCCGGCAGAGGCGCACGAAGCGTTGAAGCACCTGCGGTCAGTGGCCATGCGTATTGACCGCACCATTGAGGGGCTGATGTAGGGATGATCCCGAACATCACCCGCGGTTCACGCATGGGCGGCCTCATGGTTTACCTGGCGTCGACGGACGCCAACACGACCAAGAACGCGCACTCCGATCCGCACCTGGTAGCAGGCGACGCTGCGATCATGGCGTGGTACGACGACGGTGTGCTGGACCGTGACGATGCGCTTGCTATTGCCAAGCATCTTGACCAGCCGCGCAGGGCATATGACGTATCGGTTCAGATCAAGGACATGCAGTGGGACGCGGCCAAGAAGGAGCGCGTTCACGTCGGCTACAAGGACGCCAGTGTGTGGCACTGCTCGCTGAGCCTGCGCGCCGAAGAGGGCGCCCTGACGGATCAGCAGTGGGGCGACATCGCCAACGATTTCGTGGACTCCATGGGATTCACCGAAAGCAGCGGAAAGGCCCGCTGCCGATGGGTTGCGGTCAACCACGGCACGAGTGAGAACGGCAACCACCACATCCACCTGGCCGTGTCCCTGGTCCGCGAAGACGGAACCAAGGCATCGACCCACGGGGACTACAAAAGGGCCCAACAGACCTGCCGGGAGCTGGAGGTCAAATACGGGCTGGAACAGCTCTCCACCGTGCACTCCACCCGAGGCTACGACCGGGCCGAGAAAGCCATTGCCGTCCGGGACGAACGGGAAATGCACCGGTCATCCCTGGCACGCAAAGTCCGCGCCAGCGCCAGCGCCTCCGCGACCGAAGGGGAGTTCGTCCGGCGTGCCCGCGACACCGGGATGCTGGTCCGGCCCCGCTACGCCAAGAACACGACCGACGTCATCGTCGGCTACTCCGTAGCGGAGCGCCCCAAGCAGGGCGAGAGGCCTATCTGGTTCGGCGGCGGCACCCTCGCCGCCGACCTGAAGCTCGGTGCGCTGCGTGAAGAGTGGATGGACTCACCGCACCTTGCAACAGAGGCGGCAGCGGAGTGGAACGCGGCAGCCCGCAACAGGCGCACCGTGTCCAAGACCGGCCCCGAGAACGGAACACCCCCGGCGGAAATGTGGGTGGAGTACACCCGGAACGCGACCGCGCTGGCGGATCAGCTGCGCACCATTCCGCGGGATGATCACGCGACCTGGGCTAAGGCAGCGAGGGAAGTATCAGGGGCGTTCGCGGCATGGTCCTACCGGCTCGAACCGACGCCGGGTCCGCTGGCGGCCACCGCCGCTGAACTGTCCCGCACCGCCCAGCTCCGGGCGCCACGGCAACACAGCAAACCCGTCGCCCTGCCGTCCATTGCCGGCGCTGCCATGTTGTTCATGGCCGCGTCCAGCAAGAGCAAGACGGCCGCCCAATCGGCGCTCATGCTGCAGCTGATCAACACCGCCTTCGCCGTCTATGAAATGCATCAGCAGTCCGGACGGACCCGTGAGGCGCAACGCATCCGGGCCGTGGTCGAGCAACAGCTGGCCCCGTTCACCGGCACCATGCCCAAGGCCGTGCTGGTGGGTGCGGAACAGCAGTCGCCTACGGAAGCAGCAGTGCAGCCCAGGGCAATCGACATCGCCCGGCGCGGCATGGTCCCCATCCGCCCGGGATCAGCAGTGCCCTCAACGCCGACACCGGCCAAGACATACCAGCCAAGCCGACGCGATTCCGGGCCGGGCCTGGACCGATAAGACTCACACCACTAGTGCAAGGGGAACACGATGAGTGAATCAGATGGAATGGATGACGTTGTGGACGGCGGGCTGCGGCAGTCGCTGATGATCGCCTCACGCATTGCAGAGACCCTGGCACGTCGCCGGCAGGAATCCCAGCGGCAGCAGGAACACCAAGACGCCCAGGTGGCGCACGAAGCGCAGGCACGTCTCGCCGCCGAACGCAGCGCCGCCCACGCAGCGCTGGCGCCCGTGGAGAAGGACCAGTGGTGGGACAACGCCCAGCCGAAGGACATTGCCACGGCACACGCCGTCGCTGAAGGCTGGAAAGACCACGACCCCACCGCACTGGCGGCCTCAGAAAAGATCCGTCAGGAAGTGCTCACGCGCTACGGCATCGACACCCACGACGTCGGCACCGACGCCGCTTACTTGGAGTCAGGGATCCAGACCGCTACCACCGAGAAAACCCGGCAGGACGAGCTGGCCCGCAGCCAGGAAGAAACACGGAAGGCCGCCGCCGAACACGAGAAGGCCATGCAGCTCCTCGCCGCGGCCCGCGCCGAAGAACTCCGCGCACAGGCCGCCGAGCTGGCCCCGGAAATGGAGCGCCACCAGGTACCCGTCGAGTACCTTGCCAACCCCGAGCTGGCCCACGCATTGCAGATCGCTCACAGCGCCAAGACCCCCAAGGCATTGGCGGCAGCCGACGCCACAGTGCAGGAACGCATATTCCTCATCGGCAAGGACGGCATCAACGGTCCCGACCTTGACCAACTGCGCAAGGAGACCACCGCAAACATCAACGGCGCCGGTGACTCGCACTTCGAGGATCCCGCGTTCGTCAAAGCCGCCAAGGAGATGCACGAGGCCAAGCTTTTGGCCGATGGCGGTTTCAAGGGCTCCGAGCGGACAACGGCGGAGCAGCGGTACGAACAAGCCGAAAAGGAACTCTTCGCCCGCATGGAAAGCGTCGGCCGGGAAATTGAGAACCGCGTCACCGGCAACGACAGCAGCCGGCTCAAAGACCAAGGCCTCAAAGCGGAGAGCACGTCGGCCGCCGACTACGGCTCAGCCGAACACCACGAAAAGTTCGCTGAGACCCTTGCGAATACTGGCGCCAACGAAAACCAGATACGAGGACGCCTCGCCGCAGCCCGCAGCGAGGGCACACATCCCAGCGCAGCAGTGACCACGGGCAAGGGCGCAGCGAAGGCCCGAAAATCCCGCACGGGGGCAACAGTGGGCGCTGAACGAGGCAAGAACGGCCTAAGACGCTAACCAAGGCTCCGAGCGACTTGGTCAAAGAGGGGGAAAACGCCAGATGACGTTCTCGCCCTCTTTGACAGTGTCCGCTCTAGGTCTGCGGGTCTTCCTGCTTAGGAAAAAACGTCGAACTTATCCAAGTCACAGGTTTCGACATCCAAGTCGCAACTTTCGATTCTCTGGTCTGGGCGTAGTACCAGCCTGCCCAAGCGACACCGAAGAGGGCCACTATGAAGCCCAGGCCCAGGATGATCATTGCTGCAGGAAAATTCCCAGCCTTAAGCCAAGCGAAGATCAGGCCCAGGAAGGATGCAAGAAATCCGAGCACGAAGCTGGCAAAGTCTACTTTCTCTTTCGGTGACCATGTTCCGCATTCCGCAGTTTCTGTCACTTCTTTCTTATAGTGCTTTGCATGTGCGGCCTCAGCCTCCGCGCTCTTGTTGAGAGCATCCAGCAGAGTTTTGAAGAAAGTAATCAGCGATATCACTGCCACTGCCCACACTATTGTCTGATCCATAATTCCCCATTTCATCTGGTTGCCGTACCGATGCTAGCTCGGCCTCCTCCCGCCCGCTGAATAGCCAATGCGCGTTGGAGAGGCAGGTATCTGTAATCGCGGCCGTGTCAGGCGTCCGTAGCCGGTACCTCGTGGTCGAATCTGATGCCGGTCGACAGAAAGGGGAGAACGCCAGGTAACATTCTCCCCTTTTTCAAAACACCAGGTCTTCAGGCCTGCAGGGTTCCCACGTCAGGGAACCAGCCCGCCCGGACCTTCTTCGGTTCCAGATGTTTCCGCTGGCCGTCGCCGCGTTGGAGAACGCAGTCCGGGCTCGCCGTCCGGTGCATTCGGATCGCGGCTTCCCAGTTCCGGTCACGCCGGTTCGTCTAATTACTCCGGCATCACGACTCACCGGATCGATGGGCAGGGTCGAGTCGTTCTCTAGGATGGAACCCATGACCGAACCGCGTGACCTTGCCCTCCCCACCGGCTACACCGACCTCCTGGGCGAGCTCAAGATCAGGGTCCGGGCCGCACGGACCACGGCACTGCGGACCGTCAACACCCAGCTGATCGAGCTGTACTGGTCCATCGGCCGTACCATCCTGGAACGCCAGGCCATCGACGGCTGGGGGAGCGGAGTCATCGGCAGGCTGGCCGAGGACCTGGGGGCCGAGTTCCCTGATATGACCGGCCTGTCACGGTCCAACCTGCAGTACATGCGCAGCTTCGCGGAGGCCTGGCCCGCGTTCGACGCAAATGTCCCACAGCCTGTGGGACATTTGCCCTGGGGCCACATCCGCACCATTCTGGACAAAGGACTGGAGCCGGAGGCACGGGACTGGTACGCCGCAGCGGCCGTGGAGTACGGCTGGTCCCGGAATGTGCTCATGAACATGATCATGAACAAGACCCTGGAACGCACCGGGGCGGCGCCGTCGAACTTTGTGCAACACCTAGTTGCGCCGGACTCGGAACTCGCCCAGCAGATTGCCAAAGACCCCTACAACTTTGAATTCCTCGGCCTGTCCGGCGAAGTCGCCGAACGCGAGCTGGAGAACGCCCTGACCAGCAGGATCACGGAGACACTCCGCGAGCTCGGGCCCGGATTCTCCTTCGTCGGCCGGCAGGTCCACTTCGACGTCGACGGAGACGACTTTTACGTGGACCTGCTCTTCTTCCACATCGAGCAATCCCGTTACGTCGTTATCGAACTCAAGACCGGCAAGTTCCAGCCCGAATACGCCGGCAAGCTCAACTTCTACGTCGCCCTCGTCGACGACGTACTTCGGCGCGGCCACCATAACGAAACCATCGGAATCCTCATCTGCGGCACCAAAAACGACCGCAGCGTCCGGTACAGCCTCGGACGCTCCACCTCACCGATGGCAGTCGCCGCCTACACCTACGACAAGCTCCCACCGGCGGAACAACAAGCACTCCCCAATGAAGGACACATCGTCGCAGCGCTGGAATGGGCTGAACCCACCGCGAACGACGACTCCGCCTGAGGGAATGCCTAACGTTCGAAGTCATATCAAGCCGGCGTCCCGTCCCGCTGAAGGGGAATACCGAAGCCATGGTGTAGGTTGCAGTTCGATCCGGCAATAACGTTAGAGAAGAGAATCACCGCAGTGGCAACCGATTATGACGAAGTGCGTTCCGACGTTAAGGAATCACAGGAGCGCTCCCTCGAGGCGCTGCAATCCGCGAACGCCCCGGATGCCAGAAGCGTCGTCCGGGACCTGGACGAGGCCGACGCGCTGGATGACGCGATGACCCCCGGTGGAGAGTTCGTTGCCGAGGAACTGACCGTTCAGGTGATTCCCCAGGCCGGGGACGAGTTCACCTGCTACTCCTGCTTCCTGGTCCGGCACCGTTCCCAGCTCGCACGCGAAAAGAACGGCCACTCGTACTGCGTCGAGTGTGAAGGCTAGGGTTTAGCTCTTCAAGAATGCCGGAGCCAACAGCCACGTCAGCGTGACATAGCCCGCCGGCGGGGCATTTGGAGCGGGGGAGTGGCTCAGCGGGCGTAGGGGGGACGTGCCTTTCATTGTTGAAAGGTTCGAACCATTGCTCCACTGCCATCGGTGCCAGGCGGAGCTGCTCATTCAGATCTTCATCATGCTGGAAACCGTCGAGTCTGCGGTCGTAAAGCATGTCGCTGTCGGTGTCTTCGAGGATCCTGTCGGTGAGCGTGCCGCGCCAGTGCGGGTCAAGGTCCAGGTCGTAGGTGTCTGCGGTGATTTCGATCTGGTCCAGGAGGCACCGGACGGCGAGCTCCTGGGCCACGCAGCTGGGTGGGGTCCAGCCGCTGGCCAGTTTCATCGTCATGTCAACGGCCACCACCAGGAATTCCTGGGCAAAGAGTCCGTTGTACTTTTCGGCGTACTGCGGTGGCAGGCCAGAGAGAATCCAGGTTTCGTTGATGTCTGCGCGCGTGATCGACTCTTTTCCGTGCAGCGTGTGGATGTCCTGGAACAGCTGATCGATGAGAACGACGGAGGCATGCCAGATGGCCCCGGCCAGAAGGCGGGCACGGTTCAAACTCCGCCGGCGGTCCTCGGCGGAAATGCCAGCCATCACTTCCATCGTTTCCGAATCCACGCCGGCCAGGTCCTCGTCGGAGAGATCCCGGAGATCTGGAACGTAGCCGAGATCTTCAAGGCTCAGACCTTGCAGGCGATCAGCGTCCGCGTCCAGCTCGGCAAGAATCAGCTCTCGTTCCCTGTTCATGCAGCAGATGCTATAGCGACTGCCCGGCAAGAATCGCCTCAAAATGATCCGCCGGCGGCCCGTTGTGGGCATCGGCGCGGCTCGCCCGAGGAGTCCACACGTAGCGTCTATGTCGGACCCGCTGCCACCACGGACCGGCTTCGCAGACAGCGGGCAACGGTAGACACAACAACATGAACCACCCAGCCCGCGCAAGGGACGCACAGGTTCTGCTGGTGGCCGCAGCAACGCGCGGGGCGTACCTATTTCGGCGAAACGCGTGTGGTTTGAGACGATGGCGCCATGAAACAGGATGACGACCAGAACCAGAATGGACAGGAGCCGCTCCTGGAACTGAGGGTGCTTCTTGTCGGCAGCCATCCGGAAATCTGGCGTCAGCTGGAAGTCCGCGGCTCAACCTCACTGGATCAGGTGCACGGGGTTCTGCAGGTGGCCTTTGGTTGGGAGGATGTTCACCTTCACCGATTCACCGACAGCAATCCCTTCGCACCGCTGCGGCCGATTGATGGAGAGATGCCGGAAGCCCCTCAGTGGCTCCCGACGCAGTGGTGCGAAGACCCGGCTGACAGGGCTGAGGAGGACTGCTCGCTTGATCAACTTCTGGCGAGGGGATCGGGGGTGGTGTTCTATGAGTACGACTTTGGCGACAGCTGGCTTCACCGGATCGAGCTGATTTCCCGCCGCCCAGCGACGAAGGAGACTCCGTCGGCGCGGATGACCGGCGGAGCCCGGCGCGGCCCGCTGGAAGATTCCGGAGGCATGCCCGGGTTCGAGGAGTTTCTGGATGCCCTGGCCGACCCGGCCCATCCTGAACACGTTGAACATTCGGCGAGGGTCGCCGAGGCGACCAGCACCGATGAGCCCTTTGATCCTGGCTTTCTGGATGTCGAGGCCATTAACCGGGAGCTCCTTCTGGTCCTGCCAAGGCCACCTGGTCGTACCCTCCAGACCGGACCGGGGCTGACGTAACGGCCATTATCGGCGCTTAATTTTCCTGCTGAAAGGGGGATAAACGCACACGAAACAAAAAATGATGGGTTGGGTTGCCGCGACTCAGTCACTGAAGACGCCGAGGGCACCGTTACAGGTGAAGGTGAAGTCCGCGGCAACCCTAATTATTGAGGTTTCGACCAGTGCTGCATTAGAAGATTCTTAGCCCTTCATCTTCAGTGAGTTGGGAGACCTCGGCATCGGTCATATGAAGGTTCTCGATAAGTCCCTGAGCGAGCCAGTCAGGTAGTGCGGGAGCAGCTCTCGGTTCAGGGTGTGCGTCAATGTCCTTGCATAGTGACCCCATCTTCTCGATGAGTTACACAGATTTCTACACAGAATCAAGCTTTAGGTGTGCCCAAGGAGCGGGACTCCGGCCGATCCGGCCGCTACCTGGATATGCATTGACGACCAACAGGCCCTGGTTGCCCCCGTACACGAAGTACGCCAACCACGCTTCATGGACCTCGAGGTCTGCGAGCAGGAACGCAATATGAGTCAGTTCCTGCGGGTGTTCATCCATCAGAACACACCTCCTCTGACCTCCCGAACTTCGCAGAAGTGCGGGGATTTTACGCCGTTGCTTGATCGCAGGACAAGCATTCCCGCAGTCTCCCATAAGGCTACAACTGCGCCCGCACAGTGGCCACTGTCTCTGCATCGGGCCAGCGCGCACTGAAGTGTTCTCTCCCGGAAGCTGGCATGACAGGCGACAGCCAGGAACCGATACGGGCCTCGCTGCGCTCGGACAGCACAAGCATTTTTCTTTTCCTTTTTTGCTGCTGTCCGTTGGATCATACGTGCCCGCGCCACCGCCGCAACCGTCCTGCGGACGGCCGCGCAGGTTCGAGGATGAGAAGGTCCTGGGCAGCCAGTAAATGATCAGCGCTGCCCAGTCGCAGGCTATAGTCCTGGCGTACTTCGGGGGGGGCAGACCTTCGTGGAAGTGGCAGCGGCCCTCAACCTGAGTGTCTCCGCAGTCTAGTCCCGTATCCGCGACGGATTCAGCAACCTGCGGCAGCTGCAGGGTCCTGCCGGCAGCGATTGAGATGACTTTGCCGACAGGCAAATCACGCGACGTGTCATTTCACGGTGAGGGTGCCTTTCATGTTGCCGTGGAAGGTGCAGTGGTAGGGGTAGGTCCCGGGTTTGGTCGGTGCGGTGAAGGTGCCGGTGCCGACTTTGATGGCGGCGTCGAACGCGTTGTCGGTGTCAGCGGTGATTGTGTGCGCTTCAATGTCTTCGTTGGTGACACTGATTGTAGCTCCGGGGCTCACGGTTTCCGCGCCCTGGTATTTGAAGCCCTTGATTAGTATCTCCGCCGAAGCCGCTGCGGGTGAAGAGCCCGGGCTGGAGGTCGAGGGAACAGGTTCAGTGGTGGCAGGCAGGGCTGAGGGTGATCGTTCCGTCGTTGTCGGTGCTGCTGTCGTGCCGGACCCTGACGTGCCAGGGGCGCCGCAGCCGGACAGAGCCAGCATGGCAACTGTTGCCGCCAGTCCGAAAGCACTGAGTGTTCTGGTGTTCGCCTTCATGATGAAACCTTTCGTCTGCCCTGCTTTAGTGATCTGCGGCGGGGGTGTGTCAGGGGTGTTTGATCCAGCAGGCCAGGATGGTGGTCGAAAGCTGGTAGGCCAAGGCGTTCCGGCTGATGCTCTCCGGTCCCAGGGCCGCTGGTAGGTCGGTAGCGTCCACCTGAAGGACGAAGCTGTCCTTCTGGAATACCGCTGATCCGTCAGCGGTTTCGTAGGCCGGGAAGCCCAGGTTCGCCAGACCTTCGATGGGTTTGGCGTCTTTAGCCAGGGCCTGCATCGCGTCGAAGTATTTCAGTGCAGAGGCCTGATCTTTTGCTTCCCTGACGGAAATCTCCAAGGCACCCTCTGTGAGGTGGTAGGTGCAGGTGAAGGTGCTGTCGGCCCAGTTATTGACCGTGTGCGGTTTCGAGTCCAGATCCAGGATGGAGGTGAGCCTGTCCATCGGCTGGTCCCCGCACACCATCAGGGCAGCGTCGCTGGGTCCTTGGGCTTGGGGCGTGCCCGGGGACGGGGAGGAGCCGTGGTTGTGCCCGGCGGCGTGTCCTGATTCGGCGGCAGCTAAGGATGACGAGGGAACGACCGCGGAGGTGCCGGGCCCGACGGATCCGGCGGCTGCTGCGCAGCCGGAGAGCATCAGCGACGTGGCGGCCAGCGCAACCAGGGTGTGCTTTCGGTGTTTCATGTCCAGTCCATTCGCGCCATTTGCCGCTTCCGGATGGAGCGGGAGTTCCGTGGTTCAGGTTTTGAGTTTTGCGTAGATGACGTAGTTGTCATCGAAAAGCCTCGTGGTGGGGTCGTACCCGTCGCACGTGATGAGCCGGAGCTCAGCTCCGGGGGTATTGCCGTAGACCTCGAGGGTTGGAAAATTGTTCTTGCTGTACTGTGCGCCGTGGTCGACCGTGAACACAGCGAGGGTGCCGTCGGTCCGGGAGACATTGATATCGGTACCGGGGGTGAGATCGCGGAGGTCAGCGAAAACTCCTGTGGCGCCGCCGAGTGCGTTGACGTGGCCCAGCATCACGGAGGGGCCGCGTTCTCCGGGGGTGGGGGAGCCGTTGTACCAGCTGGCGGGCGCTCCGCTGCCGGTGTCCTGCGGTACTTGGAGGGAGCCGTTCTCCCGGAGTCCAAGTTTCAGGAGGTCGGTTCGCACGCCGATGGCCGGGATTTCCAGGGTCACCGGCTCGGATCGGGTCAGCACCACGGGCTCTGCCACGGCAGGCGCGGCAGCCGGACTCGATGCGGGAGGTATCGGTACTGCGGAACTGGGTGCGGCGGGGGTGGGTGCCGCGGAGGGTACCGCTGAAGCGGAAGGTGGGGAGCCGACGTCCAGCGTTCCGTTGTTTCCTGCACCGCAGCCAGACAGGGCCAGCAGGAGCAGAACCCCGGCCGCCGTGGCAGCCCGGAGGCCTCCGCGGCGGCCTGGATTCCTGATTCTCACAGTAGTAGTGATCCGGTCAGCTTGGCTTAGGCTGCTGAACCGGCGGTGCGGCGGCGGACAACGTAGGCTCCACCGGCGAGGGCGACCAGGGCCAGGCCCCCACCGACGGCGAGGGCACCGGTGTCCGTCCCGGCTTCCGGGGTGACGCCGGTGTCAGCGCCGCCGGCCGGCACCTTCATCTGCCCGGCCTTCAACGTTCCGCACAGGGCAGGGGAGGTGGCGGCGAGCGGAAGAGTCGGTGCAAGGTCGCTCTTGGCGGCCTGCCCTGCGGCGCTGAGGGTGGCGGGATCAAGACCGTGAACGACCACAACGGCGGTGCCGGCGTCCAGGGCTGCCTTGGTTTCGGCGTTCACTTCGAACGTGCGGTCAACGGTGTAGGATGCGCCCTGGCCGCCGACCTTCAGGTCAAGGCCAGCTGCGGGGCTGGTGTCACCGCTGGTGGACAGGGTGGTAACGATTCCGCCGTAGAACGGGGCGCCTTCGGTAGTGGAGATGACCTTGTCACCGTCCTTGTCCGCCGAGGGTGCCGGGCACGTGCCCTGGGCGCCGCCGTGGATGTGCTGGACGTGCGGGTACGGGGCGTCCATAAAGGTCGCGGGCATGCCCGAAACCTTCAGGACAACGTGGGCCTGGTTGCCCTTGACATCAACAGTGATGCTGCCCGAGCCTGCGCTGCCGTTGAGCTGGCCCAGGGTGGACTGGTAGGACTGGTCCGCTGCCATCGCAGGGGACCCAGAAAGGGCCAGGGCGGCCAGGGCCAGGGTGGGGACTGCCATAAAGCGAAGTGTCTTATTCATGTGATAAATCTCCTCATACACGCGCGTGTGATGTTAGGCGCCCCCAGGAAAGGGACACCGGTACTTCGGAACACTACCGGCAAAGGATGGCTTAAAATGTGGCCCGGACCACATATTTTTTGGCCAGCCCACGGCCGGGCGAGCATCAGAGGTGCCTGACCCGGGCCGGTAACCCAGCCCCGGGTCAAGCAGTTGAAGCTCCGCGGCGGGGCCCCCTGGCAGCTGGCCCTGATTCAGGCCGGGTCTTGTGCAGCAGGGCGTACCCGGCCACCGCCAGGGCCCCGGCGGCCGCTTCGGCGACCGCCGTAATGGTCTTGGCCGCATACCAGACCGGTTCATACATCGAAGGCAACGGCCCGACAGCGGGGACCTGGACGTACCGGTAAAGGATGACCGCACCCAGGGACGACAACGCCACCACGGCGGCGGCCGCGAAAGCCGTCCGTGAACCTTTGAGCAGTAAGAACACCGCGGCCAGGGCCGAGGCTCCGGCCTGGATCAGAAACAGGGTCCCTTGCCCGAGACCGCCAGGCGCGGCCTGCTGGTAGCCCGGGGCGATCTGGACATGGATGACGGCACTGACCACCAGACCGGCCGCGACGCCGGCACGCAGCACCCACAAGGCGCGCTTCCGTCTGGTCAGTTGTAGTTCTGGGCGGTTCATTTCACGACCAGCGTCCCGGTCATCTGCGGATGAAAGCTGCAGATAATCCCGTACTCACCCGGGGCGTCCGGAGCCTGGAAGCTCACCGTTGCACCGCCCGGGACTTCAACGTCGAAACCGCCCTTGTCTTTGGCCGTGAGGGTATGCGGGGCGCTGTCCGCGTTCGTCACCGTCACCATCGCCCCCGGCTTCATCGACGCGGGAACCTCATACGCGAAGCCCCTGATCGTGATGACAGCCTCACCAGCCGTGGCCGATCCATCAGCTGACGGGACAGAGGAACTGGTGGCGGGCGGCGCGGCGGAGGGTGCTCCTTCCTGGGCGGCGCACCCGGTAATGGCCGCCAACGACACGGCGGCAGCTACGGTCAAGATGCGATTGATCGTTCTCATGACAATCCCTTTCCCAGGGATGTGTCCTCCGCGCGCCGGAATGGCGCGCAAGTCAGGAAACTACCCACACACCCTATTCGTCACCCCCGCCCTCACGGACTGCCCGACGGGGACTCGCGGAATAACCGGCCCGGACCGGGTCCATGTTCTCCGGAGGAAGTTTTCTGATGTGAAAGACATCTTGCTTCCGGTCTGTGTAGGCTGGCCCCATCCGGCACGGTACGAGCATCGAAGGGTGAGTCATGACTGAAATCACTGCACATCACGGATTGTTCAAGGACACCAACCTGCATGTGGATGACACCGGAGGGCCGGGTCGTCCGGTGGTCCTGATCCACGGGTGGCCGCTGTCCGGGGAAGCGTTCCAGGCCCAGGTGCCGGCGCTTCAGGAGGCCGGATACCGGGTCATCACGTATGACCGGCGCGGCTTCGGCCGCAGCGACAAACCAAGGACTGGCTATACGTACGACACGCTGACCGAGGACCTGCACGCCCTGCTGGAGCAGCTGGAACTCGATGACGTCACCCTGGTCGGCTTCTCCATGGGCGGCGGCGAAGTAGCCCGCTACTTCAGCCTCTACGGAGCGGAACGGCTGCGCAGCGTCGTTTTCGCGTCCGCGGTCCCGCCCTACCTGATGCAGACCGGCGACAACCCCGAGGGACCCCTGACCAAGGACGCGGCCACGAAGATGACAGCGGACCTTACCAGGGACGAGGACGAGTTCTACGACGGATTCACCGGCAAGTTCTTCTCCGTCAACGGAGAACTCAAGGTCACCGAGCAACAGCGCCAGGATGCCTTCGCATTGTGCAAGCAGGCGGACAAGAAAGCGGCCCTCGCGTGCATGGCCGCCTTTGGCGGCACCGATTTCCGTGACGACCTGCCCAAAGTGACCGTTCCGGCACTCGTGCTCCACGGCGCCGTCGACGCCATCGTACCCTTCGAAGGATCCGGTCAGCGCACACACGCAACCCTGCCCGGGAGTGAACTGCGCGTCATCACCGGAGCCCCCCACGGATGCAACGTAAGCCACTCCGAGGAATGGAACGAAGCACTGATCCAGTTCCTGGCCAAATAGTCCACGAGGTCCGGCAGACCTCGTGGAGCTATTCAACAGGAGTAGCAATTGACAGTAGATCCTCTAACGGGACGAAACCGCCATCTGGGCTGTGATCTAACCGCCACGTTCCGCTAACAATCACAGGCCAGAGATCCCCGCAGCAGCTCACACCGTCTCGAAGGGCGAGGACGCTCGCGGGTTCAACGGGACTCTGCGTGATGTACTAATCTGCGTCGCCGTAAAGACGATGGGTGGCAGCCGCCGCGGCCGTTCAGGGCACTGTGGCAGATCCGGCCCACGGTCCGGCTCGGTTACCTACATTTGTTCGCTACGTGAAGTTT
This sequence comes from Pseudarthrobacter leeuwenhoeki, assembly GCF_055412885.1. Taxonomy (NCBI): domain Bacteria; kingdom Bacillati; phylum Actinomycetota; class Actinomycetes; order Micrococcales; family Micrococcaceae; genus Pseudarthrobacter; species Pseudarthrobacter leeuwenhoeki. Next base: position 32,994 of record NZ_JBVAYY010000019.1, on the reverse strand, counting down.
CAGGTTCTGCGCTGCTTCTTTTCAGGGAGAGTACTGAACCTGCCCACGAGGCGTGTGCCGGCTGGATTGGGCAACGCCAGATTACGGACTGCATCCATGATGCCTGGAAGGACGCGGCACCATGGATGCAGTCCAGTCCAGTCCCGTCCAGTCCCGGCGGTCGGGCCGATAGGTTCTGTGCCGGGTCCTTGTGGTCACGTGGCGGCCGCTTCTCTCGCCGTCAAGGCGCGGTCGAGCTCTGCCGCGGGCAGGGGCCGCGAAATGAGGTAGCCCTGGGCGGTGTCGCAGCCCAGTTCCCGCAGGACAGCCAATTGTGTTTCGCGTTCCACGCCCTCGGCGGTGGTTCTCAGTCCCAGGGCTTTGGCAGGGGCGATGACGCTGGCTACCAGGATTGCGGAGGTGGGGTCCGTGTCGATGGCGTCGATGAACGACTTATCCAGCTTCAACCCCGTGAGGGGAAGTTCCCGGAGCAGGGCAAGGGAGGAATAGGCCGTGCCGTAGTCATCCAGGGCGACCCCGGTGCCCGCGTGGATCAGTGTGCGTAGCTGCGCGGCGGCGGAGGGGAGATCCACGATGGCTGCGCTTTCGGTGATCTCGATGTTCAGCAGCGATGTCGGAACGCCGTGCCGCCCCAGGGCTGCCTGGAGATCGGTGACCAAACTTCCCGCTGTCAGCTGCAGAGGTGAAGTATTTACGGAGATGGCCCGGGGTGTTCCGGCGTCCAGCCAGCGCCGGGCTTGGGTGCAGGCCTCGTCGATGACCCAACGGCCGATGGCATGGATTTCACCGGTGTGTTCGGCGATGTGGATGAACTCGTCCGGGGAGACCGTGCCCAGTTCCGGGTCTTCCCAGCGCAGCAGCGCCTCCACAGCGAGACATGCACCGGTGGGGATGTCCATGAGGGGCTGGTAGTGGAGACTGAACCCTGCGTTGTTGAGGGCCTGGGGCAGGCGGCGTCGGATGAGGGCCTGGCGGGCGAAACGGCTTGTGGGACGGCGGGGGTCGATCCTGCCCAGCCGGCGTTTGCCTTCGTGTTTGGCCTGCAGCATCGCCGCGTCCGCGTGGCGGAGGAGGTATTCCAGACGCGTCCCGGGGTCCTGCCCGTCAGCGTCGATATCGCTGGCCATGGCCAGGCCCAGGGTGGCGGAGAGCCGGAGCTCGTGTCCGTCATGGGGGAATGGCTCATCCAGGGAACGGAGGATCCGGTAAGCGACGGTACGGGCCGTGGTCTCATCGACGTCGGTCAGCACCACGGCGAATTCGTCCCCGCCGAGGCGGGCGACCGTGTCGGAGGGCCGTGTGCAGGCCTGAAGCCGGGCGGCAACGGCGGTGAGCGCGCTGTCACCGGAGCGATGCCCGAAGGTGTCGTTGATGATCTTGAAATCATCCAGGTCCACGTAGAGGGCTGCCGTCCGGGATGAATCGTTGCCGGCCAGGAGAGCTGGCGCTGACTCTTCCAGTCCCCGCCTGTTCGCCAGGCCGGTCAGCGGGTCATGGAGGGCGGCGTGCCGGAACAGATCGGAAAGTCCTTCGAAGACCTCTGAGACCGGAACGATGCGCGGGGCCTCTGCGGTGACGAGCACATCCTGATATCTGCTTTCCTCGGGTCGGTCCAACAGCGCGGCGGCGGCTGCCCGAAGATCCAGCGATGGCGGCAGCCTGAAGGTGGTGTGTGACATCAACGCTTCTGCCGAAGCGCGGGCGTTCAAGGCTCGCCCGTAGCCCAGCCGTCCCGTCATCCGGTGATCAAGCTGGTCCCGGGTCAACAGGGAATGATTCCCTCCGACATCGATGATGACGGCCCGAAGCCGCCGGTCGGCCCGGAACAGCGCCTCAATTCCTCCCGAGGGCGTGTCGGCCCGCAGGATGATCGCCTCGAAGCCAAGATCACCCAGCGTAGGCGGAGGCGGCTTCACAGTGCGGAGGACGTAAGGGAGGGGGCCACGAGTTCTTATTATCAGGCAAAAACGAACGGAAGCTAAACGCCGAGCCAAGAATCGGCAAGCGGCAGTGTTGTCGGGGGTTTGGGCTGCCGCGGAGATCTCGGACAGTGGGCCCTCTTAAAATGGGGGTCTACCGAAAGTAGAGATCAGCATGACCGCATCACGGAAGCGATTTACCCAGGAGTTCAAGGACGAGTTGTGCCGCGAGGTGATTAACACGTCGAAGCCGATCAAGGACGTCGCCACCGCCTACGGTGTCGGCCCCGAGACGCTCCGCAACTGGCTGGTCAAGTCGGCTTGGATACACCCGGCAGCTAAGGGCCGGCGCCGCGTTTGAGAGGAACAGATCCGTCCCGTCAATGATGAAGGACGGCGAGCCGTGGAACGACGCTGCTGCCGCGTGAGCGTCCGTGGTGATTTCCGTGACCATGAGTAGCGCCGGATCGATGCCTTCCAGCGAAAGTGCGCGGGCGAACAGTTCCCGGGCCGGGAGGCTGTGGGGGCAGCCCGGAATGGTCAGCAGCTCAATATGCATGGCCTCATTATGGCCCCTGGCATCAACGCAGAGACTGAGGCCCTCTCACCGAATCGCGGGCGGCCGAACCTCCTGCAGATTCATGGCAGAGGCAGGCCGCACGCTGATCCGTTGCAGCACTGCTGCGCATGTCCCGCGCCGTTTTGGTGGAGGACACGACCGCGCCCAAGAAGCAGCGCCATGCGGCCCGTAGGGTTCTCGTCTGCTTGATCGAGGAACACGGTGCCGAGGATCTGTCGTATTCAACTGTTTCAGCTGTCCGGGGTTAAGTCGGGGGCGTCCGCACGTCAGGGAACCAGCCCTCCGGAGCCTTCTTCGGTTCCAGGTGTTCGGGGTCCCTGTGCTTTTGCATATCGCATTTGTAGAAGGGACCGCGTGGGTCCAGGAGGACGTTCATGTGGTGGTCCGCGTGGTCCTTGAACCAGACGCTGATTCCCGTCGCGCCGTCGAGTCTGAGGTGTTCCCAGGCCCGCCACAGTGCTTCTACCCGGGTGACTGCTTCGGGGTGGTAGTACCACTCGATGCACCATTTGGCGGCGCGGCCGTCGACGTCGCGGACGTACGTTGGCAGGAGTTGTTCGTGCAGGAACTCTTCGGCTGAGCCGTAGACCAGCTCAGCTGGCTTCTGCTCTTCTGCCGGGGTGTCTGCAGGTGTCTCGGTGTCGCTTGAGCTGAACCGGCCGATGTCGTTAGTCATCTCAAACCTCCTGCCCCGTGACCCAGGGATTAGCGACCGGCGCAGCAGAGACCGGGACCGCCACCGGTTCCTCCGGGCGGGGGCTGTACTTCTTGATGGACGCCTCCACGGCTTCCTTGTGCGGCCCGGTGTACCAGGGCATGGTCCGGACCAGCGTGGCCGGTGCGCCGGATGCGAGGACCACGGCGCGGCCGCGGTCCAGCTCGGCGAGGTTGGAGACATCGAAAATGCGTTCCTTGCCCTCCTGCCGGGAGCGGCTGGAGCCGGACTTTCCGGAGGAGACGGAGACATTGGTGTAGCTGTAGTCCCCGATCAGGTCCGAGAGCGCCCGGAGGAAGCCTTCTTCGGCCACGCCGCCGCCGTAGACCTTGACGTTCGCGGCCGACCAGATTTTCCGCATGTTCGCCTCGCCCCACAGCTCGACGCCCTGGGACCAGGACTGCAGGATGCCCATGACGATCAGGCCCTTGGAGCCGAAGTGGCTGAACTGATCCGGCAAACCGGCCCAGCGAACGACGTTGGCCAACTCGTCCAGGGCGAACAGCGCAGGCTTGGGCAGGCGGCCGCCGCTGCGCTCGGCCCGTTCCTCCATCGCCTCCGCGATCGCCACCGTCAACGCTGTGGTGAGCGGGGCGGCCGAGCCGGCCCCTTCCTTGGAGAGGATGTAGATCGTCTCCTGAGAGGCAGCGAAAGCGTGCGGGTTGAACTGCCGCCGGGCATCCGTGGCCACCGTCGCGCCGCCTGTCGGGGCGACCCAGCGCAGCGTGTTCCTGGACTTGAGGCACTGAATCATCTTTTCGGCGGTGCCGAAGATACCGTCACGCTGCTTGTCGGCGAGCTTCAGCGTGGACTCCAGGCCCTTGTACTGCAGCTCGTAGTCATGCTCTTTCAGGATTTCGATGGGTTCCTGGCTGACCTGCTCCGTCACCCACAGGTAAACCTGCGTGATGGGAAGCCCACCGAGCGCGGCCGCAAGGAAGTACGAGGACAGAATGTCTTCGGCCTTGGGGTCGAAGTAGGCATCCGGCTTGGACCCCGGGACCCGTGAACCGACCGAAAAGTGCTGCGTGAGCTTGAACGCCTTCTCTTCGTCGGTGACGTAGGAGAGCGGGTTCCACCACCACTCAGGCTCCTCCTGGGCGATCTTCTGCGGATCAAACACCCACACGGGGGCCGTGGCCTCGCGGACGCCCCGGGTGCCGTCCACCACGTCGCGCTTGTTCGAGGTCGACACCACAGTACCCGGTGCGTCCAGGATCGCGGGCATCACCCGTGAGGTGGACTTACCGGTCCGGGGACCCCAGATATCGAGGCTGAGGTCTTCCCAGGACTGAATGAACGTCTGGCCGGTGGAGACAACCTTGCCCACCACGATGCCCGGCGTGCCTGTCACTCCCAGCCGATCCGCCGTCGCTTTCGCGCCCTTCTCGGAGAACGCAGCCAAAGACTTCCCTCGACCCAGGTACCGGGCGGCCTTATCTACCCGGGCACGCTTGGAGGCGCCCTTCCTCCAGGCCACGAGCACGACGATGGCCAGGACCAGGACCACGCCGGCCATGAGGGCGGCCGCGACGGTGGACTGGACGGGCCAGGGCACCCGGCCCTTGATGAGCCCGGCGATCAGATCAATGGGATGGGCCGGGGGTGAGTCGATGCCGGCCATCCAGGATCCGAGGTGGGCGGCCGCGTAGGTCCCGCCGCCGAAGACGACGATGAAGCCGATGGCCATCCAGACCAGCAGGGCATCCCCGAGACCCATTCCCTTACGGTTCGGTGCACTCACGGTGTTCGACTTTCCCTGGGCAGCTCCGGAGCTACGGGCTCCAGAAGCGTTTCAGCCGGCGCGTGCCAGCGGGTGTTGGTGTCGTTCAATCCCTCGGCCTGCTCAATGGAGGTCAGTCCAACCTGGACCGGGATACCGGGGCGGCCACCAACCTTGATCAGGAACTTCCCACGTCCGGGAGGTTCGACGTCGAGCCCGCGTGAGTCCCAGGCGGGCGGGTCCTGCCAGGAGATGAGTTTCTGCTGTTCCTCACCTGAGAGCGGAATGGCCGAGGTCAGCAGCGGCATCTCGGAGGCCGGGAGGCCACCGCAGATCACCATGCCGGAGCGTTCGACGAAGCCGCGGGCCTTCATCCGGTCCTCTTCCGCCGGCAGTGCCAGCAGGTCGGACATGGTGTGGGAAATCATGATCTGGCCGACACCGACGGATCGGTTCAGGCGGGTCAGGGCGTCCACCCGGTCCACCATGCCCTTGCCGGCGCGCAGCGCCCGCCACAGCTCATCCAGGACGACGAAGTAGTTCCGGCGTGGTTCCAGACCGGCGTCCGCGAGGGCGTTGGCGACGTTGACGGTGCCGAAGCCGTAGGACCAGCAGGCCAGAAGTACGGCGGCCTGCAGGTCCGTTTCTGTCTCATCGATGCTGGAGACGTCGAAGACCACGGCGCGGTCCCGCATCATGGGGTTGGTGGTCTGCCGGGAGAAGATTTCTCCCAACTTCCCGCCACCTGTCAGGCCCAGCAGGGTTGCTTCCAAGGCGCGGGTTTCCTGCAGGTAGACGGCCATGTCGCCACGGTCCAGTGCGACCTGCCGCAGCTCATCGGGCGCGGAGACGATGACGTCCAGCAGGTCCTTGAGGACCGGGATGCCGTCGAACCGGTCATCGAGGACCCGCAAGGCACGGTCCAGGATCGTCTGTTCCTGATCGGTGGGCGGGTTGTTCCGGCTGATGGTGATGAGGGAAACGACCATTGTCAGACGGCGGCCGTGCGCGTCAGCGCGGACCCGGGCGGCGTCCTCATGGTGGCCGCTGTCTTCAAGGAGCTGCGCGACCTCGACGGCCTGGCCGGGATCAAGGATGTTCAGGTACCCGACGCCGCGACCGAGCTTGATGACCTGGCCGCCGAGTGCCTGGACCGCTTTGACGTGTTCACCTTTCAAATCCCCCAGGATCAGAGGGTGGACGCCCTGAGCGGAGAGACCGATGAACATCCGCCGCACCACAGTGGACTTACCCAATCCGGGAAGGCCCAGAATGAACGCGGAGGGGTTGGAGATCAGGCGTGCGCGCTGGAACCAGCTGATCGGGTCACAGCAGACCGTGGCCTGGGTTTCCTCATGACGGCCCAGCGGAACACCGATCATGGGCGAGGACGCCCCGGAGGAAAACGGCCACAGCCCGCAGACCTGGACCGTGGTTCCCCGGTATTCCTTCACGGACGGAACGAGCTGGGCCATGCCGCCGCCGCGGCCGGTCCAGCCCCGGGCGCCCGGCCCGGCCTCACGGGGCTGCTTCCCCACCTTGTCCTTGGGCGCACCTTTTGCTGGCTTTACTGTCTTTGCGGTCATTGACGTCAAAAACTCTCTCAGGGCCATTTAGAGCGCGTCCTTGATTTCGGAGGGCAGCATGCTGTGCTGGGGAAGGACCAGCCCCAGCGGCAGGGACGTCGCGAACGCGGTGTCCTGTGCACCGTAGGCCCGGCGCAACAGCACCCGCGCGGTACCGGAGGTCTGTTCCACGGCCGCCACGGCATCAGCGAGGCGTTCCTTGTCGGTCACGGTGGCCGTGACGACCATCCCGAAGTTCACCAGCCCGGCCCCCTGGGCTTCCTCCTGCGCGGTCTGCACAGCGGAGCGGGCATCGACCAGGGCACGGGCAGAGGGCCGGTTCCCGGAGGTGATGCGGACGTTGGCGTTGTTCTGATCCCGCTCGACCACGGCAGCGGCCCGGGCCGAATCCATCGGGCGGTACAGCAGCGAGATCCGCTTACGGTCAATGTCCCCATGCGGGGCCAGCAGCCGGGACAACACCGAGGAGTTCACCGAACCGCGCGGGGCACCTGTCATCGTCCATGAAACTGAGAACGCGCTGTCGTGCCGGTAGTCATCCCAGCTCGCCTGCGTCGCGGAGGGTCCAACTTCGCCCCAGGTCAGGGACACCGGGGAGCCAGCGGCGTGCGCTTCGTCAATGATCAGGGCAGCGGGCGGATCGTAGGCGATCCGGACAACCTCGCAGAGTTCCTGCGCGGACATCGGACGGGCGATACCGGCCCCGGTGGACTGCAACCGTGCCGACAGGCCCGGAATCCGGGACGCGAGGTCCCGGGCCACATCTTCAGGCGTGCGCTTCTTCGATCCAGCCCGCAGTGCGGCGTTAAACGACAGGGACACCCAGGCCCGGACCGTGGCCGAACCTTCCGGATACGTCTCCACGACTTCCCGGAGAATTGCCTGGGCAAAAGGCGGCGAGTCCGGGTCGATGTTCATCTCGACTTCGTTGCGGAGCCGGTAGCCGGAGTCCGGTGCGGTCTCCACCGTCACGGCGGCGGCGTCCAGGCCGGCCTCATCTCCCAGCCCGGCGAGCCAACCGCCCCAGTTAGCGACCCACGCATCGACCTGTTCCGGGTCCACCAGGGACGCGCCGTCAGGTTCGGTGGAGAAGATCACGGTGTAGTGGCTGGTGGAAGGCACATGCAGCAGCGCGAACGGGCGCTTGTAGGAGTCGGCGAACTCGTACAGGGTCGACTTCGCGGCAAGGCCGGGAAGCTGGTACATGCCCCACTGCGTCACACCCAGCGGGCCGGAACGGTAGAGATTCGTTCCGGAGGACTTGGAGAGACGGAAGCTCATCCGTGTCCCGAAACGGTCAACAACGGACTGGCCGTGCTTGTCCTTGACCGTCAGCAACAGGGCACTGGCCCCGGCCACGGCCAGGACAGCCAGGCCCGGGAACAAGCCCCAGATGGCGAAGCTGATGATGCCCAGCAACAACCCAGCCATGACAATGCCGGTGCCGATAGCTCCGAGATTGCCCAGCCCGGCAGAGCGCGGGACGCGCCAGTTGCCGTAGGACGGTTCCTTGTATTCGGTATTAATTGCTGCCACTGGGGCCCTCCCCGGTTGAATCCTGCGCGGTCTGTTGTGCGGCCTGAGAAACCCTGGACACTGCTTGTGCTCCTACGGCGACGGCCATCCCCGCCGGACCTGCAGCTGTCGCAGCTCCCGACACGGCACCGGCGGTGCCGGCTGCGGCTCCTGCTCCGGTCGTGCCGGCCGCCCCACCCGGTCCGGTCGCCCCGGGGGTCGGCTGCCCGCCATTCCCCCTGGGGCCGGTTGTTCCATTGCTTCCCTTCGGAGACGCGCCCGACTGGGTGCTTTGCGTACTGGCCGGCGTCGGGGAGGCGTTGCCTTTACCGCTGCCGCCACGGCCCATGGACACGGCACCCGTGGCCATGGCCCCAACGGCTGCGCCGGCCCCTGCTCCCCCACCGGAGGCGACGGCACCAACCATCGGCGTCACGAACCGCATCAGCGCCGGCAGGGCGAACAAGGCAACAAGCATCAAGGTGAACCCGGTGATGGAGCCGATCAAGGCGTCCTGGCCCCTACTGCTCATGAGGAGGAACGCGACCGCGTAGACAATGGCCGCAGCCGGTTTGTAGAGGATGAAGGCAATAGTCCAGCCAACTGCTTTCTGGAACCACTGCCTTCCCATCTCCGTGTTCGTGAAAGCGGCGGTGGTGGGCAGGATGCCCGCCAGGATCACCAACATGCCGCTGCGCACGACCATCAGGACGATTTGGACAAGAGACGCAATCAACCCGATCAGACCCAGAATGATGAGGATAAATACCCCGACCCCGGTCTGATTGGTCATCACCAGGATGCTCATTGCATCGGCAAAACCCTTGCCGTTCGTGGAGCGGTCGATAATCGCGGCTGAGAAAGCGTCTGCCGCGATCACCAGGATCGAGATGACACCCAGCCCCAGACCCGACACCAAGGTCAGAGTGACCAGGGACCGCAGTAGGTCTTTCAGCGGAGCTCCCCGTTGCTCCCAGATCATTCGAATGCCACCGATAATGACAGCGAAGACCGCCAGCGCCAGCGTCCAGGGCAACAATTCGCTATTGACCGCCGACACAATGGGGCTTGGCGTTGCCCCGTCTGCGCTGGCCAAGTTCACCGTGGGCATGGCGACCCAGAAGGTCGACAGGGTCGTCACCATCTGACTCATGCCCTCCATGATCGACTTCGCCAGGTCTGCTATGGCGTCGTTGACGGCTGCGGAGGCGATGTTCCCCGCGAAGCACGTCATGTCCCCCAAACTGCACTCAGCCATGTCAGACGCCTGACCAGAGAATGAAGCCACTCAAATCATCGAGTTGGGCGACACCATTGAAGATTTGGCCGTCATCGGAGGCTTTGACCTTCCAGTCTCCGTCTACCCAGCGAAGCGAAAGGACTGAATGCGCCAGCGCACCGTTCGGGAGTTTGATAGCCAGATCGACGTCTGCTTCAGCCGGGCTGTAGGACTTGATCAGGAAGCCGCTGACCTGAGCGGTCTCACCGCGTCCCGCAGTGGAAGTCCGCGTCTTGGCCTCCGTAATAGCCGCGTCACGCCCGGGACCCGGCACCAGAAGTTTGTCGGCGAGCTTGAGCTCATCCTGTGTTCCGGAAGAGCCAAGGGCGATCATGTTAGTGGCCGCGTAGAGTGCGCCGGTGGGGGAATTCGCGAAACAGGATCGGAAGCCATCCCCGTCGGTCAGTCCCGGGCCGAAGGTCTTGGGATCAGTGGGTGCGGCCATTTTTCCGACGAGTTCCCACTTGGATTTCGGCGCTGTTCCCAGTGCTGTCTCCGGAGTTGAGGGCAGCCCGCAAATACTTCTTGCAGCCGTGTCTGCTGACGTCGTAGGTGCTGCGGAGGCGCTGTCCGGCGATGCAGCGGGGGCCTGCTGGGCGTTGTCCTGTCCTTTGGGGATCAGGAAGATGATGACGGCTGCTGCAATCAGCGCGACCACCAGCGCGGCTGCAATGATGAAACCGGGTTTGGTGAACGGATTGCTTTCGGTGGTGCTCTCTGTTGACTGGTTCATGGTGAACCTCCCGTTTTGTTGGTGCTGGTTTAGACGAAGGCGCGGACGATGCCGGCGGCGCCGGTGATGATGATGCAGCCCAGGAGGACCCAGCCGAGCTTGGCCAGGGACTGGCCGCCCTCGCCGCGCTGGAGCTGGATGACCATGCCGATGCCGACGATGATGACGCCGAGGACGCCCAGGACCAGGCCGATGCCGGAGGCCCAGTTCAGGACCGTGAGCAGTCCGCCAGCTTCGGCCGGGACGACCGGGGTGGGGTTGGGGATGACGCTTGCTGCCAGTGCGGAGAAGGAGTTCATGGTGAGACCTTTTCAGTTGGTGGTGCTTGGGGTGGTGTCGGCAGCCAAGGCTGCTAAGTCAGTGATGAAGCGTTGGTATTCGCGGGCCGACGGTGGGGTTGTGGCGTCTCCGTGCCGCCAGGCCTCGACCCAGGGCAGGGTCCAAAGCCGGGGTGCTCCCCCGCCGACGATGGCGGCGAAGTCCCGCAAGGGTTTGGGAGTCTTCCCCGGTGCGTCCGCCAGAATGGCGAGGCCGAGCAGATCAAGTGCGGGCGCCGCTCCTGATGCCCATTGGGTCAGTGCGTTCCGGGCAGCTGTCAGGCCGCGCATATCTGCACGGCAGACCAACAGCACCTGCGGGGTGCTGCCGTCCTCAAGGACGGGCCAGCAGTGATCGGTGATGCGTGCCCCGTCGATCAGGTCCGCGATGCGGCTTTCACCGGATCCCCCGTGGGCGCCGGTGACCCACAGGGCTGCAGAGCCTGTCACGGCGCGGCTGGCCAGACGGTCTGCAGTGTCGGGTTCGACCATTCCCCTCAGCGGCGCACTGATCACGGCCGCAGGCGGCACGTGTGTATCCGGGGCTGCCGTGTCTGCGCCGTCGGCGGCGGCCGGACGGGTGATCCAGGGGTTCAGAGACTGTTGCACGATTGCCTCCTTTCAAAGTCCGTTGATGAGTGGTTTAGAAGCCGGCGGCGACGGCGGCCGCGGCCGCGAGCCATGCCCGCTGTGTGGCAGGCTGGAGGGCTTCGTAGCGGATGGTGCCGTTGACCAGAGCAGGGTCATAAGGGATCCGGACGACGGCCCGGACGAAGGGTTCGAAGCCGTCAGCGATTCGCTGCGCTTCGTCTTTGGCGCGTTTCACGGCGTCCCCGGTCATGTTGCGCTTGGCGTCGGTGGACTCAGAGACGATGACGACGGCGTTGCGTGCCAGCTCCGCGTCGTGGCCGCCACGGGATTCCAGGGTCTGCAGCGTCAACCGGGCGGCTTCGGCGCGGTCCTCGATGGCCGTCACGGGTACGACGAGTTGGTTGGTGTGGTCGATCATCCGCCGCCAGTTCGCGGCCCGGGCGGTGTTGCCGGAGTCCATGACCACGAGCCGGTAATAGCGGGTGAGCACCTGGTGGGCGATGTCGACTTCCTCGGCGGTCACTTCGTGGTCGCCTTCTTCGTTTTCATCCGAACGCAGGACATCGAACTTATCCGCCGTCTGGTGATGGACGAATTTGGCGATTTCGGCCGCGTTCGTTGAAGGGGACAGCAGCTCGGTCGAGGAATCAATCAGGTCCAGGACGCTTCGGTCGTGGGAGCCCTTTTCCGTTCGCCACCCGAGGGTGCCCTGGGACTCGTTGTTATCCCACGCCACGGTGGCGGCCCCGCTATAGCGGGCAAGGATGGCCGAGAGCATCACCACGGTCGGTGTCTTGTTCGCCCCGCCCTTGCGATTGACCACGGCAATGGTCCGGGGACCGGGCCAGTGCTGGCTGACCGCGCGAACATCCTCCCGCTCGGAGAGTTCTTCCTCGGAGGGATCCATCCGGAACCCCAGGCGCGTGAGCGTGCCCCGCCAGCCCAGGGTGGCCGGTTCCAGCACCGGGGCGCTGACCAGAAACGAGGTTTCCTTCAAGCTGAGCCGGGTTGGCGCTGCTTCCTCAACAACGGCAGCTGTCTGCGGTTCCGGGGTGGCCGTCGCGGGGGCAGGCGGCCACGGCTGGGCGTCCACCGATGCTGCAGGGGCAGGAGCTGGCGCGGTCTCTACCGGAGCGGCCGCGGGATCTGGTGCGGGTGCGGGTGCGGGGACGGTCTCAATGATGGTCGGCGCTGCGGTCGCGGGTGTGGTTTCGGAGGCTTCTGCCGGGCGGCGTGCCGGAGCGGGCTCGTAGGATACGGATTCGATCTTGTTGTCCGGGTGCACGATGAGTTCACCGTGCCCTTCGGGGTCCTCAATGCGGACCCGCACGGGCCGCTGCAGCGTCTGCGCTTCGCCGACGATGAGGGCCAGGGCGTTGTTGCGGAGTTCCTGTACGGAATCCCCGGCCGGGACGACGCGGGAGTTGCCCGCGACGACGACCTCGGCGGTGCCGTTGTCGCGGACGATGGCCCGGATGTTGGGAAAGGCCATGACTTGCGTTGGTGTAGTGCCCATGAGCTTCTTCCTTACGTGTGTGGGATAGAGGGGGCGGGGCTTAGGAGGCGGGTGGGGTGAGTCGGTTGACCTTCCACGGGGCGTCCTTGCCGGTGCGGAGCAGCTGCACCGTGTAGGTCCCGGCATTGGTGGGGACCGCTGCCATGACGCCGAAGCCGTTGGTTTCATCGACGCTCAGGGTGGCGGGGCCGGTGACGCGGCTTGCCGGGATGTTGGCCGGATCGACCGCCGAGTAGTCGGCGGTGGCCTGCGGGGTCAGCCAGCGGGCCAGGTCATTGGCCCACTGCTTCTCTTCCACGGTGGGGCGGGCAAAGTCCGTCATTGCCTTCTCTGCGACTTCCACGGCTTTGCCCTTGCTGGCTTCGTCCCAGGTGATGCCGGTCGTGGCCGGGACCGTGCTCCCTGGCGCCTGTGGTCCGCTGTTGGCGCTCAGTGAGACGGGCGCGGACGATGTGGTCTTGGTGCTGGCTGATTCTGCCGGAGCTGTCGTGGTGCTCGCTGCCGGTGCGCACGAAACGCAGAACAGGGCCATGGCGAGCAGGGCCAAAGGCTTTTTCACTTCTTCTCCTCTTGAGTGGGCAGATACAGGAAAGCTGAGGGGACAGTGCTGGCCACTGTCCGGGTGTAGTAGCTGTGGTCATCCGGGGCCGGGTTGCCGTTGTAGCCCTCTTCGACGTAGGTCCCGTCGTCCTTGACTTCCTTGACCACCGCGACGTGGCCGAAGTTCGGGTCCGCTCCCCCGGCGCCGGGGGCGTACCAGACAACGGCGCCGACCCGGGGTGTTCTGCCGGAGTCCCAGCCCTTGGCGTCCCAGCCGGCCTTCCAGGTCAGGGCCGAGCCGAGGCCCTGTCCGTCGGGGCGGAAGGAGCCGTTGAGGAACTTGAACGGAGCTTTCGTTGAACCCATCTGCTGGTTGACCCGCCAGAGGGCGAAGTCCACGCACTCGCGGTAGTACATGCCCAGAGGCGAGGTGCTGGCCGTGTTTGCGCCGGCCTGTAGCCAGGTCGGGGAGTTCTTCCACGGGTAGTCGTCCCCCGCGCCGGATTGTCCGGGGACGGCGCAGTCGCTGCCCTGCAGGGAGAAGTTCGAGCTTGAGAGCGCCTGGACGAGTTTGACGGCCTCGGGCCAGTACTTCTGGTAGTGGTAGGGGTCGGCGTTGCGCTGGACCCTGTTGCCGGCAAGGGTCGGTTCCAGCAGCTCCCATCCGGCCACGCCTTTCAGGGCTTTGATGAAGTTGGTTGCGCTCGTGGTGGGGTTCATGCGGTCTGCGTAGGAACCCCATGCGCCGTTGTCGCGCTGTTGAAACAACCCGCGGGAGTCCGGGCCGGCGCCGTCGCCGGTATCCAGCACCCGCAACCCCGACTCCCCCAGGGCCACCATCACGCTGATGATTTGCCCGTTGACAGAGACGTCCTGCGTCTTTCCGGCGCCCATGATCGCGGCGGCATTCTTGAGCTGTTCCTGGGTATAGCCGTCAACTTTGGTGGTGCCGTCGATGACGACGGAAACGGCCGGACCGCAGTCAGCCGACGCCGGTTTCGCGGGCCCCAGCAGAAGAAGCATGGACGAAATGAGCCCAAGGACTGCCAAGGGGGCGGCTACGCCTGCGCCGATGATGAATCCCTTGGGTTGCACTCGAGTCCCCCTCCTAGTGTTATCTAAAATATTATAGCAATACTTTAAGTATCACTCTATCGACCGCATTGGCCTGAGCTAACAACAAAGTGCGACAAGTAGGATGTTCGATATGCCCCGACTGGTTAAGCCCGCAGACCCCGCATGGAATGACGCGGTAGCGACTGCTCAAACCGTCTTCGGTAGTGGGGTCAACCTTGCCCTTATCCACCACCTGGCAGGCAGGCGTGAACCCGCTACGCGTGCTGAGCTTGCCAAAGAGTTGGGCGAATTTTCGCCGGTGACCCTAAGTAAGGCTGCAGGCGTCCTTGCGGGAGCTGGCGTGCTGAAGAAAACCCCTGTCGTCGGTACCGCGACAGGTCGGCTGAATCACGCCTTTTCGGCGGATTTACCGCGCATTGAGGCGCTGCTAGAGAGTCTTCGGTCGTATGCGCTGGGGGTGGAATCGTGACGTGCAAATCTGAGGTCGCCCCCTTGAGCCAGGGCGTGTATCGCTCCATTGCTCTGCGGGATTGGGCCCTGCATGAGTGGTAGGTCATAGATCAAGGATAGCCATGTCTTAGACATGGCTAATGCAACTAGTCCGTTGATTTCATTTCGTCCTCGAGAATTTTGGCGATGGCCTCTGTTGCCTCCGGTGAAAGGTCACCGAGTGCTCGGGCCGCAAAACTGCGGACTTCAGCGATTCTCATCGCCTTCAAGAGTTTGAGCTGAGCCTCCACTCTGGCTGGCAGGGAGGGATCCGAGTCCAAAAGGTATGCCGCGGGGACACCGAAGAAGTCGGCCAGGGCTGATAGAAGCTTGGGATCCGTTACGGTAGCCCCGGTTCCTTCCCGCATATAGAACCAGCGTGCACGCGACAAACCGACGCCCTTAGCGGCAAGCGCAGACTGAATGTCAGCAAATTTGTATGGTTGTCCACCCTCTGCGACGACGACGTCCATGAGGATGTCCAAACGGCGGGATAGCTCTTCTCGCCGTTTGGACGCGTTCTGGTTGTTGATCATGCTGCGGTCCTATCAGTACTTGAAGGTGTTAGCGGTGCCTTCATCAGTCGTTCTGCTTGAATGAGGATCGATCCGTGGGTGGCCCACGTATCCGAAAGCCCAGCTGGATCAACCAGAAGGCCGTCTCGGACTTCCGTTATTCGGCGTTGCAGAGCTGTGTGGGGTCTGGCCTTGAAAACATCCGCTACAGGCAGTTTGCCGTTGTGGAGCACCAAGTTCGGATTCTTTCTGGTGGCTGCTCGCCAGAGGGGAAGCAGACGAAGCAAATGCCACCTGGCAGCGATGTCGAAGGAGACCGCGTGTCCTATGCCGACCAAACGCGAGGTTGAAAGCCCTGCTGCAACGCAGATAACGGCCACCGCCTGGCCGACGCCGTAGGACGGGGAAAACGATTCCTGAACGGAGCGGTCGGCCACGAGTTGCAGCACAGATCTTGCTGCTAGAAGGGAGATAGCACCCAGGCAGCCGGCGCAGACGAGGAAGAAACCGAACCGGAAGGCAGCGGACATTTGTCGAAGATGCCTGACGAGAACTCCGACGATGCTGGCGCTGGTGTAAGCGATGAAGGAAGAGGCGGCCACGAGGAAGATCATCATGCCCGGTTGGGATCCATAGGTGCGCATCAACGAGGGGCTGGTGACGGGAAGGTCGCTCATGAAGAATCCAGCTATAAGAATCAGAGATGCGAGTATCCAGGCCACTTTGTGCCGTCGAGAGGAACCTCGGCGGGCGTTGGCGACGATATTTGCGGATGCACCGGCAGCGCTGGTGACAGCTATATGCAGTTGCGAGAAGGCTGCGAGGACGGACAGGGCGAGAATCAACCCGGTGAGATTGCGGCCTCCCATCATTGGGTCAACAGCGGCGTAGACCGGCTCGATGTACAGGGTGAATCCTGCTGTAGCGAAAAGTGAAGCCATGAAAGCCGGCCGCGCAGGAGGATTCCAGAGAGCCGAAACTCTCAGAAGTGTCAGGAGCCCCAGGCAACAGGCCACAAGTACACTCATCACCCGAACACCTCGGCGAACTTTGACGGCTCATCCATGGGGCGGAGATTGGCGCGCCAGATACGGTCCATAATGATGTCCGCGAAGCTCTCTGCGCGTTTCTCTTCCACCACAGTAAATGTTGAGCACGTAGCGGACCGGCGCCGTCCCAGCAGCTTGGGTTCTACGTCGTCTACCTGCAGCTGGCTGGTGACCATCGCCGAACCCAGAAGAGGCATAGGACGCGCTACGTTTCCTCGGGCCCGCTCGTGATGGCCCAGTAGCAGATGACCAAATTCGTGACACACGTAATGGTCCTCCCGCCGGCGTTCATCGGCGGGCGCGAACAGGACGAGGTCTACGCTCTCGTTGCAGTACGTCATGGCGCAGACCAGGCTGCCCGCAAGTTCCTCGGTTCTCCGGACCACCAGTTTCCGCGCGCGCCTTGTGGAGACGATGTGGCGCAGCCCATCCAAGGTCAGTTTTTCAGGCAAACCGAGCTCGGAGATAGTTGATTGAACCAATCCGAGGTAGCTAGGGGCGATAAGCGGAGTCATGGCTTGACGGGTCCCAGGTCTTGGAGCGTGTAACCGGAGGGGTACTGCGAAGAACCTGACAAGCCGGGCCTGAACCGCGCCGTCGTCCTCAGGGGGCGCCTGGATGACACGGCGGCCTTGATCTTCAAGAGTCCAGCCAGCGTCTTCGCAACGAAGGGATTGGGTTTGGGAAGGCCCAGTGCTGCCGATTGCCTCTCGTCTTCGAGCATTGCAGACAGGATCAATTCTGTGGCCGGACGCACGGGCGCCGGCAGGCGTCCGCGAAGAACGCCCAGAGTCGAGCTCATCAAGCTCAGCCCGGCCGGACTCGCCGCCACGTATTCCTGTTCGTAGCTGTCCAGGAAATCCTCCGCGCCTGCGAAGTCGTTGGGGATATCTTGCAGTCCCATGCGTGTTCCGAGCTCAGCGAAGAAGTCCACAGCCGCTTGTTTTTCGGTGTCCAGGGATTGGCGCCAGGCGTGCCTGTCCACCCACCGAATCGGGACGACCAGCATCGTCATCAGGACATAGACGAAGTCAGCGTTGCTCCCAGGCACGCCCTTATGCACGTTACGCAAGAGCGCAACCATTGCAGCACCCCGCTCGCTATCAAGCCCTCCGGCGATGATCTCGTAGATCACGATCGCGGTGTCATAAGACCTCTTCTGGGGACGTGCGCGAATCTCCCCCGTCGCTTCCAGCGCTTTGGCCAGCGAAGGGACGGAAAAGTTTCGGTAGTAGGCCAAGAAGAAGCCCATGTCCATGTCTTCGGCCAGGTCGAAGAGCACGAACTGACGATAGATGTCCTCGTACTGGCCGCGGCCGAGCGTTTTTTGCCGGGCAATACTTTCCACTCGGCTTGCGTGCATCAATTCAAACTCCCGAAAAAGAGGATAGACGGCCCACTCGTGGACCCGGCCAGAGACAGGAAAGGTGCTCCAGAGACGTTGCGTATGCCCGTGTACCCTTAGACATGTCCAAGGTTTGATTATAGTGGTTGGGCGATAGCAAGTGATCGAGAGGGCCGCTCCTGATCCGACACGCCGGGTTCACATCCCACTTAAGGCAATCGGATTGCTATTGGCTAGGGACCGATACGCAAAACTTAGGAGGATCCATGGCACGGATGCATAAAGGCGATCGCCTGACTGTCACATCCAAAATTCCGCGCGCGGATGCCGAAAAGCTCAGCAGAGTCGTAGAAATCACTTCTGAGAGCCGGTCGGAGCTTCTCGCACGTCTGCTGCATGACCACCTAAGCACTATCAACTTCGATGAACTCGACGGCCAGGAGTCATTGCCTATCGCTAAGGCCAGTTAAAGACTGAAGGCCCGCACTAGGCGGGCCTTCAAAAAGTATGCGTTCAGATCCACATCTTGGCGGATCAGCGATCTGAACTTATCCAAGCTCCCCGTGAGGGGCGCTCCAATCGCTATACCCCGAAAGGACTAGCTGTTGTCTATGGTACCTGTAGCGCCCGTGCCGTCAATAACTGACGCGCTGCAACCCGCGCGTCAAGTCACGCCCGCTATGGCATGGGCTCTCGCTCCATTAATCGCTGGTTCACCGACTTACCGCCCGGGACGATGGATAAAAGGCCGGTTTCAGTACCCCCGGCCGCTAAACCCGCCCCGGATCACCGCATCCCTGCCGAAGCAGCCGGCGGCCGTTCCCATTCACGGAGCAGATGGCTCCGTGGCGACTCTCTGCCTTGACCTGGACACTTCCAAAGCACTGCAGGGCGTCGTCGACGACGATGCCCGACACCTCGGGAGCATCTTGGAAGGCTGCGGTATCCGCTACATCGCGGACTACTCCCCCAGCGGCGGACGCCACCTCTACATTCCCCTGGCCGAGCGCATGGAAGCCCCGGCGGCTCGCGAGCTGATCGAAGCCCTTGCACGGATAGCAGCCAGCCTTGACCCCAGCCCGCACCAGAACGTCACCGACGGCTGCATTCGGGTCCCGGGGAGCGCCCACAAACGCGGCGGACACCAGACACTCGTCACGCCCCTGAACGAGGCATACGACGTGCTGCGACGCCGCAACCCTGTCCACGCTGTCGCGGCCCTCCGACGCCATCTGGCACCGGAGCTCAAACGTGCACGCGAGCTAAAGGCCCGCGCCGCCAAGCTGGCAGCCCCGGCGAGGGCTAACGGTGTTAGTCCGCTCCCCTTTGGTGGAAGCCAGGCACCCCTGCGCCTGGCGGCCCGCACCGGGCTATACGACACCGCCAGGTACGCCAGCCCGTCAGAAGCCCGCATGGCTGTGCTGAACCACTTCGCCTCCTGTGGCTGGACCCTGGATCAAGTCCGCCTCGAAATGGGGGGCCAGTTCCCCGGCCTCGCAGCCCTCTACACCGACGCCGAGAAGCAGGAACGCCTCCTCGATAAAGAGTGGGCTGAGGCCTGCCGCTGGATCCAAAAACCGGGAACCCCGTCAGCCGGCAGAAGGAATGCCCGTATAAACGACACAAGCCCCCCAGTACCCACAGGGGGGGGCAGCAGAACCAGCAGCAAAGCTGCTGCCCACCAGCTCGTGAACGATCTTGAAAATATCCTCTACGCAGTCCTGGACCACAGACTCAAAGAACGCGGCCGCGAAGGCCTCAGCCTGCGCCTGCTGTTACGCGCAGTGCTCGGCTACATGCGAACCATGGAGACTGACCTGCTGGATGTCGGCTGCCGCACCTTCGCTACTGCGCTTGGCAAACACCACGGCACGATCTCCAGGCTGCTCCCGATGCTGGAACAAGCCTCAGACGGCATCCTGACCAAAATTGCCGATGCCCGCGGCCGCAACGCCGATACCTACGTGATCCAACTCCCCCAGCACTTTGAACAACTCGCCCGGGAGCTCTCCTGGCGCAGCGGAAAAATCCACGGCATCCGCCCTGTATTCCGGGCCCTGGGCGACGTCGCCGCCCTCGTCTACGAATCCATTGAACGCGGACGCCTCTCCCCCACCACAGCAGGAATCGTCCGGTCCACAGGACTCAGCCGCACAGCCGTTGAAACGGCACTCGCTACCATGAGCAGCTACAACATGATCGGACGCCGGCACGGGCACTGGAGCATCACAGCCGGGACCAGCCTGACAGCGCTGGCCCGGCGTCTCGGGGCGCTGGACGACGCCGCAGAACAGATCAGCATCCATCGAAAGCAACGTGCAGCCTGGCACGCATGGCTGGACAGAAACCTCGCACCCGAACTCGCGGAACACGAAGTGAACGAACCTGACTCTGATCTCTACTGGATCCCACCCTCGGAAGCCGAACTGGACCTGATCGGAACGCTGTGGCGAGCTGCCTGACTTGCCACCGAATGACAGTAAAGACGTCATTGACTGCAATGCCAGCATTGCAAGTAAAGACGTCAATACCTTCAAAGACAGTATTGACCGCAAAAAAGTCTTTGACTGTAAAGACTTCAAAGACAGTATTGACGGTATTGACAGTATTTGCACTAAGGTGGGGAACATGACAGCTACAACAGCGTTCGACCGCACAGGCATGGACCGCATCTGCGGCTTCGTCAACGGTAAGGGCGGAGTACTGAAGACGACCCTGACGGCAAATGTGGGTGCTCTGCTCGCAGTGTCCGGGTGGAAGGTCCTGCTCGTAGATATGGATCCGCAGGGAAACCTGGGCCTGGATCTTGGTTACAGGCACGGAACCCAGGACGACGACGGCAGCGCCCTTGCTCAGAGCCTGATGTTCGGGACGCGGCTAGCGCCACTGAAAGACATCCGCCCTAATCTAGACGTCGTTCCCGGGGGAGCGGAGCTTGACCAGGCAGCTGCCGGCCTTATCGCGCAGAGCAGTAAGGATGGCAGCAAGGCAAAGTTGGCCCTCGCCCGTTCGCTTTCCCCGATCGCGGCCGAATATGACATCATCTTTATCGACTGCCCGCCCGGGAATGAACCCCTGCAGGTTGCAGCCCTCGGTGCGGCCTCGTACGTAGTGGTACCGACTAAGACGGACAAAGCCGGCCGCGAAGGACTTATCGGCGTCGCCAAACGTCTGGATACGGTCATTGACGTCAACCCGAACCTGGACCTGCTCGGCGTCATCATCACTGCTACATCTTCGACCGCTACCAACGTTCACCGGACGACGCGGGACGCCATTGCAGAGACCTTTGGTACGGATGCCGTGCTATTCAACGGCATGGTGCGACATGCGGAAGCTCCGGCCCAGGCAGCCCGCGATAGGGGAGTGCTGGTCCATGAGCTCGAAGAGCAAGTCAAGGCTGCCCCCAAATGGTACGAGGTGCTGAAGGGTACGGCCGAAGCCGGCCAGAGCCAGCCTCGGTCGGCCGCCAACGTCGCTGAAGACCTGTACCAGATCACCAATGAACTCGTTGCCCGCCTGGAAGCAGCCGAGGAAAGGAACGCATCATGACTGAAAGCAACCGCAAACCCATCGGCGTGCCGCCCCGTCGGAATGCTGACAACCTCGCCGTCCAGAACCTGATGAAAGCAAACAGGGACTCAGCGACTACGGGCAGCGACGCACCTGCGGCCTCTGCGACGTTGCGTCCTAACCCGCTGCCGGACACCGCCCCCAAACAGATCACTTTCTACATGGCCGCGGATGACCTAAGGCGCGCAAAAGCCGCCTACACGGGAACGAGCGGCAAGGAGATGGATCGGAGCTGGTCGGACTTCATTTCCCGCGCAGTCCTCATGGAAGTGGAACGACGCGAACGCCTCTACAACGAAGGCAGCCAGTTTCAAGGCGGGGCGCAGAACCTTGCACCCGGGCGGAAAATTCAGCTTTGACTGTAATGCAGTCTTTGACAGTAATGCCGTCAAAACAATTCAACTCTCGCCAGTAGACGTCCCGCACGGTTCACGCCGGTGATGTGGCCAGAACAGGCAATGCGGCACCAACCCGGCTAGCGTGGCCCCTGAACCATTCTGGGTAAGGGGACAGCCGATGGCAGGGCGTAAGAAGCAAGTAGATGGTCAGCTGAGCTTTGAGGCTCTGTGGGCGGCACCAGAGGAGGATCGTGCGGCCAGGGTGTGGCGGTTGGCTTTGACGTCCCACATGGAGCCGGCGGCGTTGGAGACCGTGGCGTAGGCGTCGTTCAGGATTTCCCGGACGAACTCCTGGTGCGTGCCGGCGTCGATCCAGACCGCACCGAATGGCTGCAGATCTACCCGCAGGCCCGCATCCTCGCAGCGTCATCGAGTGATCTTGCCGGGGATAAGCGCCGGCAGTTCGTGGCCCGCGCGGCGGCCAACGAGTGGGACGCCGTGGTTATGACCCGCACCGCGTTCCAGCGCGTGAGCCTGAGCCCTGAAGCTGAAGCCGCGTATATGAGGGCCGAAGTCGCCCAGGCTCGGGCCGAGCTGGAAGCCGTCAGGGACAGCGGCCAGGAGAACGGACAGCCCAGCGCGAGTATCGTCAAACGGCTCGAAAAGGTGGTCCTGGGACGGGAAGAACGCCTCAAAGCCAAGCTCGATACCCCCGCCGATCCGGGAATCAGCTTCGAGGAAACCGGCATTGACTACCTCGTGGTGGACGAGCTGCACGACTACAAGAACCTGGAGACGCCCAGCAACATCCCCGGCGCCGGAATCCAGGGCTCCAACCGTGCATCGGACCTGCATATGAAGACAGAGTTGCTGCGCCAGCGCGAGGGCCGGCGCGTGATCACCGGGGCCACAGCGACACCTATCGCGAACTCCGTCACGGCAATGTACGTTATGCAGCGCTACCTGCGCCCGGATCTGCTCCAGGCTGCAGGAATCCAGGACTTCAACACCTGGGCGGCAACCTTTGGGCAGGTTGTCGAGGAAATGGAACTCTCAGTAGCCGGCGGTGACCGGTTCAAGCTCAAGAGCCGGTTCGCGAAATTCCAGAACGTCCCCGAGCTGCTGAAAATGTTCTACACCTTTGCGGATGTGAAGACCGCCGAGGACTTGAAGCTCCCCGTCCCGGCCCTCGCCGCACGCGACGGGGACGGGCTGCGGCAGCCGAACATGCTCACCGTGGAACCCAGCCCCGAACTGCGCGAGTACATCCAGGACATCGGCCAGCGGGTGGACCGCATCCAGCAAAAGCTCGTGGACGCCGAGGAAGACAACATGCTCAAAGTCTCCTCAGACGGCCGTAAAGCCGCACTGGACATGAGACTCGTTGACCCCGCACTGTTCCAGCAAGGGCCCACCAAGATCAGCGCCACCGCTGAGCTGCTGGCCAGCGTGTACGAAGAGCACAAGGACCGCATCTACACCGACCCGAAAACCGGGGAACCGGACCCCGTGCCCGGTGCCCTGCAGCTGGTGTTCTGCGATTTCGGCACACCCTCTGACCGGTGGAACGTCTACGGCGAACTCAAAGACCAGCTACGCCGCCGCGGCGTGCCCGAACACCTGGTCCGGTTCATCCACGACGCCAAGAACGACACCGAGAAAGGCCGGCTCTTCGCCGCCGCCCGCTCCGGACAGATCGCCGTGCTCATGGGATCAACCTCAAAAATGGGTGTGGGCACCAACATTCAAAAACGCGCCGTGCACCTAGTGGACATGGACGCGCCGTGGCGGCCCTCGGACGTCGAGCAACGCCACGGCCGCATCCTGCGCCAAGGCAACCAGAACCCCGAGGTCCGCATCTCCCAGGTCGTCACCAAAGAATCCTTCGATTCCTTCATGTGGCAGGGACTTGAAAGAAAGTCCCGGTTCATCAACCAGATCATGCGCGGGCGCCTGGACGTGCGCGAAATCGAAGACATCGGGGACAACACCCTGAACTTCGCCCAGGCGAAAGCCAGCACCAGCGGTAACCCGCTGGTGCTGGAAAAAGCCGTCGCCGACCAGGAACTGGCCCGCCTGAGCCGCCTGGACCGGGCCTACAACCGCAACATGGTTGCTGTCGCCCACACCAAACGCGGCGAACAATCGGCCGCCGACGCGGCCGCCGGCGACCTGCCCCTGATCCAGGCAGCAGCGGCGCGGACTATCGACACCACAGCGGACGCCTTCAACGCCACCGTCGACGGCAAATCCCTCGATAACCGCGGGGACGCGGCCGAAGCGCTCCGGGCATGGGCCGGCAAGCACGGCCACCGGCTCATGAATCTCTACGGCTACGACGAGCTTGGAACGATTGCCACCCTTGGCGGCCACGACCTCCGTGCCCGCCTCATGCCGGCCCGGGACCTGGACAGGGCAACCGTCGAAGTACGCATCGACGGAGTACCCAGGGCAACAACACAAATAGCCCGCCGCAGCCTCCTGTCAGCCGATCTAGGCACCATCAGGCAACTCGAAAACAGGGTCTCATCGCTCCCAAAGCTGGCAGCCGACGTCGAAAGACGCCGGCACGAAGCACTCACCCACGTGGAACAAGCAGGGAAGGCCCTGGCGGAACCCTTCAAGCACGCCGACGCACTCAAAGCCGCCCAGGCGGACTCGGCACGGATCAACCAGCTCATGGCCGACGCAGCAAAACCCGAAGAACCAGCACCATCGGAACCTCCGGCCGAAATCGACCCCCGGATGGAAAAGATGCAACGGCTCATGAATGCCTCATTCCCGCCACAACCCGGCACCGCGGCCTCCACCGGCACAACCGCCCAACCGCGTACCCCGGACCAGCACCGCCAACAACAAACCGAGTATGGGCGCTAAATCCCCTGCCGTTTGAATCGAGAAAAGTGGTTTTATCGCCCCGATGTCGTCGGCTTCACGTATGCGCTGATATCCGCGTTGTCGATTCCTGTCCCTGCACGCCGTTGGGTGCTGATCAACTGGGCCTCCGCAGTCGGCGGCCTGGCGGCGATGTAGGTGGACTCCTCGCCGAGAATGTTGGCTACGCAGAGCAGGGGGGACGGCGGTGGGACTCTGGATGCTTCGTCATGCGAGTTCAGCTGACGGTTGTGGATCCGGGTATTCCTCAAGAGCCTTTTTGCTTCCGTTGTCCTCGTGATGGCTGCGATCAATCACGTGACGAGCTGCCTCCCGGATTATCCTGGCCGGGTGTTCCGTGGTCATTTTGGAGACTTCATAACTAACTTCGTCGCTGTAGTGAATCCACTCATCACTGGCGGCCATTCTTTGGAGGCCATGAAGCGTGAACAGTGGAACTCGAATGCCCCCCGACCGGAGTGAGTTTAGGAGTGCTGAATAGACGAGGGGAGCCCTTGCTCCCGGGCAGACCAGCGCGCACGATGACAGATGACAACGAGGACCGTTCCGCACGGACCGGCCTGATAACCATAAACGGAGGATTCATGACCAGGGACGCCAATATCCACGCTCAGGAGCGCTTCGGCGCCGCTGTAAACAGCGGCAAACTCGAAGAATTCGACGACGTCGTCGCGGCCGGCTGTGTCGACCACGACCCGGCACCGGGACAAGGACCGGGCCCGCAGGGATTCAAGGACCTGTTCACAGGGTTGCGCTCTTCTTTTCCGGATCTGCACCTCGACGTCGAACACCTCACAGCCACCGACGTCGACGTCGCGTTCGCCTACACGATCACCGGGACACATCAGGGGCCGCTGATGGGCCACCCGCCCACCGGCAAGAGCTTCAAAATCCGGGGCATGCAGATCGGACGCTTCGAAGACGGCCAACTCGTCGAGCGCTGGGGAAGCAGCGACCAGCTGGGCATGCTCACCCAACTCGGGCTGTCCCCGCAGCCATGAAAATCGTCCGCGCACTAGCCACCGGGGCCGCAGCAGGCGCCGCCGGGACTACAGTCCTGAACACCCTCACCTACCTGGACATGGTCTGGCGTGCCCGCCCTGCCAGCAGCACACCCGAGGCCACCGTCGAAAAACTGGCCGACGTCACAGGGGTCAAGATCCCCGGCAACGAGGAAGAACGCACGAACCGGCTGGCCGGGCTAGGCCCGCTGACAGGGCTTGTCGTCGGCGCCGGAGTCGGCGCGGTCCTCGGACTTGTCAGGGAGGTCGGATACCGGCCAGGACTCCTCGCTTCGTCACTGACTGCGGCGGCCGGCGCACTGATCGGCAGTAACGGTCCCATGATCGTTCTCGGAATTACCGATCCCCGCACCTGGTCTCCCGCGGACTGGGCCAGCGACATCATCCCGCATCTGGCCTACGGCATTGTGACAGGCGCGGCGCTGCACGCCCTGGACCCGGCCGCCGACCGCCCCCGTTGACCCGCCGGGGGTGCAACGGGCAGACTTCCCCGTTGCACCCCTGACCGTCCAAACCGTCTTCGGGATTTCTGGCCGGGGCGCAGAAATCCCGGGAATCCGATTCGCGGCAACACGCGGGTGAGGCAGCGATTGCACCCTTCTCAAAGGGTGAAGTAACCCCGTCCACCCATAAGGGTCCGGGATCATGGTGGTTCTTATCTGGCAGCAGGCGGCACTCGGTCCCCTGATTTCGAGTACACGGCACCCCGCCGGGATTGGCCTAACGGAACTGTCACATTCCGGGGCCCCAACGCCTCCGCGACCTCGTTCATCGCGGGCCCCGATCAAGCTGCGATTTCCCACCAAAGTGGGTTCAAGTCAGATTGACAAAATCAAGCGGGTGATGCCCGTGGCTTCGACGATCTCGGAGATGGACTGATTTTCCTGGTCCCGAAGGTGGGCGGCATAGGCAAGCTTCGCTGGATTGATCACGCTGGGCCGGCCGATCCTTTTGCCGTTAGTAACAGCAACGGCACGTGCGTGAGCTGCGGAACTGAGACGACGCGTTTCCATCGTTTGGCTGGTCTTTGTGACTGTTCATCAAGAATGGCTGCTTTTTCACAGCTCATGGTGGCGGATTAGCTGATACCGATGACAAAGGTTGGAGCCGTACAAGTCCGCGACGCGCTCCACGGCCACCATGATTGGGCGCTTCCGCCTGAGGGACCGCATCCATGGCTCCCCGTAGATGTCCATGCATTCATCCTGGTTAGAAATCTGTCGAGAGTGCCGGTTTCGGTTGCTGGGGCTAGGGAGCACGCAACGCCGGATGTACTGGTAAGGGACGACGTCGAGGTCCACACCATCGCGGCGGCCGTGCTGGCGGTGCGGATGCTTCCGGCCCCGCTCGCCGCGGCACCCAGCGTCCCCGTGACCACGGTTCTGGTGACGCCGGCGGTGGTCACCGTGGTTGTCGACGTGGTGGCGTTGAACGTGAGCGCCATCCTTTCAAACTGTGTCTCACATCAGTAGCACACCTCACTCCGTCGAGGCGCCTGACGGTGCAACCGATGGCGAACTCATAAGCGCTGTCTGCCAGGCCGTGCGGTGACGTTGTACTCAATCGAGTCAAGGACGAAACGCAGATAGGAATAGTCCCCGCTGGGGGCGTGCCAGATTCCCTCGCCGCGCTCCGCAACCCAGTGCGGTCCGAACTGTCGATAGCTCCCCAGCGGGGTGGACCAGCGCATTTTGGTGAACGACTTTCCGTCCGCGGACGCCGCCCCGCGTTCGTCAGCAACAAAATCTATGAGCTCCCCGCGATCGTTGAACGAAAGGACGGCACTGACGGTGTGGCTTCCGTTGGTAAAGGACGCACTGACGGTGTGCGAATCGATTTCGCGCCACCGGATTCCCGGATCGGCCAGCGCGCCTGGCGCGAACACGCAGAGGTCATTGAACAGCGTCACCGTCTCGGCCTCGTCCATGTCCGGCCCATGAGCATCGACCACCGTTACGGTTGATGCGAGCTTCACCCGCATGGTCGCGGAGGGCCCGATGAACCGGTGGAAGGCCTGGATCGGCATGCCCCCCCGTGAGGCGTCCATGAGGAACAGGCGTGAGAATCGGTCGTAGAAGTTGCTTTGTCGGCCGGTGAAGGACATCCAGGGCGCGGACGGTCCGCTGCGGATCTGCCCGTGATAGCGGGCGAAGAAGTTGTGAACCTTTGGCAGACCGACCGCACCGCTGAGCCGAATGTAGCCTTGCACCACCGCGGGAAGCCGGGAGAGGTCGGTTTCGGTAAGTATCGGGTACTGGGCGGCCCGGGCCAGCCCTTGTGAGACGTCGCGCTCGTACTGGGCGTGGAAGCTCTGCGGCCCTCGCGAGAGGTAGCCGAAGGCGACGCCGACGAGCAGGATGAGGTTGACGATCGTCCCGTAGGCGGCGTCTGCCCAGGACGAGATAATCACGATCTGGGAGACAACGATGCCCCCGGTGCAGAATACCCACCATCGTTCTGGCAGGACGAAGAGAGCAACCGAGCCGGCTAGGAGAAGGGCTGCCGCCACTAGCCAGAGGACACCCAGCGGCGCAGATATCTGTTCCGTCAGTTGGGGAACGTCGGCGAACCCAAAACCCTTTGCAGCACCGATCAGGTGGATGAGCGCGTGAGCGACGAGGAAGGCCGCGAAGGCAATTTTCATGACCACCCCGACCGGAGATTTATGGGCACGCCAGGACTGTGGCACGGGTGGTTTCCTAACGTTCAACATGGGCAGCGGGCTAAGAAATGTTCATTGGGAACGTTGATGCGGCGGTCCGGTCAGCGGCGACCACGTAGCCGAGCGGAAGGCGGTGCGATGACGAGCACCGCACTGTCGAGGAAGCGGACAATGGCCGAGCGCCTAAATCAGTTGCTTCGTTCTTTCAGTCCGGCAGCTGTATTTAGGTGCTTGAGGTAGAAAAAGAGCGGGACCGCTCCGATTACCGCGAGCACCAGGAAGATAGGAACGGCTGCCATCGACGCGAAGGGGGTACTCGGATCGGCGCTGGCGCCGAACCACTGATCGGAGGCCACTCCGATGGCCTCGAGCACCAGCATCACAAGCATCCCGCCGACGACCACTTCGCCGAGCGGCTGGCGATTCCAGAGCCACCATGCGCCGCTGATAAGCAAGGGCAACCAGATCGCGAGGTCCTGCACGAAGACCGCATTCGTGGTCGCCCCGGAGCCATTGAGGAAGGCGGCCGGCTGCTCGCTGAGGACGGCCGGAACAATGGTCCGCAACCACACCGCCGCATTGAGTACAGCAAGCACGGTGGCATAGGTCGCGATGCTGCGGGCCGGGAGTCCATCGTCGAAGCTGGCGCGGAATGCTGCAAGGTCCATCTTCCGAACGATCACCACGATGGACCAGAACGCCAATGACAGCATCGCGACGTAAATCAGGAAAAGGCTGTTGAACGGGGTGGCAAAGAGGAACAGCACGCCCTGATAGCTGATGTATGCCAGTGCCCCCAGCCAGAGGACCAGCGCCCGCGCCGAGTCACGCCGCGTGAAGAACATCGCAGCGACGAGCACTGGAATCGCGAGGACCATGATCACCAGTGCGGTACCGCGGAGGTTGCCCTGGGCAACGGGCGGACCCCCAAGAACATCGGGGATGAAAAACGAGGTTGCGGCAGCCGCGAATGCCACGATCGCCAATGCCCCGGAGAGCCGGTACGCAGCGACGGGTAAGTTATTCATGTGCTTGATGCTACCGGCATCGGTGCGATCAATTTTCTGTTCTCAGCCGGGATACCTCCCTCGGCCGTCGGGCTCGTCATGTCTCGCCCTGGTGGTTCGTTGTGTACCTGGGTGCCGTGCATGATCTTCAGCGTGTTAATCTCCATCGCCTCCACACTGTCGAAGCGCAGCTATTTCGTTGCCGCGACCGTGCACGGCGTCGGAAAAGTGGCTGTAGGTCTCTTTTACTATGAGGTTTCTCTGTCGGGGCCGATCTCCTACTCGGGCACGGCATCGGGGTGAGCCTTGTGATCATCGGGGTGACGTTTGGGCCGTTCGACAGACGATTCAGGGCGCGATACGCCGTGCTGATCGCCCCGTTGCTGGGCATCTGATCATCATCATGGCCAACAAAACCTCCATCATGGGCGCCTCCGCGGCAAATGGTGGAACCTGTCAGCGTTCGTGTTCGACGGCGTAGTCACGACCTAGTCCGGGTGCAGACGACTTCTGACATTCCGTGCAGACGACTTCTGAAAACGACAAGTGCGGTGACGGCTGCCAGGCGTTTGTCCGGCCGCATGAGGACTGAAAAGTGGGTGTAGGGGAGAAGGACCGACTCGACGCCGACCAGGGGCGCTTCTAGTGGGAAGATGACACATTCCATCTCAAATACGATCCATTACTGAGACGGCAGGGCCGCTCTCCTGGGGCTCCAGACGTTCCCGTGGCGACACGGGCAGTCGCTGTCTCGAAACGCCGTTCAACAACACTTGGTTTCACAACGGCTAATTGTTCGGGATTAAGAGAACTATGGGGACGGCCATGGCTGTTGTCGGGTGCGCGAGAGTTTCCACCACGGATCAGAACCTTGATCTGCAGTTCACTGCACTCCAGGCCGTCGGCGCAGCGCGGACCTCTCCGGGCAACGGAGTCAGCGGATCCACGGTGGAACGTCCTCAACTCTCCGCCAGTGCGTCCTGGACGTCATCGAGAACAGGGTGCAGGTTTCCGATCCCTCGCGGCGGACGCGGATCGGATTCCGGAAGAAAATTCAGCTTTGACCGCAGTGCAGTCTTTGACAGTAATGCCGTCAAGCCGGGGATAGCAGTGGCAAGGACGGCCCTCAACTCGCGGCCGACGGCAGGGTGACCTCGTCCTCCGGGGCCTCCCAGACCATCTCGAACCGGCAATCAACTCTGGGCCGGCGGTTCAGCCTTCACACTCGGTGCAGTACGCGTGGCCGTCTTTTTCGCGGGCGAGCTGGGACCGGTGCCGGACCAGGAAGCAGGAATAGCAGACGAACTCGTCCGCTGCCTGGGGGATAACCTGGACGATGAGTTCGTCGTTGACGATTTCGCCGCCCGGGATGATTCCATCATCCATGGAGTCTGATTCGTCCAGGTCACGCACGATCCGGGCATCCGGTGCGTTCTCGGACTGCAGCGCCTCGAGCGAGCGGTCCTGTGATTCCTTGACGTCGGAACGGACTTCGTCATAATCGGTTGCCACTTGTGGTGCTTCTCTTTTCATTTGTGTTGGTTACAGCAAGGTGAACGTACAGCATCGGCGTATGATTCCCCCACTCTTGGCGGCATCAACCCTGTGACTGTTAGTTCGGATTGGCGGCTTTTTTCACAGCTCAGTTTGGCGGTTTTCGCACCGTTGGCTTGGTGGATTTGATCGCTCCTTGGCGGCGTTCCGTGATCGCTTGGTCTCGCCTTCAGGGAGAGTGATGCGATGCGGCTAGTCCTTGAGTGCTCGCGACCGTCTATAAAATGTTGCTCGTGACATTCCGAGATCGCGGGCAACCTGTGCTGCGGGTTCACCGCCTTCTACCAGGCGGACAGCGCTTCGAACCTGACTCTCGGTGACCTGGCGAGGCCGGCCGCCAAGGTCCTTTCCGGCTTCTCTGCGTTTGCTGATGGAGTCGGTGACGCGTTCGCGTTTGATCTCGTGTTCCATTTGGGCGAGAGCGGCCATGATCGTGAACAGCATCGAACCCATGGGTGTTGCGGTATCGACGTCGCCACCGCCCAGGTTCAAGACGCGCAAACCAGCACCTCGACCGCGGAGTTCGTCGGCGAAGGAAAGCATGTTCTGGGTGGATCGTCCAAGCCGGTCCAGTGTTGTAATGACGAGGGTGTCTCCGTCAATCAGCGCGTCGAGTGCTCGATCGAACTGGGGTCGTGAAGCCCGCGCCCCGGAGACACCGTGATCCACGTAAAGGTCATCGCGGCGGACGCCGGCGGCTAGAAGGTCCACCTGCTGCCGGTCGGTGGACTGCTGCCGCGTCGAAACGCACGCGTAGCCGATCAGTTTTGTCATGGGCTCTCCGACGTGTCTCGTAACTAATGGTGGATACACTGATTCAACCAGAAGCTTTCGAGACATAGTTACGAGACTCACCGGCCGTGCAAAAATTCGTTCAATTCCACGAAATTTCGGGCACTGCCGGTCGTCGCCTGTCGATTTCAGGAGTCGTCTGCACGGAATGTCAGAAGTTGTCTGCACCCAGGCCAGGTCGTGACTGCCAACGTAGCGAGGATCCGGCAGCTTAAGGGGAAGCAACCCTGAACGGGCCCCGGTCGACATTTCGTAGACACGCGACTCAACACCTGCCGACGTCCTCTGGAAGCAGGTACCGTCGGCGACATGATGATCTGGATCAACGGAACCTTCGGCGTGGGAAAGACAACTGCCGGCAAGGCGCTGGTGGCAGCGCAGCCTGGTCTGCGTCTGTCCGCCCTCCCAATACTGGGCTAAGAGATGCGCCAGCCGGACACCCCCAGAGAATCACGGAACCTGGCGATCTGGCGCCCGCCGTGCTGAGCGGACTTCGGCGGCGGTTCGACCTTCGGCGCAGACCGCTGACGCATGGCAAGAGCGGCGACATGGAGTTCAAAGGTGGAAAGCAGGATCAGCGTGTGCCGAAGGTGCACGCGTCAGTCGCTGGAGCCGGTGTCCGTGGTCAGCCCGCGGTCATCTGCTTCCCGCCGGTTTTCTTCTTCCGCGGGACCGGGCGTGATCGTCTGGTGCCCGGTAGCTGGATCGTTGTCTGTGGCAGCTTCAGGCTGACCGCCATCACGGTCTGATCCGTTTTTCTTCGGGCCCGCTGGACCTGCGGGGTGTCCGGTGACCGGTATCGCCTTCGGACCGCTGCCGTCGTTCAGTGTCTCTTCGAGTTCGCTCATTCGAGTGTTCATCAACTGCTCCCGTTCTTGTCGGTATCTACTTACGGTCTCTTCCACGCTAACAGGCAGGGGGAGAGCAAGCAGGCTAAGCCCAGTGCCGGGCCAGGGCCTGGCGCTGGGGTAGGGGCCGCCGGTGATACCGTGCTGGGGCTGGGCGCTCCTTCCGGGGTCCGGCAGCCTGAGCCGGGGAGGCCCGCCCTGGACCGGCACATGCCTCTCGTGTCCGCCCGTCGTTTGTTGACTCGGCCCTCCCGATACGGGCCCGGTCCCTGCCGGCCGGGGTCGACAGTTACTGGCTCTGACCCGGTTCGCCTAGTACCCGGGCTTGCCGGGTGGGAGGATG
Organism: Pseudarthrobacter leeuwenhoeki; assembly: GCF_055412885.1. Taxonomy (NCBI): domain Bacteria; kingdom Bacillati; phylum Actinomycetota; class Actinomycetes; order Micrococcales; family Micrococcaceae; genus Pseudarthrobacter; species Pseudarthrobacter leeuwenhoeki. The sequence goes on along the minus strand of NZ_JBVAYY010000019.1, from coordinate 471 downwards.
CATGTATGAGCGAGAACACACATTCCGGTGCGGACGGGACTTTTCCGGGCGGCGAGGAAGGCCGTGTCCAGGGTTTGGATAAAGAGAACCCGAAGAGGCCGGTCACGCAGCCGATGCGCACCGTGGGCCAGCGTCGCCGGGACTCCGAGAAGAAGCTCGAAAACCACCAGCGCGAATCCCGGACAAAACCGTCAGATTGATCGGCGGTGGGGCGCTTGTTCGTATGGCGTCCGGCACGGGAGGTGCCGATCATCCGGTTAGGCCGGCGCGATGAGGTCCTTCGGCCAGGTGCTGGTACCTGTCCTCCTGCGGTGCGCCGGGTCCGGCTGACTGTGACGGTTCAGGGGAGGGTGCTGAACCGTTCGGCCTTGGCTTTCCTGCCCTGGACAATGATCTGGTCGTCGTCGTAGAGCACCGTTTGTGCGGTGGTATGGCCCCAGATGCCTCCGGGACGTTTCACGGCCACGATGG
>NZ_JBVAYY010000018.1:0-60630 GCF_055412885.1 Pseudarthrobacter leeuwenhoeki | reverse complement strand
GCATCAGCGGCGGCGACTCGAACTACTCTACACACCCCACCGACCAGACACAAATCCACCCCCACCACCACCCCCACACCCCCAAAAACCCCGCCACCACACGGAAACCCGCAGGCCGGCAGGCCTACCGGGAACCGAAATGAGGACATCAGTTTTCTGTGTACTGGCTCACTTTCGCGGCGGCGGACCTGGCACGCGTCACACGCCGTCGAGCAACCCCTGGACCTGCAGGAGGAACTTCCGTCCGCCGTCCGTTAGAACCGGCGCGTCACTGAACGTGCGTTCCGGAACCTTCAGCTGCAGGCAGTCCAGTGCCCGGCGCACTTCCCGGTCGAGGTCCTGGGCGGCATCCAGTGGCACCGGAGCCCCGCCCTTCATCCGGAACCCCGCCGAGGTCAGGGTGTCTGCGATGATCCGTTGCCGCTGGTCCCATGACGGCATGGAGCCCTCGAGCAGCCAATGGATCGCCATGCGGGTCGCAACGGCCGTCGCCTTGTCCGCCGGGAAGGCAACGGCCTCGGCGAGGTGGTCCCACAGCGGTCGGCCGCCGTCGTGCATTTTGCGGCCGGCCGGTGACAGGACCAGCCGCCCCTTGCTCTTCCGCAGCATTTTCCAGGCCTGAAGCTGCTGCCGGAGCAGCAGAACGGGGAGGGTCTGGCTTTCGCGGTTCGCAGCCCCGGGCCAGCGATAGGACCACCCAAGTTCGCGCACGGCCGCGCTGACCACGGCAGGTTTGAGATAGCCGTCCTGGGTTAATTGCAGCCCGTCGGAGCCCGCCCGGTTCAGCAGCCACTGCACGGGACGGATCACGGCCTCGATCTCCTGGTCCGTGGGCGGTTCCGGCCAGAGGCGTTGCGCCAGTCCGTCCAGACGGCTGTTGAGCGCGGCGCCGTCGAACGCGCCCGGCTCGAAGGTGCCGGCATCCTGGCCCGTCGCGAACTTGTACCAGTCGGAGAGCTCCTGGTGCTCCTGGTCCGAGGGATCGGCCAGGGCTTCAATGAGGCGCGCATAGCCGTAGGTCCCGCCGGAGTCCTCCACCGGGCCCCGGTTGGCGCCGCCGATGCAGCGCACGGCAGCGGCAGGCAACTGGGCCGGCCCCATCACGTCAACGGTGTGCGTCCACGCATCACCAAAGTCGTACTCGTACTCAACGGTGCTCGATCCGGACTGCTGCGCGTCCAGGAGGTCAAGGAGCACGACGCCGGAAGCCGGCTCGTCGCCCATCTCCTCCGCCGCGTCGTCGGGGCCAATGATGACGCGGGGCTGGCCGAGCCGGTCCACACACCGGATGCCAAAAAGGTGGCGGTTTTCCCAGCCGAAGGCCGTCTGAAGCACCCGGTGCAGTTCCTGAACGGTGATGGTCTCCGGGACCAGCAGCCGGCGCCAGATCTCGGGCTCGGTGTCCTTGATGCTGACGCGGAGGTCGAAGGCGGGGACTGACGCGGGAAGGGCAGGGGCCGGGGATTCCATGCTGGCTATCCTGCCAGAGCCCCGCCGTCTGGAACCGGAGTGGCGCGGCTACCGCATCCACGCGCCCGGCCGGAACCAGGCGTTGGGCTCGCCAGCCGCCGGGTGGGCGAAGGCAGTCCCGCTCTTGCGGGGCTGTTCTCTTGACCGGGTCACACTGCTACCTTGGCTGGATGGAACGATCATTGGTTAGGCCCCGGAACGGCAAGATCATCGCGGGCGTGTGTGCAGGCCTCGCCGACCGCTTCGGCATCCCCAGGACGCTGGTCCGCATCGGCTTCGTGTTCTTCGGCCTGTTCGGCGTCGGCGAACTCGCCTATATCGTGCTGTGGATCATCATGCCCAAGGGCCGGTAGCCGCCAGGGCAGACGGCGGCGGAACGCGGCACAGCACGACGGCGGGAGGCCGGCAGCGCTGCCGGCGTTCCGCCGTCGTGCTCTACTGGACGCGCGAGCCCGGCAGGTACCAGGACAGGGACGACGTGAAGGGTTCGCTGGGCAGCGCTGCCGGCTGACCATGACTCCGTGGACCGCACCACGGGGGTGTGCCCGCGTCCGTCCCTGACCATGGCGCGGACCGTGGCGCGGACCGTGGCGGTGCCGCCGTGTGAGCAACCGTGTGAATACCCCGCGGCTGAATACCCGCGGCTGAATACCCCGAGACGCTGGCGGGACCTGCGGCGTAAAGTTCCTCCTATGGCCGAGACATGGATCCGGCTCCTCGGTCCGCCCAGGATCGAGTCCCCCGGCACCACTCCCCCACAGCCCAAGGGCCGCAAGGCCTGGGCCGTGCTGGCCTGCCTTGCCCTGCAGCCGGACGGCATCAGCCGTTCCCGGACCGCCACCCTGCTGTTCCCGGACGCCGCGGATCCCCTGGGTGCCCTGCGCTGGTACCTGTCGGCGCTGCGCCGGACCCTGGACGGTGTCGCCATCACCGGGGACCCGCTGCGGCTGGTCCGGCGTGCCCTGTCCGACGCCGCGCCTGCCGCCGGCCCCAGGATCACCGCGACCGCGGCCACCATCCGTTCCTATCTCGACGTCGGCAGCGCCTCCCTGTCGGCGGGCGCCGTGGACCGGGGGCTCGAAGAGGTCGCCGATTTCCTGCACCGCGCGCTGTCGGCGGAAGCGCCCGACGGCGTCTCCCGCACTGCCGCCGCGGCATTCCGCGAGCTGGGCTGCCTGTCCGTGCAGCGCGGCGTTCCGGACCGCGCGGCCGGCTGGCTGGACCGGGCGATGCAGGCGGCGCGGGCATCCCGGACGAGCAGGGAAGGATCCTCGCGATCCAGGGCATGCTGGCCTCGGACACCGCCCACTACGGGGATGCGGTGGCCGCCTTCGCCGAGTCCAGGAGACTGGCCCGGGCGGTCGGGAACCGCCGGCAGCAGGCATTCAGCGAGGCGCTGCTGGGGCGCGTGCATCTGCTGCGCGGGGACCTGGAGCTGGCGGGCGACCACTCCTATATGGCCCTGGCCTCCGGTGCCGAGGCCCGGCTGTTCCTGGCGCACGGAAACCTGGCTGCCGCCGAGCACTGGATCGACCGGGGACTGGACCCTACGCCGTGGTACCTCTGGTACACGGCCCGGCTGCTGGATGTCGCGGCGGAAGTCACCATCGCCACGGGTTCGCCGCGGGCCTCACAGGTCGTGGAGCGGCTGGCCGCGCTGGCCAGCAGCAGCGGCATGCGGGAGTTCGTGGTCCGGGCACAGTCGCACCGGGCGGTGCTCGGTGACGGGGCCGCCGCCCAGGCCGTGCCCTGGCTGGCGAAGGAAATCGACAACCCGGCGCGACGGCGTTCCTGGCCCGGCGGCAGCGGGTTTCCGCGTGAGCCTGCCGCGGTTGGGCGGGTCCGGAGCCGGTTCCGGAAGCCCTGTCCCGCCGTCGTCCGCGGGACTAACATGCAGCTGTACCGATGGGAATGCCACCGTGCTCACTACTGTGGAAGGACATCTGCCATGGAATGCATTACATGGTTCGCGCCGATTTTGCCGGGAAAACTGGAGGAGTGGAAGGCGCACGTCGAGGAATTGAAGGGCCCGCGGCGGGAGCAACACGAAGCCTCGCGGGCCCGCATGGGCCTGGTGCCGGAAGTCGCCAGCCTGGTGCAGACCCCGCAGGGGGACTTCACCTGCATCTTCCACGAGGCCGAGGATCTGGCCAAGGCCTACCAGACGCTCGCCGCGTCGGCGGATCCCTATGACGTGTGGTTCCGCGAGCATCTGGCGAACCTGCACGGGATGAGCGTGGACATGCTCACGGCGCCCCTCCCGGCCACGCTGGTCCTCGACTACCGCGCCGCCGGATAGGCGCTGATGAAGCAGCACGCCCGGGTTAAACAAAAGCAGGGCCCGTCAAAGACGGACCCTGCTCGAAACCTGTAAGGTTCCGGACTCAGAAGAGTTAGCTGAAAGCTAAGTCTTAGAGAGCCTGGATGTTTACGGCCTGGGGACCCTTGGGGCCCTGCTCGGTTTCGAAGGAGACCTTCTGGTTCTCTTCGAGGGAGCGGAAGCCGGAAGAGGCGATCGCGGAGTAGTGTGCGAAGACGTCCTGTGAGGAGTCATCGGGGGAAATGAAGCCGAAGCCCTTTTCAGCGTTAAACCATTTGACGGTACCAGTAGCCATTATTTTTTGTCCTTCGTGAAGGTGGAGGAAAAGTCCCGACTTTCGGGTCCTCCTGTGTGGGGTGCTCAAAACCGCTGCTTCAGAAGAACAAGGTCTTTCAACCTTGCGTACTGCCTGAACTACGAACTGCATAAACACAACAACAACAAGATCAACTCTACAGGAGTTTTCCGGTACGGATTACCACCAGTGCCGGCGGCGGCGCATTAGAGGCTTTACAGGGACGCGTCCGGTTCTAGAATGGCGGAATGACACCGCAGGAGTTGGCCAACCTGGCGCACTTGCGCCGGGCACGGGACCTGATCGACCGTGACTACGCCCGGCCACTGGATGTGCCCACCATGGCCGCCGGTGCCCTCATGTCCCCGGCGCATTTCTCCCGTCAGTTCAAAGCGGCCTACGGCGAGACGCCCTACACCTACCTCATGACCCGGCGGATCGAACGCGCCATGGCACTGCTGCGGTCCGGTGCCAGCGTGACGGATGCGTGCATGGAGGTCGGCTGTACCTCGCTGGGATCGTTCAGCTCACGGTTCGCCGAGATCGTCGGCATGCCGCCGAGTGAATACCGGACTCGGCAGCATCACGCGGTGAGGGCCATGCCGTCATGCATCGCCCGGCTGCGGACACGGCCCGAGCGCAAAGCGAGCAGGATTGAAGAAGCGCCCCCTTAGCCGCTGACCTAGCGTGGAAGACATGAACATTTCACTGCAGTACTCGCAAATCACTGTCAATGACCTCGACGAGTCGCTCTCGTTCTACCGGGACGTGCTCGGCCTGGAAGTGCGCAACGACGTCGGCTCCGACGGGCAGCGCTGGGTCACCCTTGGCAGCGCGGCCCAACCCGATCTGGAGCTCGTGCCGTCCGTTCCGCACGCCGGCCGCTCCCAGGACGACGGCGATGCCCTCCAACAACTCCTCGTCAAGGGCGCCCTCCCCGTCCTCGTGTTCCGCACCGACGATCTCAACGCCACGTTCGAGGCCGTCCGGGCCTCCGGCGCGGAGGTCCTCCAGGAACCCATCGTCCAGCCCTGGGGCCCGCGCGACTGCGCCTTCCGCGACCCGTCCGGGAACATAGTCCGCTTCAACCAGGCTGCCTAGCCCCGCACCTCACCGCGGGCCGCCGTCGCGTTCGGTCCGCGGCCCGTTCTCGCCGCGTGATAACCCCTCTTCTTTCCGGTTGTGACCCGGTCCACACCGCCGGCACCCGCTGGTCACGTGCGGGCTGTGCCTGCCGTGCCGTTCAGGTCAGGACTCCCACGGTGAGAACTCCACCTTTCCAGGCCTGAACGTCGACGGCGGGATGGCCGAGTTCATGCGGGGGCAGTGCCGTGGCTGCTCGGAGGCATTCGACTGTGGAAGGCCGTGCCGCCGGTTCTTAGCCTGAGGGCAATGGCCGGCGTGCCGGCGCGCTGAGAGTCGGCTCAGTCATCTCGTCATCCCTCGCGTTCAGTGACGAGGGACTCGGCTCGGGTCTTGATGCCGCGCATCATCCGGCGGTTCACCGCGAAGTCGCCGAACTCCAGCAGGACCACGCTGAGCGACGCGCTCAGAGGAGATCGCCAGTCGTAGAGGGCCTGGATGCGATTGACGAGGCGCCTACCGCCATCGCTGGACGGCGTCAGCTGCCACGACCACGTCGAGTCCGGCTTCGTCCACAGCAGCCAGCGATCGACCTCGAACGAATCGACTCGGAACGCAGTCCGCTCCGTGGGCTGCGGCTTCGGCACCATGGGCACCCACTGTCCGACGTGCAGGTCCTGCCAGGCAGGTTCGATGGTCGTGGCACTCCGGTGGCCGCGGTTGTCGAGCAGGTCATGGCTGTACCACCCCGCACGGGTGCAACCGACCTGCACAAGCCACGGCCAGACCAGCGGCGACGGAGCGGCGATCGTGATCGCGAGGGTGCGTTCATCGTCCCAATACTCGCTCTGCCACGCCCACCCGATCAAGTGCCAGGACCGGGCTCGAGGTACGTGATGTCGTCAGTGTGGAACTCGAGGTAGTCGAAGCTGGGTGCGTCGGCGGGATGCCACCGGGCCCTGCCGGACGCGCCGATACGCCGGCCGTCGAAACTGCGGTAGTCGGTGACGGGGGTGGACCAGGTTCTCGGCGTGAAAGTGCGGCCGTCGGGCGATGCCGCCAGCCGGTCGTCGGAGGCGAAGTCGACGAGTTCGTGGTTGTCGTTGAACGTGAGCACGGCGCTCACGGTGTGACCGGCGTTGGTGAACGTGGCACTCACGTGGCGATCGTCGATGGGTGTCCACTCGATGGGCGCGTCGACGAGCACAGCGGGCGCCAGCACGCACAGGTCATTGAGCAGCGTCACCGTCTCGGCCTGGTCTATCTCCGGGCCATGGGCATCGACGAGGGTCAGCAGCGATGCGAGCCGCACCTGCATCGTCGCCGCGGGGCCGACGTAGGCGTGGAGGATGTCGGTGGGGAGCCCCTTCATGGTCGCGTCCATGAAGAACACCCGGCTCGGCTCGGGACCGAACGTGTTGGTCTGCTCCCCGGTCCACCGCATCCACGGCTTGTCCGCGCCTGCACGGATACGACCCCTGATGTCAGCCCGGAAACCGACCACGTGAGGTCGCCCGACCGCACCGGCGGCGCGCACGTAGCCGGCCACGGGCAGCGGCAGATGGGCCAGATCGAAGTCGGTCACCAGCGAGCCGGGAGGACCGGCAACCGACAGCGCGGACCGGACCGTTTCATCGGCGAGACGCCGGGACCGGGCCCGGAAGCTGGTCGGACCGTTCGCGCGGAACCCGTACACCGCGGCGAGCGCCAGCAGCACGTTGGCGGCTGTGCCCGCCTTGGCGTCGGTCCACGACGTGACGATTACCGCCTGGGAGACGACCGCAGCGAGCCCGGCGACCGCCCACCCCCAGCGGAGCCCGGCCAACAACATCACACCGGCGGCGACCACCACGACCGCGGCGACCAGCCAGGCGACCCCCATCGACGCGCTGATCGGCTCGGTGAGCTGCGACACGTCGGCCCACCCGAATCCCTCCACCACACCCATCAGGTGAATGAGGCCGTGGATGACCACGATCAGGCCAACAGTCCAACGAATCAGTGTTCTCATGATGTCCCTCCTGCGGACGAGATGGTGTGTGGACGGCCGAGCACCGCGGCGAACGGGACGGCAGCGAGGACCAGACCGACTGCGGACCGGGCCGGGGGAAAAATGGTCGCCACCAGCGGGGGTGGGATCGTCCGGGTGCGCCTGGCGGAAGCGGTTGGCAAGCTCAAGACCGGTCCCGCAGCACCGCTAAAATGAGGCGACCTATTCAGGACGTGACCGCGCGGGATCTCGGGGACGTCGCGCTCGGCAACTTCAAGAGAAGATCCGCGGGATGCGATCTGAACAGCTTTCATCGTGAGGGGCCTTTCATCAGCAGCCTGTAAGACCGGAGCCAAGTGCGCCCCGGAGGCGGAGCCGGACGGGAATCAGCACTTCGATGACGCGGGCGATGCAGGTGCCGCCGAGGTCGATCACATCACGGTGACCAGGATCTTTTCAAGAGCCGGCGAACGGTCTCCCGGACCCGGATGGCTTCGGCGCAGCAGCACGAACAATTGCTTGACACAACTACGCGGTGGCATTTGACTCATCTTGTCACATCCACTTTTTGGAGGAACAAGTTGAACGCACCCAGAAAATTCGCTGCACTCTCGCTGGCCGTCTTGCTGACAACTGGCGCAACCGCCGCTGCTCCGGCCTTTGCTGTGGGCGAGGGCCCCAATTACGGTGGCAACGAAACCATCAATACCTCGATCCTGCGCTCCTACGACGAGGTGGTCGCTGAACTAAGGAAGCAGGACGCCCGCCAGTCCGCGCTGGAGCTCGAAGTGATCGGCCAGTCGGTCAAGGGCCGTGACCTGTACCTGGCGAAGTACATTACCAACCCGGACAACCCGACCATCCTCTACCTGACGCAACAGCATGGCAACGAACAGCTGACCACGGAGGGTGCGCTGGAGTTCATCAAGCACCTGGGCACGGGCAAGGCCCAGGGAGTGCTCGACGGCGTGAACATCCTGGTGGTACCCATGCTCAACCCCGACGGTGCCATGGGAGACGTCGACTTCGCGCTGGATGATTACATCGCCGACGGCGGCAGGACGCTGACGCGGACCAATGCGAACAACGTGGACCTCAACCGCGACCACGTGAACAAGCTCGAGCCGGAGACGCAGGCGCTGCACGATAACGTGATGCGTGCCTACGACATCGACTACATGATCGATCTCCACCACCAGGGGACGCAGAGTGAAAGGGACGGGGAACTGGTGTCGGGCTCGATTCTCTACCCCACCACCCCCAACGTCGACCCGGCCGTGCTTGAAGGATCCAAGCGCCTCGGTTCCGTGGTGTTCGACGCCGTCGACTCCACCGGGTGGGGCCACCTTGGCAGGTACGTCGGCGGAGATGCCGAAACCATCAGCCGCAACGGCATCGCGGTGGAATACGGCATTTCGACCCTCCTGTTCGAGATGCGCGGAATGTCGGACAACACCAGGGACTCCGCCGTGCTCGGCCAGAAGAGCAACGGCTACCTGATCAGGCAGACCGTGGTCACCCTGGACGCAACGGCCCGGGCCGTTGCCGACGGGTCGATCGCCACCGCCGACACGTCCTTCTGGGACACCCTCGCAGAGCAGACCACCCGCACCTCGGAGTAGGTTCCCCGCGAACTGCCGCTGGGGGGTCCGGGAGGGCAGCGCCCCCCAGCGGCAGTCCCCTTATTCCGCCCGGCCGCACGGGCCGATCCACTGGGTGGGCGACGCGGACTACCGGACCGCGTTGTTGGCGTTCACACGGCCATGCGCCCAGTAGGTGCCCGTGCCGGGAAGTCTGTCGGCAGTTGTCTCGATGTTTGCGCGGACTGACATGTTCGTGGCGCCGGCGTGGGAGCTCCAGGCGAGCGCGGCAGTTGCCGCGACGATGGGTGAGGACATGGAGGTCCCGTTGCCGAGGTCGTAGCCGAAGGAGCGGTTGTTCTGCGTCCCGAGGACAAACGTGTGGTTTGGGAATGTTGAGTAGATATTGACTCCGGGTGCTGCGACGTCCACCCAGCTGGCTCCATAGGTTGAGAACGATGCTTTGGCGTCGGTGTTGTCGGTGGCGGCGACGGCAATGACGTTGGGGTATGCGCCTGGGTAGATCTTGGCCTGGTTGCTGCCGTTGCCTGCTGCGGCAACGAGCACGACGCCCTTACTCCAGGCGTTGTTGACGGCAGCTTCGAGGGTGCGTGATGCCCGCACCCCGAGGCTCATGTTGATAACCTTTGCACCGTTATTGACGGCCCAGTTGATGCCGTTCGCAAGGCTCGAGCTGGAGCCAACCCCGCTGTCGTTGAGGACTTTGCCGTCCAGGATGGTGCATCCCGGACACACGCCGGCAACTCCAACCGTGTTGTCGGCGGTGGCGGCGACGATACCGGCCACATGGGTGCCGTGCCCATAGTTGTCCTCACCGGTTGTCCCGTTGGTGAAGTTGGCGCGGGCAACAACCTTTGGGGTGATGTCGACGTTGTCACTGGCGACACCTGAATCGAGAACGGCGACTTTGATGCCGCTGCCCGTCGTGACGCCCCACGCCTCGACGGCGTCGACATCAGCGTCTGCTGTGCCGCCGGCTACAGAGTAGGTGCCGGCGGTGTTATCAAAGGGTTGGCCATTGTTTTGGAGGGCGTACTGGCGGGGGAAATACTCGTCAGCCGTAGCGGCAGCAACGGGCTCGTCCGGCTCGGCGTACTCAACTGCCGGGTTCCGGCTCAAGCCCTCTAGAACCTGGAGCTCCCTGTCGGCCGGTACCGTGACGAGTTGGGCGCCAGTGCTGCCGATACCGGGACCCGCCGTGAGGCCGTGCTGGCGCAGTACGCCGGCTGCCGGGCCATTGTCGCGGAATTTGACCATGATTTGCCCCGCGAGGGGTGATGACTGGGTCGCCGCGCTGCTCGTGGTCACTGCGTTGCTTGGGGCTGCCACTGCGATTGCACCGCAGCCTATGATTGCCGCCGCGAGGCTAGCTGTGACGATTCTTTTCATGGGGAGTATCGTGCTCCAATCTGCACTGGCCGGATAGGGCCTGTCGGCACATTACGTGCAGGCTTCCCAAGGGGTCGGCCAGACTCCATCTGTTCACGCCATTTCCGGTGCCTGCCGGGCTCTTTACCCGCGGCGCCCCGACCCCGCCTCGGCCAGGGCCCGGACGGGCGGGCTGTCCAGCCTGTCCGGGACGGCCGGGGCGTGCGCGGCATCCGGGGCGTCGCGGCGGGTCCGGCGCCCCACGGCGCGCCCCGCGGCCATCGACAGCCGCTGGGCAGGCTGTTCCACAAAGCGGTAGAACAGCTCGGCGATCACGAACGCGACGGCCACGGAGACGGCGAGCGCCAGGGGCAGCGAGACGGATCGCAGCAAGGTGACGCCGGCCAGGATGATCGGAAGGTGCACCAGGTAAAGGCTGAAGGACACGCGTCCCAGCCACTGCGCGACGGCCGTGTCACCGAGCCTCTTGGCCGAGCGGCAGGACACAAACAGCAGGACGATCAGCGTCGCGCCCACCGTAACAACGGCCTCGACGCCGGGGATCGGCTGCGCGGGGCTGATCCATTCCGCGTTGGCCAGGAAAAGACCCGCGGCGGCCACAAAGAACCAGACGGACCGGGGCCAGGTCTGGGTCAGCGCACGGATCCGCTCACGCTCAACGCCGAAGACCGCCCCGATGGCGAAAATCGGGAGATAGGACAGCCACTCCAGATGCAGCAGGGCCCCCACGACGGCAAGCAACAGTGCAAAGCCGATTTTCACGTGCCAGAAACGCCGCCAGCGGAGGGCGATGAGGACGTAGGCCGGGAGCAGGAGGGAGAACGCCACTTCCCACTTGAGGGACCACAACGGGGTGTTGATGGTGCTGGCATTCAGCAGGAGCAGTCCATCCTTAAGGACCTGGCCCACGCTGGGGTCGGTCACGTACATGTCCGCCCACGGGCTCTGCAACGGCGACGCCGACCGCGGAATGCTGAGCATCAACACAACGGCCACCACTAGGGACGCCCACGCCGGCAGGTAGAGGCGGAAAAAACGCTTGGCGTAGTACTGTGCCCACTTCCCGGCCGCCCCCGGCCTGGTGAACGGCAGGACCAGGACGAAACCCGAGAGCACAAAAAAGACGTGGACAGCCGGAGTCCCGTTCCAGAGGACGTGCAGGGGCGAGAAGACGGCCCACGTCTCCGCGGTGTTGAGTCCCGCGGATCGGTCGCCGTAAACAACGTTCCCGATTCCCGGGAGTGTAGACAGGACATGGCAGACGACAACCACCAGGGCGGCAATCCCCCTGAGGCCATCCAGCTGCGTGACTCGTGTTGAACCAGAATTAGACCGCATCAGTCCAATGTTACCAGTTCGTTATATTCGCCCTCCTGGCTGGCGGACTCCGGAAGGGCCCCGAACCGGCTATCCCGCGTTCCGCCGGGATGATCTGCGCCGGAGAAACACGAACGTTCCGGCGGCCGCTGCCAGCAGTCCGGCAATGCCAGGTCCCCACCACAGCGGGCCTGCACTGTCCGACGTCGACGCCGCCTGCGCGGTGCCGGCGCCGGGCGCTGCCGGGGACTGTCCGGAGGCCGTCCCGGAGGGTTGTTCGGAGGGTTCAGCGGCAGCTTTCGTCTCGTTCAGGAGCGACCCGTCCTCGGCGTCGCCGCTGACGTCGATGGCCAGGTCGAATGCCAGTTCACTGCCGACGTCGACCGTGGAACCGTCCTCGAGTGAGGCGGCGAGGTAGTAGGCGCCGGGATAGGCGATCAGCTCGATGCCCGAGTTCCGGCTTCAGCTCCGGCGCGGCGGCCACGGACTCCACCCGCCGGCCGCCTCCCGCAGCCGGATCTCTGCGTCGTGCAGGCGCTCAGCACTGGCCGGGGCGGGTTCGCCCTGACCGCTTTCCGAACCGGAACCGTCGAACGCGGTCAGAGCGTATTCGCTCCACCGCTTGCGGCCCACCGGGTAGCGTTCGCTGTAACCGCCGGCCGCGACCGAGAGCACCAGCAGCTCCAGCCGCTCCGCTGTTGTCTCAACCGTCTCGTCGCACGCGTCGCAGCCGCAGACCGGAAACGCGAAGTCATGCAGCACCCCGGCGTGCACCATCACTCCCGGGTACACGGTCAGCACAATCGTCAGGGCCGCCGCTCCGGGATCCCGCGGGGTGATTTTGACCGCCTGCAGCGCGCCCGGCCCCTGCATCAGCAGCTCCCCGGCAAGGACCGGATCATCCTGGACGTCGACGTCGTACACGGCAGTGAGGTGGCCGATCAGGGCACGGGCGACGTCGTGGAGCCCGGCGAACCGCTCGGGGTGGCTGTCCACGCTGTAGGAATCCGGGTCGGGCCCGTCCGCCCCCCAATGCCGGCCATAGGGAATGGGCTCCCCCTGAGGGGAGTAGTAGGTGGCCGTCGGCAGGTCAGGCCGGACGTAGCGAGGCTGTCCTGCCGTCGGGGGTACCGGGCGGGGCGGCTCTGCAGGCGGCTCATCCGGCTCTGCCTGGGCCCAGTCCAACAGCATGGAGACGAGCCCACGCACCGCGTCGTCGTCCGCGATGCGCAGGCCCTCGAGCAGGCGGTCCACCTCGAACCCCGCCTGCCGGTTGCCCACCGTGGGAGCGGCCCCTTCGTAGGCGGTCCACTCCGCGTCCGGTCTCAGCGCGGCGATGGTGTTCCCGGCGAAGACCGCCGCCGCTGCACGGAGCGTGTTGTCGTTTTCAATCCGGGAGCCGGACTTGCGCAGGAACCAAATGAGCCCTTCGGGGTCGGAGGCCAGTTCTTCGGCCCGCACTCCGAGGCCGGCACAGAATTCAACGAAGGGCGCATAGCCGCCAACGTGCATGACCCTCACCGCGGGGCCCGAAGCTTTCCGGTACAGCGCGCTGCCTCGTGACATCGGTACCGGCAAACCAGTGGGCTGCCCTTCAAACAAGTCCTCTGTTGTCCCCATACCGCGATCCTAGCCCGCGGGACGGCGAGGGCCGAGGAGCGCGTTGGCACCGCCTCTCCCGCACTGTACGGAGGGCGGTGACCCCGACGAGCCCAAACGACGCCTCACGTTCACCGTCCCGAAACCGGTGGGGCCATGCCCGTTCTTCCGCAACAGGAAGTCTTTTCACGCACCTCCGCCCAGCACACCGTCGCCTGGGATATGAATCGACCCCAGCTGTACCAAGGAGAACCCCGTGTTCCTGAATAGCGCCGTCACAGCCCTTGTGGCCCTTGCCTCCCTGACCGGAATCGCCGCCCCGTCGGCCGCGAATCCCTCCGCCGCCCACGCGCCGGCGTCCGTGGTCCTCGGCCAGCCGCTCGCCCAGGCTCATGCGCACAACGACTATGAGCATGACCGTCCCCTGTTCGATGCGCTGGAGCATGGCTTCACCAGCGTGGAAGCAGACGTGTGGCTGGTCGACGGCGAACTCCTGGTGGCACACGACCGTGAGAACGCCACGCCCGGCGTTACGCTCGAGAGCCTCTACCTCGATCCTCTCCAGGACCTGGTCCGCGGCCAGGGCCACAGCGTCTACCCGAAGTGGGATGGCAGCCTGCAGCTTCTGATCGACATCAAAAGTGAAGGGGAGGCCACTTATGCCGCCATTGAGAAGGAACTGGCCGAGCACCGCGATATCATGAGCCGCTACAGCCACGGCTCCACCAAGACCGGCCCGGTCACCGCGGTCATCAGCGGAAACCGCCCGCTGGCCACCATGCAGGCCCAGGAAAAGCGCTTCAGCTTCTACGACGGGCGCTCCGCAGACCTCACCTCCGGAAAGCCTGCCGGCCTGATGCCGCTGGTCAGCGACAACTGGACCAAACTCTTCACCTGGCAGGGCGTGGGCCCCATGCCGGAGGCCGAGCGCGCCAAGCTTCACGCCTACGTGGCCGAGGCGCATGCCAATGGCTACCACGTCCGCTTCTGGGCCACCCCGGACATGCCCGGCACCGCCCGCGAAGCCGTCTGGAACGAACTCTTCGACGCTGGCGTGGACCACATCAACACCGACGACCTCGCCGCGCTGCAGCAGTTCCTGACCGTCCGCGCGGCCTGAGCCGCACGCCTCTTGCCCAACCCCGCAATGAAGAGGAACACCGTCATGCCTTCAAAGACCATCAAAACGACGACGGCGGCAGCCGTCCTGGCGCTGGGCCTCATTGCGTCCCAGTCCGCCACCGCCACCGCCGCCGACAACACCGCCGACAGCCAGGCGTTCACGTTCGGCGTGATCGGCGACATCCCCTACGGCGAGGCCGAAATCGCGAAGTTCCCCGCCCGCATCCAGGCCATCAACGCCGACAGCGCGCTGAAGTTCGTCACCCATGTGGGCGACATTAAGAACGGCTCCTCGGTCTGTTCGGACGAGTACTTCGAGAACATCCGCACGCAGTTCGACACCTTCGAGCACCCGCTGGTCTTCACCCCGGGCGACAACGAATGGGTGGACTGCCACCGCACCAACAACGGCGCCTACAACCCGCTGGAACGGCTCGACAAGCTGCGGGATGTCTTCTTCGACGAGCCCGGCAGGACCCTGGGCGCCACCATGCCTGTCAAGACCCAGGAGAACCTTGGGCTTCCGGAAAATGTCCGTTTCACCCAGAACCGCGTGGCCTTCTCCGTGGCGAACATTCAGGGCAGCAACAATTCGCTGCAGCCGTGGACCGGCCTGGGTGAAACCACAGCCACGCCCGAGCAGCTGGCCGAAGTTGAGCACCGGACGGATGCCGTCCTGGACCAGATACGCGCCACGTTCACTGACGCGGAGCGCCGCAACGACCGCGCCGTGGTGCTGATGACCCAAGCCGACATGTTCGATCCGTCGCTGCTCGCTGCGGCCACCGCCAACCCGGAAACGGTCTCCGGATTCCGTGAGATCGTGGCGGCCATCATTGAAGAGACCAACCGCTTCGACCGCCCGGTCTACCTCATCAACGGCGACAGCCACGTCTTTGCCGAGAACCAGCCGCTGGCGGAGGGCTCACCCTGGCTGGACATCTACGGCCAGCCCGCCGCGGATGACCTGCAGCGCATCACCGTAGACGGATCGGTCAACGCCACCAACTACGTCAGGTTCACGGTTGCCGGAAACAGCAGCGACGGCGGAGGCGTCCTGAGCTGGGAGAAGGTCCCCTTCGGGCAGTAGGCATCAGACGGAAGAGCCGCCTGAGGGCACATCGCAGGTCGCCTAACCAGCCCCGGTGGTTCGTGGTGGGCATGGGGTTCGCGGCGAGTCCGGAGCCACGCCGTAATCCTGAGGGATATGGTGGCGCACACGCCCCGATGCGCAGGGACAGCCGGATTGGCCGCAAGGCAACCAGCCCGCACGTTCACGTGCATCTGAAGCCGTGGCATTCGGGCGCGGTTTGCGGGGTCGTCTCAAATGGGGGATATGGGCTTGCCCACCCATATCCGAATCTTAATGCCCACCACAATCATAGGAGATCTCTCTTGGAAGCAGCAGCAATAACCACATGGATGTTCGTCGCCGAATGCCCGATCCCCAAAGATGCGATGGAGCTTATGGTCCCCGGTGAGCAACCAGTGGCCGCCTATAAGACATTCCGCGACAGCGCCATTTTCACGACCAAGCGACTGATCGTCCGCGATGCCCAGGGCATGACCGGCAAGAAGGTGGAGGTGTACTCCCTGCCCTACTCTGCCATCAACATGTGGTCCTCCGAGAACGCCGGCACCTTCGACATGGACGCCGAACTGGAGCTGTGGACGCGTGCCGGTCACATCAAAATCAAGGTGGGCAAGAAAGCGGACGTGCGGCGGCTCGACATGCTGATCGCCCATTCGGTTCTCGGCGCACTGCACTGATCCTGGTGTCATCGGGGCAAACATCCACGCGCGGCGGGCGCTGCCCTCGGCTCCCGTAACCCACGACGCCGCCGGTCCGGCTTGAGAGCTGCAGATGGAGGCAGGATTCCGGCGCCGCTGTGCCCGGCCTGCTGAGCACGGCGACCACTTCTATCCATGGTCCAAAGGCGGCACGACCAACCTGCAGAACTTCGTCGCTGCCTGCGCCAGATGCAATCGCGAAAAGAGTGCTGTTGGTCCGTCACAGTGGCGGTCGCGGACCGGCTATGGGCTCCCTTTCATAGATGGATGCCAAGGACAGTGATCGCGCCCTCTGTCTCCGCTACCGTAGGCCGAGCTCCACGCGCGACTAGGAGGGTCCGAGCCCAGGACCTGATCTCCTCCCGGCGAGGGGGATCAATGCTTCGCAAATCCGCGGTAGCCACCAACCGGTTGTAAATATCGTCGGAAGGGTCCCCCAGTGCATTGGCGAACTTCACAAGAGCTTCCGGATCGTCGATGTCTTCTTCGCCAAGCAGGTTGGTCCACACAATGGCCATGGCCCTATCCGGGCAGGATTCCTCAAGCGTGCAGAGTCCTTTCATCCACTCAACCGTATCTTCGGAGACTTTCAAGGTCTTCGCCCATTCTTGCTGGCCGTCCGAACCGAACCTCTTGAGCAGGTCTGCGGGCGAGTGGATACCCTGGGATTCCAGCGCTGATGCATGAACCTTAAAACCTTCCAGAGATTTGAGGCGTGGCCTCGTTGAAGCCATGGCCATAAAGGCCGGATCCGAGCGGAGGGCTCTAAACGACGGATCGGAAGCGGCGAAATCCTTCAAGTCGTCCAGTCCAAACGCGATTTCGAGGTCACGTAAAGCGCCCGAATGGTCGCTATTCACTTCAAGGGCGTTGCAGGCACGGCTGTAGAGGTACTGGAGGGACCTGGTTCGGATGTCTCCCGTGTCCCATTCCCTCGCGAGAGCACTCAGGTCCGGCGTATGTGTCACCAGCGGACCTTCGACCTCGTCCTGGAGTCGGTGGACGTGCAGGTAAAGCTGTGCAGCCACCGGCTGCATCCGCCGGGCGAATTCTCTCACGCGTGTCCCGGCAAGGGATTGATCTGAGCTCGCCTGGTCAACGGCTTGCATCAAGGCCGTAGCCGCCTCGAGCCCCTGATGGATCACCGCAGCTTGCATGTCTTTCGTTACCTTGAGCCTGAGGTTGCTGTAGCCATTTGTCAGGACATGCAGGAGCCGGATCCGCAGAGCCATATCGAGGGACGTGTCAGCTTCGCCGTCAAGAGAGTTCCGGAGTTCTTCCAGAGCCGCGGTCAAGGACTTCAGCGACTTTTCCGAGCCTCCAAAACGCCCGTTCACCAGGTACCCGAGCCACGCCGCCTTATTGCCAGGGTCTTCGTCCACCGCCTTGGCAAGGAGATAGCGGCGACAGGCCGAATCGTTGGTCCATGGCGGCAACGAGGCCAAGACTTGGCGTGTAACGCTCCGCCAACTCGTGGCCCCGGCGAGTCCGTCCCTTAGATCCGGATATGCACGCGTCAGCGTCATAAGCGAGAATGCGGCAACGCCGCTGAGGAGTACGCGTTTGACATCTGCGACCGCGGGCTCCTTCGGAGATGACGGGAGAAACGACGCGTAGTTAATGAGTTCCGTGTCAGCCTTGCGTCCGTTCCTGGTGATCCGGACAGCGGCGGTGTCAGGGTTCGGTAGGGACACCTCAATCTGCCACGGCGGAGGAAAGATCACTAGCCCGCGCGCTACGTTCAAGATTGCTGAAAGCCACTTCGGCGCGTCGCTGGTCGCGCCGCTCGTGAGGACAGCGTTGACAAAAGCGGAAGCGTCAGAACCATGCGGGTAGGTCAGGCCTCGCGGGCGACCGGCTCCGATCTGCTCAATGGATGCGAGCACGTATTGGGAACCGGCAGCATCGGAGCTACCGTCAGACCCCGTAACCGTGACCTCAACCCGGAGCCGTCTCCCCAGTCCGTATGCCATAAGGAATGCGCCCACGACGGCAAACAGCACCGCGCACGGGGCGACCCAAATACCAATACCGTCACCGCCAGGAATGCCGCCCCACGCCCACCACCCGGCGGAAAAAGCGGAAAAAGCGAGGCCAAACGCCCAGATGGCAGTGAGTGATCGCAAAGTGGCGGAGTCCACGACGACTTCGGGCCTAATGATCCAGTAGGCCAGCAGGCGACCGAACCCAAGGATGACGGCGAAGGCAGCGAAGAAGGCGACGATGCCGCGAAAGTCATTGAGCGGTGAGAAAAGGTTGCCGAAGTTCCCCATCGCGTTGGATAAGAATTCAATAATGATTCCGAACAAGAATGCGATCAAGTCCACTTTGACCCCCAAAGAAAGAGAACATATTTCTTACCAGTAAGCGCGCTCCTGGCCGTCCCTTGTAGGGTCCGAAGCCCCCAAATTGGGGACCAGGTCGACAACTGCGCTGTTGCGGGGAATTCGGACATCCGAATGAGCTTTTGTCCGGTGATCATGTCGCGCCTATCAACCAGCGGTAGGGTCATCGCAGGGTGGAGGCTGCCCCCGGACCCACCCCACACTAAAATAGCCACGTCGGCTTCTCCTCCACAGCTTGTCTGTGATCGCATGTACTTTAGGCCTTAACCCTCAGCACCCCCGCATCAAGGACACGATGGACTACTACGCAATCAATTCGCTGCGTGAAAACCACGCCGGATGGTCGCTGCTGCGCGCACAGAACGCCCCGCTGGCCGTCTCCTTCTTCATCAAGGCCTTCACCGGGCCCAACCAGCGCGACATCGGCCGCCAGGACCTCATCGACCACCTCGACGACGTCCTGTTCGGCCTCCGCGATGACATCGGCGAGGACAAGTTCCCGCGCCCGGCGTCCGAGTACCTCGACGACTGGGCCGCCCCCGAGCGTGCCTGGCTGCGCAAATACTACGTACCCGGCCAGGACGAACCCCGCTACGATCTCACCGCCGCCGCGGAGGACGTGGTGCACTGGGTGGAAAGCCTGCGCGGCCGTGACTTCGTGGCCACCCAGTCGCGGCTGACCAGCATCTTCGCCGTCCTCAAAGCCCTGGTCCAGCAGTCGGAGACGGACCCGGAAGTCCGGCTGGCCGAGCTCCAGCGGCAGCGGGACGGCATCGACGCGGAGATGCAGCGGATCCGGGACGGCAACATCCGGGTCATGAGCGCCCCGGAGGCCCTGGACCACTTCCAGCAGCTGACCTCCCTGGCCAAGGACCTGCTCGCGGACTTCCGGGAGGTCGAGCAGAACTTCCGGAAACTGGACCGCCAGGTCCGCGAACAGATCGCCACGTGGGACGGGTCCCAGGGCGATCTCCTGGAGACCATCTTCGCCAACCAGCAGGACATCAGCAGCTCCCTCCAGGGCCGCACGTTCCAGGGTTTCTGGGACTACCTCATGTCCCCGCAGCTGCGCACCGAACTCCGCGACCTGCTGCAGCGCGCCACGCAGATCGAGGCGCTCTCCGGCACCGAGAACCTGAATGCCGTCACCAACCTCCACCAGGACTGGCTGCCCGCCGTCGAGCAGACCCAGGCGACGGTCCGCCAGCTGTCCCAGCAGATGCGCCGGCTGCTCGATGACAAGGTCTTCCTGGAAAACAAACGCATCATGCAGCTGATCCGCAGTATCGAATCCGGCGCCCTGGGCACCCGGGAGGCGCCGCCGTCGGGCGTCTTCCTGGACATCGCCGCGCCGTCCGTGGCTGTGGCGCTGCCCTTCGAACGGCCCCTCTATGAGCCCAGCCGGAAGGTGATGGTGGACGATGACGTCGTGGCCGCCGACGACACGGACGTGGACGCCGGTGCCCTGTTCAGCCAGTTCCACGTCGATCCGCAGCGGCTCACAGCCAACATCGACGCCGTCCTGGCCGGCGCGGAGCAGGCAACCCTCGCGGACATCACCGACGCCCACCCGCTGCAGCAGGGCCTCGCCGAGATCGTCGCCTACTACCAGCTCGCCACCGAGTCGGACTGGGCCAGCATCAACCCCGAAGCCACGCAGCAACTGTCCTGGCACCTGCCGGACGGCAGCATCCGCGAGGCGACCATCGACCAGATCATCTTTGGAAGGCCAGCATGAACCCCGCCGGAGCACCGGACACCAGGACAGCGGACACCCGGACGCCGGAGGAGCTTCCCGGCGTCGTCACCCGTCTCTTCAAAGGCGTGGTCTACGCCGAAGCGGACGAGAAAATCTGGCAGTCGCTGATTGCCCTGACCTCCCAGGTCCGCGACTACGTGTCCGTGCTGGGGCTGGACCTGATCCTGGACGAGTCCGAGGGGTACGCGTTCCTGAAGTCCCGGGAGGACCCGGACGGAACCCTCCCCCGGCTGATCCCGCGGCGCCAGCTGACGTTCAACGTGAGCCTGCTGCTGGCCCTGCTGCGCGGCCGGATGCTGGAGTTCGACACCAACTCCAGCGAGCTCCGCCTCATCATGACCGAGCAGGAAATCGCGGACATGGTCTCGGTGTTCCTGCCCGAGTCCAGCAACGAAGCCCGCATCCTGGACCAGCTCGGCGCCAACATCAAAAAGGTCGTGGAGCTGGGTTTCCTGCGGAAACTGCGCGGGCAGGCGGGCACCTACGAGGTGGCCCGGATCCTGAAGGCGTACGTGGACGCGCAGTGGCTGGAGGAGTTCGACGCGCGGCTGGCGGACTACCGTTCGTCGCTCACCGGCACCGGCACCGGCACCGGACTCCCGGCAACGGAAGGGGACAGCAAATGACCGCTGCACTGAACACCGAGCTGCAGGACAGCCTGTTCAGCCTGGATGACCCCGGGCTGGAGACCGCGGACGACGCCGGGACTCCCCCGGGTTTCCGGCTGCAGCGCCTGGAGCTGCTCAACTGGGGCACCTTCCACCAGGGGATCCGCACCTTCCGCCTGGACGGCGCCAACAGCCTGCTCACCGGCGACATCGGCTCCGGGAAGTCCACCGTGGTGGATGCGATCACCACCCTGCTGCTGCCGGCGAACAAGATCGAGTACAACAAGGCCGCGGGTGCGCAGAAGAAGGAACGCACCCTGATGTCCTACGTCCGGGGCTTCCACAAGAGCGCCCGCAGCGCCGGGGGTGAATACTCCAAGCCGGTGGCCCTGCGCGGGACCGGAACCCTCACCGTGGTGCTCGGCGTTTTCCACAACGCGGTGCTGGGCAAGTCGGTCACCCTGGCCGTCACGCTCTGGGCCATGCAGGAGGCCGGCCAGCCCAGCCGCTTCTATTCGCTGGCCGAGACGGACCAGTCCATCGCGGCGGACTTTGCGAACTTCGGCCAGGACCCCGCGAAGCTGAAAAAGAAGCTCCGTGCCGCGGGTGTGAGCGTCCATGACTCCTTCGACCCCTACGCGGCGGCGTTCAAGCGGCAGTTCGGCATCGGCGGGAACCAGGCCATGGAGCTGTTCCACCGCACGGTCTCCATGAAGCAGGTGGAGAACATCACCTCCTTCGTGCGCACCAACATGCTCGAGGAAGACGACGTGGAGGCCCGGATCAGCAACCTGATCCACCACTTCGACGACCTGAAAAAGGCCCACGACGCCGTGCTGCGCGCCAAGGACCAGATCGGCCTCCTGACGCCCATCCGGGAGGGCTCCGCCCAGCACGCCGCCCTGAGCCGTGAGGACGAGACCGCCCGGGCCCAGCGGGACCAGCTGCACCCCTGGTTCACGGACCGGAAGCTGGCGCTGAGCCTGGAACACCAGGCGGAGCTGGCGGGCACCGGGGTCCGACTGCGGGAGGACGGCAGCAAGCTGTCCATGTCGATCACCGCGCTGCGCCACGACCTTTCCGGCGTCAAGGAGGACATCCGCAGCAACGGCGGCGGCCGGCTGGCCGCCATTGACGCCGAGGTCACCCGCCTCGCCGGGGACTCCCGCACCCAGCGGCAGCGCTTCGAGAACTACACGGACGCCGCCGCCGGCCTGGGCCTGCCGCCCGCCGAGGACCGGGTGCTGTTCGACGCCAACCGCGCCCGCCTCCCCGGGGTGGAAGCAGAGCTCGCCGAGAACTCCCGCGGGCTGCAGGAAAGCCGCACCACGCTGACCATCGAACGGACCACGCTCACCGAGCGCGCCGCCGAGATCGGCGCCGAACTGACCAGCCTGCAGTCCCGCCCCAACCTGCTGCCGCGCCCCCAGCTGGAGCTCCGCCGCCGGCTGTGCGACGGCACCGGCATACCGGAGAACGCGCTGCCCTACGCCGGGGAACTGCTGCGGGTCCGCGACGGGGAAGCCGAATGGGAGGGCGCCGCGGAACGCACCCTCCACGGCTTCGCGCTCTCCCTGCTGGTACCCGCCGAGCACTACCAGGCCGTGAGCCAGTGGGTGGACACCAACAACCTGAAGGGCCGGCTGGTGTACCTGAAGATCGGCGAGTCGTCCTCACCCCGAACGGCCGAGCCGGGAACGCTGGCGGCCAAGATCGCCATCAAGCCGGGAACCCCGTTCCGCGACTTCCTCCTCGATGAGCTCAGCAGCCGGTTCGACTACTTCTGCTGTTCGAACCTGGAGGACTTCCGCCGGTACCCCAAGGCGCTGACCCTCAACGGCCAGCTCAAGGGCGGCCGCGGGCGGCATGAGAAGGACGACCGCAGGGACCTGGCTGACCGGCGCAACTATGTGCTCGGCTGGGACAACCAGGACAAGGTCACCCGTTTCCTTGCCGAGCAGGACGAGGTCCGCGGCCAGCTCCAGGGCAATTCCGCCCGGCTCGGCAAGGTGGACCACTACCTCGGGGCGCTCGGCCGGCAGAACCAGCAGCTCGGAACAGTCCGGTCCGTGACGGATTTCGCCGAGATCAGCTGGCAGCTCACCGCACGCCGCATCGAGGACCTCAAAAAGGAGAAGAGCGACCTCGAGTCCGCCAGCGATGTCCTGCAGCAGCTGACGGCCCGGGAACAGGAGATGGCCGGGCGGCTGGGGCGCCTGGAGGACCAGGCGGACAAACTCCAGCGCCGGATCGGCGCCAACGAGGAAGCGGCCAAGGAGATCGCCGCGGCGATCGAGGAATGCGCTGCTGTCCTCGCTGAGCAGCCCCTGACGGACGACGGCGGTGTGCTGGCCGCCGTCGCCACGCTTGCCGCCGGCGCGCTCGGGGACAACCCGCTGACGTACAAGAACACCGCGGCGGTGGAAAGCACCGTGCGGGCCGGGCTGACGGACATCATCGATGCGCTGGTCAAACGGATCGCCCGCACGGCGGAAACCACGGTGCGGCTGATGGCCGATTTCCGGAACAAATACCCGAACGAGACCACCGAAATCGATGCCGCCCTCGAGGCCGCCGGGGACTACACCCGGCTCCTGGAGCAGCTGGCCAGCAACGACCTGCCCCGCTTCGAAGCCCATTTTAAGGACTCACTCAACCAGAACACCATCCATGAGGTGGTGGCCTTCAACGCCTTCCTGGACAGCCGCCGGCAGGACATCGTGAACCGGATTGGCGAAATCAACCTCTCCCTGGCCGGGATTGAGTACAACCCCGGCCGGCACATCCAGCTGGAGCACCAGAACACCACGGACCTGGACGTCCGCCAGTTCGGCATGGACCTGCGGGCTTGTTCGGAGGGCACCATCGGCGACGAGGAGCAGTACTCGGAGCAGAAGTACCTGCAGGTGGCGAGCCTGATCGAGCGTTTCCGGGGCCGGGACGGACTCACCAACCTGGATGAGAAGTGGACGGCCAAGGTCACGGACGTGCGGAACTGGTTCACCTTTTCCGCGTCCGAGAAGTGGACCGAGACCGGGGAGGAGTTCGAGCACTTCACCGACTCGGGCGGCAAGTCCGGCGGCCAGAAGGAGAAGCTGGCCTACACCATCCTCGCCGCCGCACTGGCGTTCCAGTTCGGGCTCGGCTCCGGGCAGGGGCCCGGAAAGAGCGCCGGCAGGAATTCCGGCGCCGGCCGCAGCTTCCGGTTCGTCGTCATTGACGAGGCGTTCGGCCGGGGGTCCGACGAATCCGCGCGGTACGGCCTGGAGCTGTTCCAGCGGATGAAGCTCCAGCTGCTGATCGTCACTCCCCTGCAGAAGATCCATGTGATTGAGCCGTTTGTGGCCCACGTCGGCTTCGTGGCGAACACCCACGGTGACGACTCCCAGCTGCGGAACATGACCATCCAGGAGTACCGGGACGAGCGGGACCGGCGTGCCGGCTGAATCCTCGGCCGGTAGGGCACAGGGCTGGACCACGCTGGCGATGCTGCGTGCCCAGTCGCAGAAGGCCTGGGACAGCGGGGCGCTGTTGCGCGAGCTGCTGGAACCCGGCGGCGTGTATCCGCGCCGCCGTCCGCTGAAGCGCCCGACGGCGGCCACCCTCCGGAGCGACTACGCTGCGGCCCGTGCGTGGGCGGCTGAGCTGTTTGCGGCGGCGGGTTCTTTCACGCTGGAGACCGCGGAGGTGGGCAGGACCACCATCGGGTCCAACCTGCTGCCGGCCGCGGCGGTCTTTGCTTCCGCGGAGGATGAGATTGGGTTTGTGGGTAAGTCGAAGGATGCCGCGCGGTTCCGTGGGCTCGCCGCGGAGTTGACGGCCCTGGACGCTGCCTTCCGTGCCTGGGCGCTGAGGCGGCCAATGCGGCTCCTGGAACTCGGTGGCGACGCGCTGACCGCCGCCCGGGCGGCCCTCTGGCTGCGGGACAACCAGGACCCCGGCGTGTATGTCCGGCAGCTCAGCCTGCCCGGGGTGCACACCAAATTCGTCGAGCACCATCGAAAAGTCATTGATGAAATGGCCGCGGAGCTGCAGGCCTCCGTGCCGGTTCAGAATGCCGTCGCGGAAGGTGAGGCCCTGGCGGACGATGAGATCCTTCCGGAGGTGCCCGTGGAGCCGGGGTCCTTGCTCGGCGGGGCAACGGCCCGGACGCCGGCGGCTCGCTTCGCCGCCCGGCACCACTTTCTGCACCCGCCCGAGCTCGTCCGGTTCCGGGCGCTGGATGCCGGAATGCCGCTGCTGGGCGGGGCACGGGACCTGACCGTCACGGCCGCGGCGTTCAGCACCCTGAACCTGCCGGTCCGGCGCGTGATTGTCACCGAGAACCTGGTGAATTTCCTGGCCCTGCCCGCTCTCCCCGGCAGCCTGGCCCTGTACGGGGGCGGATACGGGTTTTCGTCGCTGCGCGAGGCCGGGTGGCTCCGCGGCTGCGAGGTCTGGTATTGGGGTGACCTGGACACCCACGGCTTCCGGATCCTGGACCAGCTCCGGGACGTGCACCCGCACGTGGTCAGCGTGCTGATGGACGAGGCCACGCTGCTGGCACACCGCGATGTCTGGGGCACCGAACCGTCGCCTTCGCGTGCTGCGCTGAGTAGGCTGACCACTGAAGAGTCGGCCCTCTATGAAGCGCTGGGCCGTGACCAGTTCGGACAGTCCGTCAGGCTGGAACAGGAGCTGATCCGCTGGGACTGGGCCCTGGACAGACTGCTGCACGTTGCCGGGAGGCGCCAGGATAATGACCAGCATCCACGGTGAGATTGTCATCGGCCGGCCAATCAGTGAGGGTTTCGACTTCGTCGCCGACGAACGGAACGAGCCCAGGTACAACCCCGCATGCTGCGTGTCGAGAAAGTCACCGGCGGAGCCATCGGCATCGGGACGCAGTTCACAGCGACCAGAAAGTCCATGGGACGGCCGCTGACCAGGCTCCTGGAAACCACGGAATACCAGCGCCCCACGCGGCTCGCGAACACTGCAGGCATGCCCTCGGCCACGATCCGGGGGGGTCCTCACCTTCGAGCCTGATCCCGGCACCAACTGGGCAAGCATGAAGCGCCATCTGGAATCCATGGCGGCAGCCGGCACACCGGGAACCGGGCCGGCGCCGGCGTGAATCCACGGCGGGTGGTGACCTAAGTCAACAGCTCTTGTCACATAGTTAACCGCGTATTCACGTCGTCCACAGAACCTGTCCAACAGGCCTTCGTACGGTCGAGGGCATGGATAACATTTCACGCAGATCCGTTCTTTCCGCAGGCCTCGGGGCCGGGCTCGTCGCTGCCTGGCCGGGGGCCGCCGTCGCCACGTCCACCGCGGACGACGCCGGCCTCCGCTCCGATCCGTTCCTGCTGGGCATCGCTTCCGGCGAGCCGTGGCCGGACGGCTTCGTGATCTGGACCCGGCTGGCGCTGGACCCCATCGCCGCCGACGGCCTGGGCGGGATGCCCTCGCGCAAGGTTGCGGTGGCATGGGAAGTGGCAGAGGACGCCGGCATGCGCAAGGTGGTCGCCCGCGGCGTCGAGCACGCCAGGATCGAAACCGCGCACTCGGTGCACGTGGAGCTGCGTGGCCTGCGGCCGGGACGTGAATACTTCTACCGGTTCCGTACCGGACGGCACCTCAGCGCCGTGGGCCGTACGCTCACCAGCCCGGGGCTGCATGAGACGCCGGCGGCGCTGGCCATGGCGTTCGCCAGCTGCGCCCAGTACGAGCACGGCTACTTCACCGCGTACAGCCGGCTGGCCCAGGACCAGCCGGATCTGGTGCTGCACCTGGGCGACTACCTGTACGAGTACAAGAAGGACCGCTACGTGATTGCCGGTGGCAACCCGCGCGACCACGAAGGTCCCGAGACCTCCAGCCTGGCCGGCTACCGGCAGCGCCACGCGCAGTACAAGGCCGACACCGATCTGCAGGCCGCGCACGCGATCGCACCGTGGCTGGTGGTGTGGGATGACCACGAGGTGGACAACAACTGGGCGGACGAGGTCCCGGAGAACACCGACGCGGCCCAGTTGAACGACACCACCGAGCGGTTCCGGCAGCGCCGCACCGCCGCGTTCCAGGCGTACTACGAGAACATGCCGCTGCGGGCGTCCTCAGTGCCGGCCGGGTTCGACATGAAGATCTACCGCACCATCCAGTGGGGGCAGCTGGCCAACTTCCACATGATGGACACCCGGCAGTACCGCGACGACCAGCTCGCCGGCGACGGGTGGAAGAAGAACGTCGCTGGACGCCTCGCCGAGGACCGGACCATCACCGGCGCGGAGCAGGAGAAGTGGCTGCTGGACGGCTTCAAGAACTCAACCCAGCGCTGGGACGTCCTGGGCCAGCAGGTGTACTTCGCCGAGCGGGACCGGAACGCCGCTCCGGAGATCGACGACGTCTCCATGGACGGGTGGGACGGCTACGCCGCGTCGCGCCGCCGCATCACCCAGGGCTGGGTGGACGCCAACGTGCGCAACGCCGTGGTCCTGACCGGAGACGTGCACCGCAACTGGGCCAACGACGTCAAGGTGGACTACAAGGACCCGGCCTCGCCCGTGGTGGGCTCAGAGCTGGTGTGCACGTCCATCTCCTCCACCGGCAACGGCACAGGATCCACCACGGATCCGGTGATGGCCTGGAACCCGCACCTGAAGTTCTACAACGACAACCGCGGCTACGTGAACACGAAGATCACCAAGGACGCGATGACCGCCGACTTCCGGGTGCTGGACTACGTCACGACGCCGGGCGCGCCCGTCCGCACGAAGAAGTCCTTCACGATCCGGGACGGGGTTCCGGGACTGCAGTAGCGGCTTGCCGGCGGTGCAGCCAGCCCCGCCGGCGCCACTCCCCCGGCCCGCCGCCACTCACTCCTAGAGGCATTTGGGCTGGTAGGCCGGATCGGCAGGCCCGGACACCCTGCCCAGTGCGTGGGCCACAATCTGGTGCACCACGGGGTCGTTCGGCGTCTGGTCATGTTCGAAGACGTCGGCCGGGCACTTGTCCTGGATGGTGATGTTGGTGACCTGCCGCGCCGGCCCGTTGAGGAACTGGCTGTTGTAGGGAATGACCACTTCGTCGTACACCGTGGAGATGACGGTATAGGAGGGTCCCGCCACCGTATCGCCGATGGAGTTGAGCTTCTGCATGAAAGCCGACCCCGCCTGCTGATCCGCGCAGGCGGCACAACCCAGGCCGGTGTAGTTGGGATCCGGGACCGCCCCCGGCTGCGGGACGATCACACCTTCGGTGCCGTGGTTGGAGGGTGCAATCCCGATGAGATGACGGACGTTCTTGGCGCCGCCGAGAAAGCCCATGTAGTAGCGGGGCATCATGCCGCCCTGGCTGTGGCCCACCAGATCCACCTTCTTGGCCCCGGTGGCGGAACGCACTTTATCCACGAACGGGGCGAGTTGCTGCGCCGAGTCCGCGACCGGCGCGGTGGCATACACGCCGTTGGTCTCGCCGTAGTTGAGGGCGAAGACGCAGTACCCGGCGCTCTTGAGGTATGGCGAGAGGGTGGACCAGTTCTTGTCCATGCTCTCAAAGGTTCCCGGCACCAGGATGACCGGATACGGATGCTCAGCACTTGGTTTGCAGGACCAGTCATTGGCACCCGGCGGGGAAAGCTCAACAGGTCCCGCATGGGCGGGAGCCGCGGCCAGGGACCCGGCCAGGACGGCACAGGCAGCGGCGGACAGGACTTTGGTGAGCAGTGACATAGAAACCTCTTTGTTCGTGAGTCAGCGGGCTGCGGGCCAGACAAGGTTGCCCCGGATACCTAAATGTAGGCAGTCCTGAGCCCGATGCGGCCAGAGATTTGCACGGATGTGCACAAAAAACGGCTTTGCGGGCGGACCCTGTCAGCCCTGAAATCACGCTCCCCCGCGACACAAAGCTACTGGTCAGTAACCTTTTTTCCCCGGAGGGCAGCCTGGGAAACCGCGCACCGCCCCTGCACAAACGTGCATTCCAGGGGATGCCGGCGGCACTGGCCATGGCATCCGCCAGCTGCGCGCTGGTCTGGATGAAGTCGAGAGTGGAGTCGTTTGCACCGATCCGGAGGGATGCCGGGTCGAGGACCTCTCGGTCCGAGCGCTGGCGGCCAGGCACAGAGTGCCCCACAGGACGGTGAGGCAGGCTTTGGAACCCACGCCCATCGTCCATGGCGTTGGGTCCTATCCAACCGACCCTCCGAAACCCCGTGTCGACGCCACTTGGCACGGGGTTTCGCCGCGGCCGGGGGATGATGTCTTTTTGACGACACGGCAGCAGCGCTGCCAGCTGGAGCTCATTTGGGGGAATGGGCCGATGATGGAACTGAAGCGCATCTACTGGAGCCGGCAGGCTCTGCGTCTCGCTTACTCGGCTGTGATCGTGTGGTTAGCCGTCTCGGTCGTCCTGGCGCTGATGCCGAAGGGGAAAGCGAACGCAGGGAACAGCGCCTCAACCGTCAGCGGGGTCCTTCGCGGCTTTGTTGACAGCGTTCTGGCTGCGGTTGCCCTCCCTGGGCTGCTGATCGTTATTCTCTTCATTGTCGCGGCGGTTATCCACGGCCGGGATGTCCGGCGGCGGGACCCGGTCCGGCGCTTCAACCGGCAGCAGCGCCGGGAGGGCATGGCACGCGCCGGTGGCCAGTGCGAGATGGAGTCCGGACTCCGGCGGCGGTGCCCGCTGCCCGCTGAGCACGGGGACCATTTCTACCCGTGCTCCAAGGGCGGAACCACCAGCCTGCAGAACTTTGTCGCGGCCTGTGCCAGGTGCAACCGGACGAAGGGCGCGAGGGTTCCCTCGCCCGGTCAGCAGGCAAGGATGGAACGACGACGGCGGGCGTACGTTGCGCAGGCCGGTTCAGCCGTGGTCGGCGAACGGCGACCGCTATCCCGAGCTGCCTGAGTCGAGCCACGACAGTCCTCGGTTAATGTGCGCGTGAAAACAGGAGTGGCCACCGCTAGGCTCGTGCCTGTGCAGCCAGACGCCCGAAGAAAGAGACAACAGCCCATCCGTGATGAGGGCCTCCGATCACTCGCCCACCTATTTCCAAGGATTGCTGCGGAATGGGATCACGCCAAGAATCCATACCCTCCCTCCCACGTTCGGGCTGGCAGCAATCGCCAGATATGGTGGATCCGCGAAAATGGACAT
The DNA here is from genome assembly GCF_055412885.1 of Pseudarthrobacter leeuwenhoeki. Classification (NCBI taxonomy): domain Bacteria; kingdom Bacillati; phylum Actinomycetota; class Actinomycetes; order Micrococcales; family Micrococcaceae; genus Pseudarthrobacter; species Pseudarthrobacter leeuwenhoeki. The sequence goes on along the minus strand of NZ_JBVAYY010000018.1, from coordinate 30,803 downwards.
TCTTGGCTTACCGCGCCCTACGTGCGCACGAAGGGGCACGGCTGCGCCGCCTGCAAAGGCATGAAAGCGACTCTCAGCGAAAACCTCGCTTCAGCTAGGCCGGACCTGCTCAAGAGCTGGCACTACCAGCGCAACACAGCTGAACTCCGTCTAGCGCCCACAGAATTGCTGCCACAGTGCAACAAGGTCGTGTGGTGGATCTGCCCGAAGGACCAACGGCATGATTACGCCGCGACCCCGGCCGCCCGTTTCCGCGGCCGCGGATGTCCCTATTGCGCCGGGAAGCAAGTCAATGAATCTAACAGCGTGGCAGGAACAAGACCAATCCTGGCCGCCGAGTGGGATCCAGCAAACACCAAACGTCCTGATGAGGTGGCCGGCGGCAGCGACTTCAAAGCCGCCTGGATATGCCGGAAAGACAACACTCATAAGTGGACAGCCGCCGTAAGCTCCAGACCTGCCAACGGGGCAGGATGCCCGTTCTGCAATGGCAAGCGACCCACCGACAGCAATCGTTTGGACCTGAACCGGCCAAAGTTAGCTCTACAGTGGCACCCCACTGAAAACGGATCGCTGACTCCTGCAGACATAACCATTGGAAGCAACCGCCGCATCTGGTGGGTATGCCCTCAAGACTCCACCCATGTCTGGGCAACCACCGTTCGTGCACGCGCGCAGGATGGCGACGGCTGCAAATGGTGCGCACCCGTCATAAGGTCCCGAATCGACATCGCCCTAGCGTGCGAATTCGCAGCAGTATTCCCTCATGAGGTGGATCCGTTAAGGCAAGAACGCGTGGATTTAGGCAACAACAGGCCCCACAGCATCGATATCCTCATTAAATCCTTGCGGATTGCCATCGAGTTCGATGGCTCGTACTCCCACAAGGGCAAAGCACACGAAGTGCGTGACACCCTAAAAACAACAAAACTTCGCAACGCCGGGTACAGAGTCATTCGTATCCGAGAGGAGCCCCTGCCGCTACTAGATCCTCAAAACGATGTCTCAGTCGAGCAAGCCCGGGTCCCGGATGCTAAGGCAATAACGAATAAGGTCCTGCTCCACTTAGTGAATCTTGGCTGGGTGAGCCCGGAAGTCACGGCCTCCTATCTCCGGTCACCCGACGCCTGGGCAGCCGAAATGGCTGCACAAATCTACGAGTCCTTGCCCGCGTCCGAACGCTTCGTCCCCTTGAGCGCCAAGGCTGCGAGAGGTCGAAGGAAATCAGGGCCATAATTTCGGAGGAACCCGGAGAGCCAGCTGGATGGGGAACCCACCGCCCTCGCCACCGCGTAATCCGTGACCGGGAGCGCCAGTGTCGCCAGCAGCGCCGAGAGGGCATGGACCGCGCCGGCGGCCAGTGCGAGATGGAGTCCGGACTCCGGCGGCGGTGCCCACTGCCCGCTGAGCACGGCGACCATTTCTACCCGTGGTCCAAAGGCGGATCCACCAGCCTGCCGAACTTTGTCGCGGCCTGTGCCAGGTGCAACCGGACCAAGGGCGCGAGGGTTCCCTCGCCCGGTCAGCAGGCAAGGATGGAACGACGACGGCGGGCGTACGTTGCGCAGGCCGGTTCCGTCAGCGTCGGCGCGCGGCAGCCGCTGTCCTGAGCGGGCCGCGTCGAACCCGTGCTGTCCTCGCTGAACGCAGTTGAGAATCCGGCGCCGGCATGTGAGTGAACCGGAGAGAAGAGAAAGCACTGCCGTTCGCCCAGTGCGCATGCTGCCAGACTAACGGTCAGGGAAGTTTAGAGAAGGAGACAGGATATGACGTTCCAGCCATACCGTTCACCGTCAACCGGGTGCGGGGTACGCGCCGTCCTGTTCGACACCTTCGGCACGGTGGTTGACTGGCGCACCGGCGTCGCCCGGCAGGCGGCCGCCTTCGCCGCGGCACATGGGCAGGATCTCGACGCCGAGGCTTTCACCGATGACTGGCGCGCCCTCTACGAGCCGGCAATGGAGGCCATCCGCTCCGGATCCCGTGAATTCGCCACCCTGGACACACTCCACCGCGAAAACCTGGACCAGGTGCTCCGCCACCACGGCTTCGATCCGGACCAGCTGGACGCAAGAACCCTGGAGGAGTTGAACAGATCCTGGCACCGCCTGCCCCCATGGCCGGACAGTGTGGAGGGTCTGGCCGCCGTCCGCCGCGGCTACATCGTGGGTCCCCTCTCCAATGGCAACACCTCGCTGCTGGTGGACATGGCCAGAAACGCCGGCCTTCCGTGGGACGTGATCATCGGCTCGGACATGACGCGCACGTACAAGCCGCTGCCGGCGGCCTACCTTCGGACCGCGGAGTTCCTGGACCTCAGACCCGGTGAGGTGATGCTCGCGGCCGCCCACAACGACGACCTGCGTGCTGCCCGGGAGGCCGGGCTGGCGACGGCGTTCATCGCCCGCCCCACCGAATACGGCCCGGGCCAGGTTGCGGATCTGACCCCGGAGAGCGATTGGGACCTCTCGGCGTCGAGCATCACCGAACTGGCTCACGAGATCGGGGCCTGAGCTGCATTCCGCTTCCTCCGCCCGCCCGCGGGTGGAGTGGAGCCCCCTACCTTCGGTGGCACACGGGCCAGGGCCGGCATGGGGTGGTAACGGTTTCTTCCGGAACACGGCTACCTGAACACGTGCATCACCAAGGACGCACTGACCGCCGACTTCCGGGTGCTGGACTACGTCACGACGCCGGGCTCCCCCGTCCGCACGAAGGCGTCCTTCGCGATCCAGAACGGGGTCCCGGGGCTGGTGGCCAAGGGCTAACTGTTCTAGCACACATTACGACGAGGGCGGGGCGGCCAGCGTTTCTGCTGCCCGCCCCGCCGCTGTTGTTCAGTCAGCCGGGTCGGCTTTTCGCTCTAGGTTTCCGGACCCACTGCCGCCGGCCACTCTCTGCCTGCGGTTTTCCGATATCTGGATCAAAACCTACTTGATCAACCCGGCCTAGCGGGACGCGTCGTCGACGAAGGTGACCTGGATTTCCAGCGAGCCGAACATGCCGGTCAGCATGGATTTGGTGTTCTCGGCAGCCTGCTTCCGTAGCTCCGACTCCTCCGCGGCGGTGCTCATCTTCGTCTCGGCGAGTTTGAAGAACTGCGCCTGCTGGGGCGACTCGATCGCGTCGGCGACCCGGTCGAAGATGCCGCGCTCCTGGCCAAATATATAGGACCGGTCATGGTCGATGTTGGGCTTGTCGAGCTGCGGCTCGGGCAGCCGCACCGTCACTGACTTGCCGTCCGCGGAGAGCGTCAGGTCCTTGTCGGCGAGGCCGGACAGATCGACATAGGTGTTGACGGTGCCCGCCGCGACAAACAGCGTCCGCCGTCCCGCGATGACGGCGGGAATCCACCCGACGTTGTCCTCGACGTCGAGCACCACCTCGAAGTTGCCCACCGCAGCGTGGTACTGGCTGATGTCCTTGACCGACTTCAGCAGCGCAGGCTGGCTCCGGTCGGTCTGGCTCAACTTGAACGGGTTGAACCCAAACATGTTCCCGGCACCAAACACGGCCAGCGCCAGGACGGTCGTGCCCACTACTACCAACGCGATGAACTTGAAAAACTTGGCGATGATCGGCCCCCTTCTAACCCTTGAAACGCCCTGGGGCCGTTCCTTCAGTTTGCCTGTCCGGCGGGTGCCGGGCGGCTGATTCAGCCTCAGTGTAGCGGGTGTGCTCGACTCGACTGCCCAGCGCATGTCGAGCTCTCCGTGTTGTCAGCGTTTGCTGACATCCGACCCCTAATCAGAGCGCCCGAATCGGCCTACGAGAAGGGCGGTTCTCCGGTCAGAAGTCTCGTGTTTTCGTCGACGCGATCGCAGGGTGGATCCCACACTGCTTCGTCAGCGCGTTCACGTTGACGCCGTTCACCCGGGTTGTTGTGCCGTGAGGTGATCAGCACGCGTGGCATCGACGAGCTGGAATTGGGCATCAACTCAGTCCTACTTCGACTATGGCCTCTCGCCTCTCGCCTTGAAGCGTGCCGGTAGTTTTCGGATTCCCGCTGTCACGCCGGGCGAGGTCGACCAACTATTCAAAGCCGCATATCGTCTTCGCGTCTTGGGCGATGGCCTCAACGTGGGAATCCACCAGGCTGACGTTGCGATTGGGATCGAATGATGCGGCGACGGATCCCTCGTAGTGTTGCCGGCAGTCGCTGCCTAACCGGACTCCGAGCGCACAACGGCCGCTGCATCGGCGATCGGGTGCCTACGGGTACTGGCGCTGCGAGATCAATGTCGAATTAATGCCAGCGCAGCCAGATCCCCCACGGAAATGGCCGATTCACCGTCAACGTGGAGCGCGATTTCCCCTGCTTCGTCTGGCTCCATGGGGCATTCTCAGACAGTGCTAATCTCACTTGACGAACCACCGATGATACGGAGCAAACCATGGCGGGAAAAGCAGACAAAGCCGCAGCCCTATTGAAGAGCGGCGGGGATAAAGCAAAAGCCGGCGGCACTAAGCTTTACTCCCTCGCCAAAGACCCCGAGATGCAGGCTAAGGCAATGAAACTGCTTGAGGACGGCAAGGGGATGTATCGGGCAGCAACAAGCCCAGAGGCCAAGCAGGCCTACCGTCACGCAGCAGAAATCATTAAGAAGGCGAGGAAGAAATAGCCCGGATTCCTTCGCCGGGTCAGCAGCTTCGTACAAAAACGACGACGGCGGGTGTACGTTGCGTCCGGTGGCTACGTTGGGTGGGTGAAAAGGCCGCCATTGCGCCGAGCGGCCGCTGGACGGCTTCAAGAACTTTGCCCAGCGTTGGGCATCGTGGGTCAATAGGTGTTTTTCGGCGAGCGCGACCGCAGCACCGGACAGCCGGAGATCTCCATCCTAGCCGTCCAAGTGGCTGATCTCCTGGGCGAAATCCGTTCCAGCGAAGCTCGACCATCTCGTAGGCATCAGCGACACTTCTTGAACGTTGGACCCGAGTGTCGGTCCCCCGTGCCAGAATGCACCAATGAGCGAATCATCTAACGAAGTCGGGATCCATGTCTCCGGGGGCACCGCTGTTCTGGCAGGGGACCCGGACCTGATCAGCACACTCCTTTCGCGGTTGGACATTGACGCCAACCAGGCGAGGAAGGCGGGCAGGGGAACCGCTGATCTGGTCGCGAATGCCACTGGGCTCGGCGCGGTTTTGTCGTCTTTGGACGGCAGCTGGGTGCAACTCACCCCGGAGTCCCACCAACGACTCGTCGAACTGGCGAAATTCAATCTTTCTCAGGACGGCGTGTTCACCGGAGTGCTCCGTGGAGCGAAGGGGCAAATAGATTCGTTTGCCCAATTCACCACCGGCGGAATGAATCCGCTTGTAATGTCCAACCTTGCGACGCTGACCGCAACGATGGCGCTTCGAAGCGCCGTCGCGCAGCTTGAGGAACTGGCGCAAGCTATGGACGTCAAGCTCGATCGCCTTCTTGAAGACAACCGGGCCCGTGCCCTTGGCGACGTACAAGGCCTCACGCAGGTACTCCTGCGCGCCTTCGAGCTATACGAGGAAACCGGCAGGATCACCGACACGGCGTGGTCCCAAATTGCAGGTCACGCCACTGCCCTTGCACAGGCAAGTTCACATGCCTTGGCTCAGATTGAGAACCTCACGGGATCTCTGAATGCTCGCGCCTTCGCCGACAAGGTGAAAGCTGCTGAGACCACCGCAGATAAGGAACTGCGTTCATGGCTGGTGATTCTGGCCGCTTGCCAGGCGAATCAGCAGCGCCTCGAAACGCTCGAACTTGTTCATTTGCGTCAGCGCGATCCCGAGGCGATCGAAGCACATGCCAAATCAATTCGAGGGTCAGCAGCCAGGCGGGAAGATGCCGCGACTAGCCGGCTGCAGTCGTTGTTGGACGCACTGACAGCCGCCGCCAACGTCAGCGACTTCAATCGTGTCCGCCGCCCACAGAAGAGTCGCTCACTGCTGGACTCCGCTGAAAGCGCCAGCAGTCTGATCGGAACGTTTGCCGAAATCTACGGCCTGGACGGCCTGCTCCAAAAGGAGGTCGAACGCGAGACCTGGCGGAAGTCCCTATCGGATTTCGCCAAGAACACGTCGACGTCGGTTTCTTCTGTTGCCAAAGCAGTCCCCGTTGGGATCGCCAAGGTGGGCGGCGATGTCGTGATCCGCGCGGCGGGCCAAATCGAGGCGAAGCGGTCGCCAAGCAGCGACCTTCCCAAATTAACGTCTGAGAAGCCTGAAGAGGCCCCCTAGCCTGTCCGACTCAGTGGCTCATGAAGCATCGATGCGGATCGCAGAACCCAAAAAGCTGTCAGCAAAATTCGCCCTAAGCAACGCGTCTGCCCAGCTGCGGAGTGAGGCGTCGGCAGGGCTCGTCACCCTGGCCAGCAAGTCCTCCGAGGCTCCGCCCGGACACCCTCCCGTGCTGCACTCAGCAGGCTGACGGCTGAGGAGCTTGCCGTTTATGAAGCGCTTGGCAATGACCGGTTCGGGCAGGCGGTCCGCCTGGAACAGGAGCTGATCCGCTGGGAAAGGGTGCTGGACCGGCTTCTCCCCGTTGCTTGAGCGGAGAGGTCCGCCCGCTCGTCAGTCACCGCTTGTTCTGCCGCTGTCAAGGGCGCCCATGAGGTCGACAAGAAATTCTTCCTTCATGAGGCTCTGGAGTTGGAGGTCGGGTTCGGCCACCCTGCGCTCGACCAAATCAAACAGCTCCGCCAATTCCATGTCGTCAGCAAGCTCGACTTCTTCGCTCTTCAGCACGCCCCAAAGTCCGCGCTTCAGTTGCTGGGCGCCTATTTCATAACTTGGGTTCTTGGCCAAAGTCTTGACTACATAAACGCATGTGTCCTTGCTGGGCTCTGCCAAAAATGAAACTTGTTTCGAGTCGTCAACGTCAAGATCCAGGCTCCAGTGCAACTGGGATAAAGTCGTATTCTCCATCAGAGCATCGAAGAGCACCTTCCAGTCAGCCTTCGTGAAAAGATCCTTGATGATCTCCATCGTTTACCTTTCTATTCGTTGTTGCGCTGCCATCCACCCAAGTCAAGGTCTGCGTCGGCTGGAATAGCGTATTACCCGGCCATGTGAACCACATCACCGCGCAGCTCAAGACGCTCGGTAGCGACTCCATACTGAAGTCCTTCATTGAGCCGCGCTGTGATACCGGCAGTTCGCCGCTTTCCGCCAAAAAGTCGGATCGCTTCTCGGTGCAACTCGCTGACGGAGATTCCGCCAGACAGCCGGACGATCTCCACCATCGCATTTCGAAGCTCCACCACGCTGATGTGTTCCGGCTTCCGATCGACGTCTTGTCCGTTGGTCCGGAACTCCGACCACTCCTCCCTGTCAACAGAAGCGTCCCAGATGAAGCCGTCGTCATCGCAGCAGTGCACTGACTTATCCAGGACATCCAGTACTGAATTCGCGCGTTGGGCGTTGACCTTGTTCAGGCTGAAGGCAGCGCAGGCAAGCTTGGCCAACCGCTCCTGATGGACAGGCCCCTCGGCCTCCACGATGGCGCGGATCGCCTCCCGGACGGAAGCCGCCGCCCTGCGCGACGGCAGACTGTCCAAAACATCGATACTGCCGAACCTCCGGACAGCCCACGGCTCGTATGCGGGACTTTCCGGCTCGACGACGGCGGTTGCGATCCTGGAACCGCCAGCCGCTGAGGCCAGTAACGGCACAGGAGCAGCCGCAGGAACGTGGCCGAATACGCTGCCGGCCGTCGAGGAGGCCACAGGTGGCAGGCCGCTCGGAAGTTCACCGATGGAGCTGTCCGGAACTGGAGCAGGCAATCCCGAAGCCGCCTCAGCGAACGCCATCTCCAACTTGTCCAGCACTGCTTCGCGGTCGCTGATCCAAGCCGGCAGCCACACCCGCTGAACCGAAGGCCAGCGCATCATGCGGGTAAGAACATCCCCTGGCAAGCCGTCCCTGTCCCCCGCAGTCCGCCGTGCTGCCCAGGCCGGGCCGTCCAGCAGGATTGCCATGGACGGCCGGTCCGGAGCGTCCAGAGACGCCAGGCTGATGTCGACCTTGAAGTCGGACAATCCGACGTCGGTGGCGACGGCGTAACCGCGGTCCCGGAGCGCATCGGCGATCTCCTCACGGTGAAGGTCAACTGCGATAGTGCGACGCCCGTCGTAGGGCAGCGCGCCGGTTCCGTGTTCGGCAAGGTCCAGGTAGGAGCGGAGGTGCTTTATGCCGACGGAGCTGGTTTCCTCGGCCCGCAGCTCGGACGGGCTGAAACTGGAGAACACGATCACCTGCCGCCGCGCACGAGTCACAGCCACATTCAGTCGCCGTTCGCCGCCTGCCCGGTTCAACGGGCCAAAGTTCAGGGGCAGGTAGCCCTTGTCGTTCTTGCTGAAGCCTGTTGAGAAGAGGATGACGTCCCGCTCATCGCCCTGGACGTTTTCGAGGTTCTTCACAAAGAGACCCTCGGGGTCTTCGTCCAGCGCCTTGATGATGCGAGGGTCCTCGGTGTCTCGCAGGAGGCTTTCGATCAGGGCCCGCTGCTGCAGGTTGAACGTCACCACACCCACGGACGGCGACTCAGTGCCGCCGTCGAACCGCCGCCGCACTTCAGCCACCACGGCCTTCGCCTCGATCGGATTGGTCCGCAGCACCTTGGCAGTTCCCGACCGGTAGAACTGGCCGTCCACGCGCACAAAGTTCACGCCATGACCGCGCGGTCCGGCGTCAGGGGCTCCATGAGAGGGCCCGGGGAACGACGACAACTTGGACTCGTAGTACTGCTGGTTGCTGAACGCGATGAGCGATTCATCCTGGCTGCGGTAGTGCCAAGACAGCCACTGCCGCGGCACGCGCGCCTCAACGCATTCGGACAGGATGGACTCCATGTCCTCGACGGCGGTAACTTCGCTCTCCACCTCGTCCAGCGAATCGTTGGACGATTCCGCAAACGACGTCGGGGGCATCTGTTTGCTGTCGCCCACGACCACCACCGAGGCGCCGCGGCCCATGGCGCCGACGGCGTCTGCCACACGGATCTGTGAGGCCTCATCGAACACCACAATGTCGAAGAGGTCGGCTCGTGCCGGGAAGAACCGTGCGACGGAGTCCGGGCTCACCAGCGTGCAGGGCATGATCTGGGTGATGAGGTCGGCGTAGCTTTCCATCAGCTTGCGGACGGTAAGGCCGCCGCGTTGCCTGGTCAGCTGTCGCTGCAGCTCCCCCATCCGGCCGGACGTTGACGACGTCGATACCCGCCGTGAACTCACGACGCCGGCGGCAAGGTTGCGCTTGAGGAGCTCGCGCACCAGCGTGACCCGGGTGCTGAACCGCTCGATTGTCCGTTCGTGGGCTTGGGCGTCGAAATCCTGCAGGCCGGTTGCCAGGCTGCGTTCTGCCAGGGAACTTTCGGCCAGTCCGCGTTCGAACGCCGTGGCGGCGTCATCCGCGTCAAGTTCGCCGTCCAGAATTGCGGTCCGCACTCCGTGTAAGCCCACGGATCTCAACGGCTCCACGTGGCGCAGCAGTTCCAGCCAACGATCCAGGGCTCGGGACCCTGCGGCGTCGAGGCCTCGGGCGGCGCGTGTGCTGGCCCAGGCGCCCAGGAAACCCCTGCTTCCCATCCAGCGGATGAGCTCGGATTGATCGACAGCCGGGAGGCCCGTGAGGTCTTCCCACGCTGATGCGAGCTCGTACAGCCAGGCGATCATGTTCTCGTGGACCGGCTGGCCGCCGTCGAGGAACGTACGCAGCGCAGCTTGGAAGGGCACTATGTAGTCGCCGGCATTGGGCTGGACGGCCTGCGCGGCCCAGCGCAGCCACCCGAGCCGGTGCTCCAGCGCTTGCTGGCCGGCCTCGGTCAACGGGTTCCAGCCCTGCGGGACTGCCATGCCCGGAACAGCCTGGGCCTCGGTCTGAAGCCCGCGGATCTGCTGCTGCGCGGCAACCAGGTTCTGCAGCAGCTGCAACAGCTCCTTTGGCCGGACATTCGCTCCCGAGTGCACCACTGCGTCCAGTTCCGCGACTACTGCCAACATCCGCTTCTTACGTCCAAAGAATCCGCTGGCCGCCGCATGCTCAGCGCGCCCGAGGATTTCTTGGAGAGGGAGGTCCATGGCCTCCGGTCCAACTTTTTCGAGACCGGGGTGGTTCACCGCTGCGAAGGCTGAAACCAATTGTTCCAAGTGCTGAGCTCCAGCCGACCACTGACCAGACCTCACGACGTCGAGGGTCTCCACCGGGACGCTGCGGTCCTCGAGGAGCGCAGCGAGGACGCGGAGTTCGGAGGGAGTGGTTGCGGACGACACCACGTCGGGCAGCCCCTCAACGGAACGGACTGCGTCGAGCGCGGCGTCGACGCGCTGTCCGGCGCCGATCAGCTGGTCTCCCACGCTAGCGCTGGCGGCGGAGTCGACGAACCGCCACGGGTGAGTCGTGGTGGGGCGTGCCCGGTCGGTGTATTCGGGCAGCTCCCGAAGCACAGCGCGCACGGGTTCCAGGACGGTCTCATTCGCGGAAGCCGTGAATTCCACACTTAGCGGGAGAGCGGAGTCGTCTGGATCGAACGTCAAAGCTTTAGTCCGCGCACTGTAGAGGGATAGCTGAGCGCCGTTTTCCTCGTGCAGACGGCTGGCATAGCGGATGAGGCCGCGACGCGCGGAGGCGAGGTCCGTCGAAGCGGTGTCCAGCTGCTGGGCGTCGGAATCCAGACGCAGCTCAAGCGCCTGCTTGATTTGGGCGCGGACGGCGGCTGGTTTACTCCCCTTGTCGTGAAGGTCGAGAGAGAACGGGCCCATGCCCACCTCTTCAAGGCGTTTCTGGACAACGTCCAGCGCAGCACGCTTCTCAGCGACGAACAGGACACGCTTACCTTCCACGATCGCGCGTGTTAGTAGGTTAGTGATTGTCTGGGACTTGCCAGTGCCTGGCGGTCCTTCCAAGACAAACGTCTGGCCAGCGACCGCGGAAGCGACGGCCTGCAGCTGCGACGAGTCGGCCGGAATGGGACACTGCGCAGACAGAGCATCGAGGTCCGTCTCTTCTGCAGCCTCCACCGGGTCGTTGAAGAGCTCCGTCGGGCTGCTGATGAGGTGGTCCACGAGGCGGTTCTTGGCGAACTGCTCCCAGCTTTCGTCTAGGTCTTTCCAAAGACGGAACTTAGCGAACTGCAGCATGGACAGGTCCACCGTGTTCTCGACCCTGAACGCCAGCCCCTTCGCAGAGACAGCTTCCCTGACTGCGTTGAAAGCGGCGTCCAGGTCGATGCCGGAGCCGTCTTCGGCAGGCTCGGCCAGACCGGGAATCCGGAGCCCGTGAGTCTGGGCAAGCTTTTCCAGCAGGCAGTAGTTGGGCGTTGACTGCCCGGCTTCGTCCAGTGTGACCCGGTACAGCCCGTTCTTTCCGGCCGAGGTGAGGTTGACGGGGATGAGCACTAGCGGCGAGCGCAGGGTGCGGCCATCAAGTTCCCAGAGAAGGCTGCCGACGGCCAGATAAAGGTTGTTGGCGCCCGTTTCTTCTGTCTGGGTCTTTGCTTTGTACGCCAGGCCGCGCATTTTGGAGTTGTAGACCTCCTCGGTCACCTCCGCGAAGACGGTTTTCTTCGAGCTGAGCATGCTGATCAGTTCGGCCTGCGGAAGGTCCCGGCCGAAGCGGATGCCGCGTTCCTGGTGGACCGCGCTGATCTGATTGGACGGAAGTAGGCCGATGGGGGTGCCGTTGCTGACGAAATCTTCGAACGGGCCAATCCACGAACTGGGAACCGCGAGGGGGAATCGTGCCGTGTCCGTGAAGTTGATCAGCCTGTTTCTAAGGCTGAGGTCCAGCAGCGCGTTCTTCCACTGGGTGACGCGCGGCGGAACATCTGACGCGGTCCCATCGCGCCGGGAAATCCTACCGTTTTTCTCAGGTACCACGGCGGCAATTTTGGCCTGCGGAACGTAGTTGTTGACGACCAGCTCTCCGGAACCAGCCGTCGTCCGTGCGGGCAGAGGGTAGATGCCATCAAGGCGGGCGCGGCGGATGTCAGTGACCGCCAGGATCTCATCGTGACCCCTCTCGATGTACTTCGATTCCGGACTAATCCTGAGCATGGGAAGCGTGATCGTCTGGCTGCCGGTCAGCAGAGTGGTTTCAATAAGGCCGATGTAACCACGCTGGACAAGGCTGATGAGTTCGGCGACGTCGTCGGAAGCCGCGGTGGGAAGCGCCATTTCCTCCCTCCAGTACCCGAGGAAGGCGTGCCCGTCCACTAGCCACAGGAGTGGTGCAATTCCGCAGAACTCCAGCGCGGCCGCCAGGACGATCGTCGTATCGAGACACGTGCCTAGGCGGTCTTCCAGCACCTGGGCGGGAGTCCGGACCTGTTGGCCCTGAAGGCCCCAACTGGCGGGCGGCATACTGTACCGAATGTCGCGCTTGCTGGCTGCTTGGGCGAGCGCAAAGACGATTTCGTCTACCCGCTCGGCGCCGTCCGTGTAACCGTCCAGACTGCTGCTTCCAGTGGTGCTTGCCAGTAGGTCGGCCGCTTCGGAGACCAGCTTGGCGATTGCCGGGTGATGCGGCTGAACGAAGGCGGCGAGGAATTCGTAGGAGACGAGACCTCTGCCAGCGATCCACAGCTGCGCCGGGAGGAGTTGAAGACGCGCTTCGGCTTTGCCGAGTTCCGTCGCCGCTGAGCTGGCCGCACCGGACTCGACGGTGACGACTACCCGGCCCGGCTGCTTGTCGGACAGCTCATACATCGTGGTGGCGGAGATTTGCACGTCGATGTCGTCTAAGACGATCGCCTGCCCAGCCGCCAGGTCGACATACTGCTTGAAGTCCTCTGAGATCCTGCCGGTGCTTGCAAAGACCTCCACGCGGACCACAGCGCCGCGGATCTCCGTGCCCGGGTTCGCGATCTTGACCTGCCGCACGAACTTGAAGCCGTTGTGCACCATGGCATAGCTGAGCGACTCGGCTGCGGTAATCTCCACGCTGACGGGATGCTGCTTGATCGGGTGCTCGAGCGGCTGTGGATCTGGTTTCTCTCCTGCCTCGCTCCCGACGCCGGTCTCCGAAGTTTCGCTGGCGCGTTCCGAGGTATCGCGCAACTTGTATTCAGCGAGCAGGGCGCTGAGCGCCTGTGCCGCGCCATCCAGCCCCAGGTGCTTGGCGAGCCGGCCAGCTGTATCCAGCGCACGGAAGGTGTCCGCGTCGTTGACGGTCTCGTTGTGGGCCCAGAGGTTACGGGTCTGGCGAAGTTCGGAAGTGTAGCTGCGGGCGTCGTGGGTGAGATTGAAGGGGTAGCCAAGGGATCCCAGAGGCTCCGTCATGACGCGGAGTTGCACGCTCGGATCCGAGGGCGAGTACGTCATCGGCGCTCTACCGGCGCTGGCGTCCTTGTGCTCCAGGAGCTTGGGCCAGGAAATGCCTGGGGCAACACCTTCCAGGACTGAACCAATGTAGGAGCCAAGGCTGGTTGCCAAGGTTTCCAGAGCACGGCCAACGTACTCGCGGTTGGAAAGCCCCATTTGTGTTCCCCCATCTGCGGCACGTGCGCCGACAATACGCTCAGCTCAGAGTAGTGCGTCAGCACCATCGTCCAAACCCGCGTCCGCGAACGTGCACTAATTCCGAACGCTACCCGACCACTTGATCACTGTAGTACCGTGGTCAACCTAAGTTGCCTCTAGTTTGCGACTTTTGAATGTTCAATTATCTTTGTAGCCAAGTTCTGGACCTGCTGAAGCAGTTGCTCCGGCTTTGCCTCCAAGTCCAGGGCGTGGCTATAGATGTGGATGTCGGCGCCGTCGATCTCGTGTGAGAGTTCAGCATTTTGAGCCTTGGCGTATACAAGATGGCCGACTTTGATTTTAAACCTCGTGCAGTAGGCCAACATTTGGTACAGGTCCGCGTTCGGGAACCGTTTATTCTTTTCGGCTTTGTACTTTGCGTCGAGAACTGCAAAAACCACATCATCGTTATGCCAAACTATGTCCGGTCGCAAAGAGACCTTGGCGCCGACGTCCAGGTGTTTCCCTTTGTATTGCAGATCAATTCTTCCGTCGCTAGAGCCCATTGCTTCCCGAAGAGCCACCGAGACGAAATCCTCGAAAACTTCCCACATATCGAAGAGAAACGACCTAGCGGTCACCTCCCCGGAAGGCTGCTCCAAGGAACCATGGCGGAGGATGATCTGGGCCAGAACGACGGCTGGGCGGTAGTGGGTGTTTAACCGGGTGAACCTGAAGTCGGGAAGCTCGGAGCGTCGGGCGACAGTTGCCACGCCATCGAATTTCAGCAGCAGCTTCCGTAGGGACTGTCTGTCAGACTCGGCGAGACGCGGAACCGTTAGAAGAGCTCTAGCCGCCGACAGCAGGAGGCGGTTCTCGGCCACGTCTACGGTGTATTCGTCGTACGAAACCTCCGCTGGGAGCGGCAAGCCAGCACGGCGTCCAATCTGGGCCCCCACGTCGAGCCTTCCTCGAATCAAGGGCTCAGCCTGGTGCACGGTCCTGTATCCCTGAAGCAACCCCTGGACAGTGGCGTTCTTCACCTGCCGGATAAATGAGCTGGCAATGCTGCTTACCAGGTCGTCATTAGAGGAAAGCGAAACGTCGTCGTCGCGCCAATATCCCGGCGCCCGCGAATATCCCATGAGATAGAAGAGCCGCGATATGGGCATCTTCGGTCGGATGCTAAGCTCGTCGGTCCCAATGGCGATCACCCCTACTTTTGATACCGCGGACACAGTCCACTGGCCACCTCCTTCAGGAAGGGCCGTAGCGATCCCCAGGTCGTTAATCGCCCGGCCCACCTCATCCGGTAACGCCAACGTCTGACTGGCTCCGCTCTCACGAAGTTCGAAGATTGCCAACGACTATTCCGCCGCGGCCGGTGGTGTGCTCTCGCCGGTCGTATCCCTGGCGGCTCCATTCTCTATTGCGGAACGCTCCGCCCTCAGGGTCTCGAGACGGTATTGCTTCAGGACATCTTTGCCCTCGCCGTAGTGATGCTCTTCGAGAAGCGGCAGGATTTCCGATGACCAGATACGGTCGAGGACGTCAGCGGTGAGTTCTCCTCGCTTCGGCATCAAGTACGACGGCCCGATGCTGAAAGCAGGGTCCTTGATCTTCGTATTGAGCTGGTTAAGCAGCGCTGCGGGCTCTTGGCCAAGTTGGTTGTGCTGGTGCGCGGCGAGCCAAGCGCTAAGCACCCCAGAGACAGGTTTGTGCGCGGGGTGGAGTTCACGGAACGCAAAACGACGCCGCATCGCCGCGTCCATGAGGGCGATGGAGCGGTCGGAGGTATTCATAGTGCCGATAATAAAGAGGTTGTCTGGGAGCTCGAAGGGCTCTGCGCTGTATTGGAGACTGATCTTCCGGTGCCTGTATTCCAGCAGGAAGTAGAGCTCGCCGAAGATCTTGGCGAGGTTGCCGCGGTTAATTTCGTCAATGACGAGAACGAAGTTCCGGTGCTTGGCCCTGTTGGCTTTGTCCACGATCCGCCGAAGCGGACCGTCTTTGAGCTCGTAGCTGAGGGTGCCATTGACAGTGACCGGGCGGTACCCCTGGAAGAAGTCTTCATAGGCGTAGCTCGGATGAAACTGGACCAGCTCCGCTTCGTCGCGCGCGATGTGTTCGGCGAGGGCGAGGGCGACGAACGTCTTGCCCGTGCCTGGCGGGCCAAACAGAATCAGTTGACGCTTTGACTCCAGCAAATCCAATGAGTCCTGCAGCCATTCTTGGTTGATGAACACCCTGCCGCTCAGCGCAACGTCTGCTTGCGGGAAGGGTACCCGCTCGTTTCCGGGTGCCGGCAGCGGTTCCGTTGCTTCGTCGCCAATTTCTCCGGCGTTATTGGGCCTCGGGCTGCTCCCCTTCTTCCACAGCGGCTTATGCTCCTCGTCATAGAAGTCGATGTGCTTGCCGCTCTCCTGCTGCATACGCAGGCCGATGCTAAACAGGTCCCGGTCAACATCCCCGGTGGAATCTGCGTCGTGACTGATAAACGCGTTTCGTATCAGACCTTTGTCCTCGTCGGAGAAGCTATCCGTAAACGTCTCCGGATGGACCATGTAGAGCAGAGCGTTTCGTTGCGTCGGGAAGTTGTGGCCTTTCACCCCGAAGACGAAGGATTTCCAAGCCCACGGATCCTGCATCACTTCTTGCTGCGTCTCCACCGTTGCCTGAAGATAGGCCTCGACCACCGAAATAACTACCACCATCGCTTGGAAGGTGTTGCTGTTCATGGCCTGGCCGGGCATGACGACGCCATTCTTGAGCCCGCTGAGAACCTGCTCGGGAATGGCAACCGGCTCATCCATGGTCTGCAAAACTGCCGAGATCCGTTCGCGTTTCTTTCCGAATCCGATGGCCCGGTCTACCGACGGAAGCACCTGCCAAGTCACGAGCTCGGCCATCAGCAGACGAGCATCATCGGAGGCTTCCGCAAACTGCTGGCGAACCTTCTCGACGAACGTCCCCTCGCCCATGTCAGGAGCGTCGATAAACCTCTGCCGGATTTCCGAAATTGCCTCTACCGTCCAAACGTCACGGTCCGGGTCGAACACTGACGTGCCCTCGCGGAGACCCCGTTGCACGAACAGCGCAGTCGTGGTCCGGAAAACATCCTCAGCAGAGTTCCGTGAAACCAGCACCGTTCGGAGTTGTTCTGCGCGATTAGCCTTTCGGGCCGCGGTCTGGGCGGCACTCAACTTTGCCATCTGCCCGAACAGCTCGTCTGCCCCGGAGTAAACGTCGAGCGCTTTGACCCCTTCGGGCGTAATGCGCCAGATCCCGTCCGTCTTGGTCATCCACCCCGCCACGACCAGGCCGATGGAGTCGAAGGACAAACTTGAGTATCCGCGGAGCTGGTTGCTCGGATTGGTCGTAGATTCAGCGGGGCTGAGAGGAACGCGTTCGATGGCGAGTTGGAAGATCCCGTCCGCGTCTTTCGTGTTAGCGACTCCCTCGGAGTGCGCAGCCAATATTTCCAAGACGGCGCGAATGCGCTTTCGACGGTTCGGTCCGGTGCTTTCAGACATTATCTCTCGGCATTCTGTTCATTGCGACTGGACTGCCAGAGACAGCTCTCCAGCCATTCCAACGAGTGCTAGTGGGACGGGTACGTCTGCGTTCATCCTATTGGTCACCTCGGACCTTGGAACGATTTGAGCTTTAAGCTCTGTGTCAGTCGATAACCGGCCGCTCACAATCAGCGTCCTCATCTTTTCGCCTTCGGTCAGAACTCCTTGAGTTTCACCAGAGATGATGACCGTCACTGTAACCGCTGCCACCAACCAAAGGATCGCCCCACAGGGTCATAGCGGCTGACGACCGTTGGCAGTCGGCGATGCAAGTCGGTCAGAGTACCGGCGACCGATATGATCGTGTCCTATGACCAGCATGCAACCCGCCCCACCCGTTTCTGAAGCTCTAATGGTGGATCTATTCGCGGGCCCCGGCGGGTTGGATGTTGCTGCCGAATGGCTGGGACTGTCCGCCGCTGGTATCGAGTGGGACGAGAACGCCTGCGAAACAAGGCGCGCCGCTGGACTTGAAACCGTACAAGGTGACGTTCGGCAGTACAGTCCCAACGACTTTCCCCGAGCCACGGTCCTCGCCGGGGGGCCGCCATGTCAGACATACACGGTTGCCGGGGCAGGCGCCGGCCGCAAGGCCCTGAGCCAGGTCTTGGCCTTCATTGGCCGCATGGCCGATGGGGACGACATCGCTCAGGAACTTGCGGCTCTTCAAGACGAACGAACCGGGCTAGTACTGCAGCCGCTGCGATGGGCGCTGGAGGCCCAGCGCGCCGGGACCCCCTACGAAGCAATCGTTTTGGAGCAGGTACCCGCAGTCCTACCGGTGTGGGAAGCTATGGCTGACGTCCTTAAGATGCTCGGCTACAAGACGGTGACCGGGGTACTCTGCGCAGAAGAGTTCGGGGTCCCGCAGACACGGCGGCGTGCAATTCTGCTCGCAAACCGGCAGGTCACACCGTCCCTCCCGATCCCGACGCATCGGCGCTTCAGGAGAGGGCAAATGCCGGTCACCACGGAGCACGATGCCCTACTTCCATACCGGAGCATCGGCCAAACTCTCGACCGGCCAGGGACCTTCGAGCTCGTCTCGAACTACGGAACCGGCGGCGATCCGAAGGCCCGCGGCAGGCGCACCTCGAAGGAACCCGCCTTCACGGTTACGGGGAAAGTTACTCGAAATCGCTTGTTCTCAAACGGTAGCGAACTTGACCGGCTCACGGTTTCAGAAGCAGGCCGTCTCCAGACATTTCCCGCAAACTACCCGTGGTCAGGGAAGGACGTCTCGCAACAGATCGGCAACGCCATTCCACCCCGTCTCGCGGCTCACATTCTAGCGGCAGCGCTGGGCCAAGAAATCGACCCGGGTTTCCTCGACAGGATCACAAGAGCGGAGTGGAAAACGACCCAGGTTGGCACCAAGGGGTCGGCCGCCTACACCGAGGGGGTCAAGGCACCTGAGGCTTCGCAAGAGGAAGCCATTCGCAACTCCCAGGAACAGCCCCAGGCTCTTTCCGCCGCGAGTTCGGAACTCGTCTTCATGTAGCGCTTATCTGCCGGACGCATCTACGCACTGCTGGCGACAGAGTAGGCCTTCGGCGCCTCGCTCCTCTGCCCCTGAATCATGTCCTTGGCGACCGAACTGCGACTAATATCTACAGCCCCTGATGGAAGTCCAGGCTACGAGGCGTCACAGGACTGCTGCAGTGGCGTCAGGACACACGACATCGGTTGGCCCATCTGTTAGAGCGCGGAATGCTCTGAGCGCCCTGTCACGGCTGACGGCTCTCGGGCTTGTTATGGCATCGCCGCAATTGCAACATTCCTGAGACAATTCATCTGACCTGCACCTTGATCGATATCAATGTCGCTCCACAGTGATAAGAATGATCAGGAAAGCACCGGTGTAAGCCGGAGGCACTCTTGTCAAGTGGGGGAAAGAACCAATGAAGGTTCAAGAGTCATGGGCTGGGACGGAATCGTCGCTCAGCAAATTCGTGGCAGCGGAGACGGAAAGCGCACTCAATGCATATCGGGCGCGACCAGATCTCGTTCGCGAGCACAGCAACATCGAAGCGGCCATCTCGCAGAGCGGGTACGGGCGAAAGCAGCTCAACGAGCTGATCCAGAATGCCGCCGACGCCATCGATGAGCCCGGCGGCCGCATCAAAGTTGTTCTGACCGAGGATGCACTTTTCTGTGCAAATGAAGGACAGCCGTTCACTGAGGCCGGATTCCGCACGCTGATGTTGTCTCACTCGTCCGAGAAAAGGGACGATGCGATCGGCCGCTTCGGGTTGGGATTCAAATCCGTAATCCAAGTCACCGCGGACCCTCAGATCTTCAGCCGGAGCGGGTCTGTTTCCTGGAGTCAGGACCGCAGCCGCGAAACCCTTGAGAAGCTGTACCCCGGTCTCGAAGCTTACCCAATTCTCCGCATAGCGACGCCGGTCGATGCAGCCCTCGAAAGCACCCAGGACCCGGTCCTTGCAGAGCTGATGGAGTGGGCCACGACTATCGTCAAGCTGCCCCTCTCAGGCAGCAGCTGGCTATCTGACGAAATGAAGAACTTTCCCCAGGAGTTCCTCCTGTTTTCAGACAAGATCGGCTCTCTGGAATTTGATGACCGCGTTAGGAAGTCAGCTGTCACCTGGACGGCCGCCAGGGACGGCGACAAGGTTATCCTCAGCGACGGTAGCAAGAGCGACGCATGGCTCGTCTTCCATCATCAGCATGAGGTTAGCGCACAAGCGGCCGCCGAGGCAGGATCGATCGTCGCCCGTCAGCACGTTGACGTTTCCTGGGCGGTGCCAATCACCGGCAACCAGCGCTCCAAACTCGGGCGTTTCTGGAACTACTTCCCCACCCAACACGAGACATCGCTACGCGGTATCGTGAACGCCGCGTTCAAAATGAACGAAGACCGCCACAGTATGCTTCAGACCCGCTACAACCAGGAGATCCTGACCCGGGCACTCCCGCGGATGGTTGCAGGTGCACTCCCCCGTCTGAGCTCGGAAGATGACCCTGGTCTCTTCTTGGATATCCTCCCCTCCCGCGCAAAGGAGTCATATTCATGGGCAGACGGGGTCATCAACAAACCGATATACGCGATTTTGCCTTTCGTCCCTTGTCTGCCTGACCGGTCTGGAACCCTGCACCTGCCCAACGAGATCAAAATCCAGCCCAGTCTGGACGAAGCGACGCGCCTTACTAACCTGTGGGACTCTTGGGTTCCGCGAGATCGGCCATGGCTGCACCCGGCAGCCTTGCGCGGCCGCGAGCCCCAGGTCATACGAATCCTTGGCGAGGCTAACCTCAAGCGCGCTTCCGTCGAGGAATGGCTGGAGGAAGTCGTCGTAGGTGGCGAGCTTCAAGACTACGAGAACGCCCTGCAACTGGCTGCCCTCATCGACAAGTCCTACAGCGACTACCGGCAGGCGATGCGCCGCAGCCGCATCGTCCTGATGACCGACGGCAGCGTGCAGCCGCCCATCACGTCTCGAGTCTTCTTGCCTTTGGGCCCGGACGATGAATCGCCGAGCGTTGTCTCCTACGAACTGATGCACCATGGGAGCGCCAACAGTTACCTCCGTTCCCTGGACCTTCAAGCCCAGGACGGCCGGGGAGTCATCAGCCGGGTCGCCAGCGAGGTTGCTCAGGATTACGCGGACAAGGAGCTGGCCGAGTCTCTTTGGCGGCTCACCCGGTCGCTTCCTGTCCCGGAGAGCCTCTCCATTGTTAGTGAACGCACGACCCCGGGACGTATTCTGGTCCGTTGCCGGGATACGAAATGGCGTCCACTCGGTGAAGTCTGGATTCCTGGCCCGCTCATCCCCACTTCAAATATTGAAGACGAGCACTTGCTCGTGGATGACCGGTTTCACGGCAATGACCTGGCACTCCTGAAGAATCTTGGCGCACGCACGACCCTGAGCGAAGCCAAAATGACTCGCGACGGCTCAAGCTACGAACTTTGGAAGTCGGCCGAAGCAAGCAGGATCTCTTCCGAGTCCCGGACCGGTCCCGCCCCCGTTTCAGAGGCGGGCATTAGGTTCACCCAGGCCCTGACCACCGATGGCCTGCACCTTCTGGTCAACGCGTCAGCAACGACACGCGCGAAGGTGACAAGCACGCTCTTAAGTCGACCGCAGTATCCGACGAAAATCGAATTCACGAGTTCTTTCCGCGGTGCGGAGACCATAGACGGTCCCGACCTGTGGTGGGTCAAGCAGCATGGCTCGTTTGAGACTCCGCTGGGATTGGTAGACACTAAGCACTGTGTCGGCACCATTGAGGGGATTCCGAGTGACTATCTCCCGCATCCAGGACATGAGGAATCCGTAGCCCTGCGCCTGCCCACGTTCGCCAAGCAGGTCAACTGGACCTACGTCCTTTCTCTGGCTGAAGACAAGCTGCCCACGCAGCAGCTCCATGAGCTTTACGGAGCCCTGGCCTTCCTCGGCGTCCGTGCCCCTAAAGAGCTGGTCGTACCTCTCGGCACGGATCGGAAGACTCGATACTTGACCTCGGAAGTCGTCCTGGCCCTTGATCCCGAAAGCCGCGAATTCCTGGTGAACGTGGCGGCCGCTCCGACACTCTTTACAGGCCGCGCAGAACTGGACGGAGCTATTAAGGACAAATGGGGCGTTGAGGCCACATCCGTCGAATTCCATACGTCGGTCGATGTGACGCCTTTGGATAATGAAGAAGCTCAGAGCATCAAGTCTTTGTACCCATTCTTGAAACGTGCGGCTGGAGAAGTCGCCGTTCAGACGGTGTGTGTGCCCTGCACGACGGTTAGTGCAATTCGCACCAATAGCTTTGATTCCCGGACAGAGGCTACTCCGAAGGCGTCCATCCTGCAGGACGGTGTGCTCTACTACCGGGCGCCCCAAACAGAACAAGCTCTGCTGACGACGATTCTGGGTGCTTTTGGAAGCAACAAATCTGCATCTCAAGTCATGCAGACGATGCGGCAACTCAAGAAAGACCACGACGCCGCGCTTCGCATCGGACGAGTGAACCGGCAGAAGACGGACGCTGGCAGGTTGGCCGAGCTAGTGGGTCGCGAGACCCTCCTGAAGCTCATCCCCGATGCCGTCATGAAAATGCTGGATGCCAGGGATCTGAAGCTCACCGATGAGCGCCTATTCGAGATCGTCAGCATTCTGCATGGCAGCAGTCTCCTCAAAGTGCTCAAGCCGGCACTTTCCGAGGCAGGTATCGAAACACCGGACCAATTCCGCGGCGGCCGAACCGCCCAGGAGTTCGTGAAGGAGCTCGGCTTCTCCCCTGCCATGGCTGGAGAATCAATCAAGAAGAAGCCGGAACGTGAGGAGTTCGTTGGACCGGTCGGTTTGAACCCCCTTCACCCATACCAGGAAACGACCAGCAAGAAGATCGTCAACCTTCTTGCCGGGCATACCAAGCACAGCCGCGGTTTGGTTCAGTTGCCCACGGGCGCCGGCAAGACACGCGTGGCCGTTGAATCCGTGATCCGGGATATCAAAGCCTCTACGAAGGAAGATCACCGCCTGGTCATCTGGATCGCCCAATCTGAAGAACTTTGCGAGCAGGCCATTGACACGTGGACCTACGTCTGGCAAGCGGCGGGAGCTCCCGGTGAGCGAATGGCGGTAAGCAGGCTTTGGGGTGGGAACAGCGCCATCCGGGAAGAAACTAAGCTGCACCTCGTCGTCGCAACCATTCAAACGCTGGCCAGCATCCAACAGAACCGGCGCTCCATGTACGAATGGATGTCTAAACCGGACCTGGTCATCATCGATGAAGCCCACGGGGCGACCGCAACGTCTTACACCCCGGTTCTTTCCTGGTTCGGCCGCTCATTCACTGAAAAGTCCCGGTCATTGCTAGGTCTCTCGGCCACTCCTTACCGGGGTACCAATGAGAAGGAGACTGAGCGGCTGGTTGCCAGATTCGGACGTAATCTCATCGAGCCAGACGAGTTCAGCGCGGAGAACGCCCACGAGTACCTCCAAGGCATGGGCGTTCTGGCCAAGGTGAACCATGAAGAGCTGAAAGGTATCGAACTCAAGCTGAAGGACATGCGCTCGGCCACGGACGAGGATTCCCAAAGCGCCATGCTTGAGGCCCGGATCGATTTGCAGCAGGTAGCCGACAGCACGCAGCGCAACGAAGCCATTCTGGATCACATAAAGGCATCCGAAACAAAGGGGCCGACGCTGGTCTTCGCCGCGTCGGTGGAACACGCCGAGGCTCTGGCAGCTGTCCTTTCCGTTGAGGGCATTCCGGCAGCAGCCATCTCCGGAAAGACGGACTTGGGCCACCGGCGTTCAATTATCGAGAACTTCCGCAACGGTAGGATCCGCGTGCTGACCAACTTCGATGTGCTTACCCAGGGGTTCGACGCACCCAAGGTCGACGCCGTGTACGTCTGCCGGCCAACGTTCTCACCCAACAAATACATCCAGATGATCGGACGCGGTCTCCGCGGACCGCTCAACGGAGGAAGCGAAGAGGTCCTGATCATCAACGTAAAGGACAATCTGGACCAGCACGGCCACAAGCTGGCGTTTACCCAGCTGGACTATTTGTGGAAGCACGAGGCGACAAGTGCTCGCTGAGATTGAACTCGACGACAGTCAACTAGCCGTAGCAGAAGCTGAACCCGAAGCGCGGATGTTCGTCACGGCCGCGGCCGGCCAAGGAAAGACTGAGGTCTTGCTGGCGCGAGTGAAGACATTGGTGGACGATGGCCTGAACCCCGCGGACGAAATCCTCGTCCTGAGCTTTTCCCGCGCCGCCGTCGAAGCCGTCAGGAAACGGGCACGCACCCACGACCTCGATGGACTTCAAATCCGAACTTTCGACTCCTTTGCAGCGCAGATTCTGCTCGATATGGGCGAAGAGACTCTGGGCGACAGCTTTGACGCCCGGATCCGAAAAGCCACGAAATACATCGCCGGAGACGAGACGCCCGATCGGGTCACTTACCTAAAGCACATCATGGTCGATGAAGCTCAGGACCTCGTGGGCGACCGCGCGGAGCTCGTCTTGGCGCTATTTTCCGCTCTTGGCGACGACTTCGGCTTCACCGTGCTCGGCGACCCATTGCAGGGCATTTACGACTTCCAGCTGGAAGAATCCGAGTCCAAACTCACCTCGGCGGAGCTCATCGAGACACTCGTCAAGGAGTTTGACGCGGATCAACAGACCCTGGCAAAGCACTATAGGGCGGTGACCGATCGCACCAGGGAGCTCATCGCCGTTGGCGACGAGATCCGCAACCTGGGAGCACTCGATGCCCCAGCTTGCGAGACCGCACACAACCTGCTCGACGACTTCCGCAGGGAAGTTTCGAGCACCTCCGTACTCAATGAGTCAGGGGCTCTCGGCCCCAATGAAGGCGACACAACAGCCCTGCTGTGTTCGACCAATTACGAAGTCCTCATCGCGAGTGAACTTCTGTGGGAGAACGGATATCCGCACCTGATCCGGCGGAAGGCACAGGACATGAGTGTGGCGCCGTGGGTCCATCAGGTCTTCAAGGATCTGGAAGACAGGACGTACGACGCCGATGAGATCAAGTCCCGACTGAATCAGCTCTTCGGCGAGGCATCAGCCGACCGCTGGCTCGCATTGAAGACGGCCGAGGGCAACTTCTCCGCCTACGACTCGCTGAATGTCCCCCAGCTCAGCCAACGACTGCGCAGCAGATCGATCCCCTTGACCCTCACGGTGGCCGACGTCGCTCCGCTGATCGTTTCCACGGTACATCGGGCCAAGGGGCTCGAGTTCACCAATGTCCTCTATCTGCAACCGGAGTTCGGATCACCCGCCGCCCAGCAGAACACGGCCACATTGAAGCAGAAGTACGTAGCCCTGAGCCGGGCTCGAGAAGAGATAGTCTCGACCAAGCTGCCGAAGAAGATCCTCAAGCACGCCGACGGATCCGGGGGACGATGGCTGGAGAAGGCTTATGGCAAGTACGGGCAGTACACGGCGCGGATGGAGTTTTTGAACTCCGACGTCGACGACATTTCGCCTTATTACCCCGCTGACGGAGACGCTCACGCCGTTCAGGAGGGCCTAGTTCTGGATACCCTACTGGGTGAAGTCGTTTCGGGCCGCATTGAGTCCCAGCCGGAGCCCGGTGAAGTTCCTCGCTACGAGCTGACCACCAGCGACGGCCGCCGGCTCGGCCGAACCAGCCAATCTTTTGCGTTCGCGCTGAAGAAGAATTTCGGCTTCAAGGGCAACCGCAGCCAGGAGTGGCCCAGCGCCTTCACCGGCGCCCGGGTCACATCCATCGAGTGCGCCACCGGCCATCCGGAGGAAACCAAACTCGGGGGGCTCGGTTCTTCCGGTATGTGGCTTGTACCCCGGCTTACCGGACTGATCAGCCGGATCAAGGATTAGGAGAATGACCTTGTCGACCCTAGATAGCAAATACGCCTTCCGCCGCGAAATGGTGGACCGGCTGGTGACGGACCTCTACGGGCCCGGCGCTACCGACGAGCTCCTCACCGAGCGCCCTCTTGAGCGCTATGTCACGGGAGTACTCTGGCCGGCTGCGGACGACACCTATGCAGAGGCACCCGACGAACCGGAGTCCGTCGCTGCCTCCTCCGGCGAGGCCTCCGTAGACAGCCCGGTGGCCAACGCCCGGCTCACGTACCCCAGCAGCGTGGGCTTAACCATTTCCGTTGACACAGCACTTTCAACGGTTCTACTCGTCGCGCCCACTGCCGCCAGGTACGCCCCGGTGCCGACCGTCCGGGACAGCGGCAGCAAACGCCGCGACGCATATGACTGGCAGCGTACGCCAGCGGAACTCCCCGAGATCCCAATCGACCTGTCTTCAGCTGGGCCCCAGCGGCATTTGCTGGAGGGCGGGGCTCTGGAGTTGTACGCCTTGGTACGCACTCCCGAAGAGGCCGTCGTCACAGTGACCGTGGTGCTGCGTAACACCCAGCCCAAACCTGAGCCGACATCAGATAAAGACGTGGCGTGCTGGTTCCAGGCTGGACTCTCCGTTCACACCCCGAAGCCCGCTCTTGTGGATCGTTCGAAGCTGCGTACCAACGTTCCTTCGGACCCCGACCTGGCGTCGTCCGAGCTCCTCTACCGAAACCACATGATCTTCGGCGCCGGGCATGGCTGCGCGGTCGAGGTGGAGGCGTCCGACGTTGACGGCAGGCTTTGTCAGCGTGTTAGAACGACGTTCGTGCCCCGGCAAGATGTCCACCGGTCCATGGCCGGCGTCAGCGGCGCTAACCTGTCCTTGTCGTTCATGGGTTCGGCGACGCGCGATGATGTCGTCGCTCAGCTCAATTTGCTCGCTCAGGACTACTCGTCGTGGATTACGGCAACGAGTGACCCGATGACCGCGGACGGCCAGGCCCATGTCCCCCAGCACTTGCGGGGTGTCGCGGCCGAGCATATGAAGCAGGCGGGGACGGCCCACAACCGAATCAAGGCCGGCATCCAGCTGCTGGTCAAAGATGAGAAAGCCTTTGAGGCATTTCAGCTGGCGAACCAGGCCATGCACATGCAGCGTTCGCGCCAGGATTGGGTGCGAATGGGAGGCAAGGGCGAGTTCGTACTTGGCGCCCAGGCGTGGCGCCCCTTCCAAATTGCGTTCATCCTCATCAACCTGCCGTCAGTAACCGACGATCAGCACTCAGAACGCGATGTTGCAGATCTTCTCTGGTTCCCCACTGGCGGAGGAAAGACTGAAGCGTATCTCGGGCTTGTCGCCTACCTCCTAATACTTCGGCGGCTGAGAAACACGAGTGTTCGGGGCGTGGCCGTCATAATGCGCTATACCCTCCGGCTTCTGACGATCCAGCAATTTGAGCGTGCTGCCATGCTCATTTGTTCCCTGGAAACTGTGCGGCTGGAGAACCAGGATAGGGTCGGCGGTGCACCGTTCGGCATCGGGCTCTGGGTGGGCGGAGGGGCTACGCCCAACGACATCGCTACTGCCCGGACGAACCTAGGCAAGCTTCGGAACAACCAGGAAGTAGTCGAGGGAAACCCGAAGCAGATCGAGGCCTGCCCTTGGTGCGGCACTCGGCTCACCGTCGACGACTATCGGATCGTCAAAGTGCCCTCTGACCGGATGCTCGTGAGCTGCTCCAACAAGGCGTGCGAGTTTTCGGACGGCCTACCCGTTCACATCATCGACACAGATGTCTACCGGGAGCGCCCAGAACTCGTTATCGGGACTGTTGACAAGTTCGCCGGTATGTCATGGCGCGGAGAGATAGCGACCCTTTTCGGACGTATCTCGTCTGACGACCTGGGCCCGGACCTCATCATTCAGGACGAACTGCACCTCATTTCAGGTCCACTCGGTTCAACCGTCGGCCTCTTTGAAACAGCAGTCGATTTGGCGGCAAGCGGCATCGGACGTGGAGATGGCGCCGCCAGCCGGAAGCCAAAAATCATTGCCTCGACGGCAACGATCCGACGGGCCAAGGACCAAATCCGATCAGTCTTCAACCGCGGCTCCAGTCTGTTTCCGCCGCCGGGGCTGGACCCGGACGACTCATTTTTCGCCAAGAAGGCACCAGCTGACGGCCTCGGGACCCGGCAATACGTCGGGGTCCTCGCCTCGGGCACCAGCCATGCCACGCTCATGGTGCGCACCTACGCATCGCTGCTTCACTCAGCAACCGTCATCGAAGATGTCACTACTGAGGTCCGTGACCCCTATTGGACGCTGATCGGGTACTTCAACAGTCTCCGAGTCCTCGGCTCGGCCTACCTTCAGGTATACGACGACGTCCGGGCCCGGCTTAATCTGTTGGCCAAACGAGAAGGCCGGCTAGGGGCGCGGGGTATCCAGCTGAGTGAGCTGACAAGCCGCGTGGAGAACCATAAGATTCCTGAGGCTCTCAAGTCTCTGGAGAAGAGCCTGGGAAGTGGGCTCACCCCCGAAGACGTGGTGCTGGCCACCAACATGATCTCTGTGGGGCTGGACGTTGACCGTCTGGGGTTGATGGCCGTCATGGGTCAGCCGCAGTCAAGTGCCGAGTACATCCAGGCCACCAGCCGGGTAGGGCGTGTGCACCCGGGCCTGGTCGTGACGATCTTCAATGCAGCCCGGACGCGGGACCGGTCGCATTACGAATCGTTCAACGACTTTCATGGTGCCTTGTACCGTGCGGTGGAAGCCACGAGTGCCACGCCCTTCGCGGCCAGGTCGCGGGACCGCGGACTTCACGCCACGCTAGTCTCTGCGCTGCGGATGCTCGTCCCCGAGTTGCGGAGTGCCGCTGGCCATGTCAGGGACGAGTCCCCCGCCGTGGACGAAATCATGTCGTGGATCGGCGACCGAGTAGCGGCCGTCGATCCGGAAGAGGCCCCGGCAACACGCGAGGAGCTAGAGCGGCTGCTGAACATCTGGCGGAAGGCTGCCCTGGCAGACGCTGACCTGCCCTACGAGGGCAAGAAGAATTCACCTCGCTCTCTTCTCATCGATTCCAGCAAAGCCCTAGAAGATCCCGACTTCGTCTACAGCACGAGCAGCATTCCCTGGCCGACACCACGAAGCATGCGCGACGTGGACGCCGAAACCGCGCTCAGGCCGGCCCCTATGAGGAAGGACGCCTCCCTTGGCTAGAAAGACCTACGCTGCCCGACGCAGCCAGTTGATCTCCACGTTCGGGGTAGGGAGTCTATTCCCCGCCGAGAACAACAGCTTCATGATCACGAGCATTGACCAATGGGACAGGAAGCACCTGAAGCCTGTTAGCGAGCCCCGTCTAGCACGCAGCTTGAAAGTGTCCGAGCTTCTGCTGCCGCCCGCAGGCGCGCGGGGGAAGATCCCCGTTGTCCGGTTTCCGCAAATGCTCGTGTGCCCCAGCTGCAACCGAATTGGACGGGTTCAGCAGCTGCAAGCCTCGTACGAGGACCCGAAGTGTG
The DNA here is from genome assembly GCF_055412885.1 of Pseudarthrobacter leeuwenhoeki. Classification (NCBI taxonomy): domain Bacteria; kingdom Bacillati; phylum Actinomycetota; class Actinomycetes; order Micrococcales; family Micrococcaceae; genus Pseudarthrobacter; species Pseudarthrobacter leeuwenhoeki. The sequence goes on along the minus strand of NZ_JBVAYY010000018.1, from coordinate 1,921 downwards.
GCTTGTGTAAGTCGCTGGCCCCGCTGACCCCTTCCCGATTTGTGGTGGCGTGCGAAGACGGGCACATCGATGACTTCCCATATTCGTACTGGGTGCACGGCTTCACGCCAAGCGATGACACTGACCATCTGCTGTCGCTTGCGTCAGAAGGCCGAACATCATCACTGGCCGACATGGTTGTCCGGTGCTCGTGCGGGAAATCTCGGACCATGGCGGATGCGTTCAACTCCATTTCTTTAAAGGAAATGAAGTGCCAAGGCAATCGTCCGTGGCTCGGCTGGGGTTATCGGGAACGCGAATGCGGCAAGGCCCCCAAGACCGTTCAGCGCGGCGCTTCAAATGTTTGGTTCCCGGTGGTTCGGTCGGCGATCTCCATCCCGCCGTATTCTGAGTTTCTCGCCAAGGTGGTGACGTCAAAAGCCTCCCAGCTCAGTCAGCCGCAGGCTCTGGAGCCCGGTTCCACTTGGGTTCTCGAGGGCGTGGTTCAGGAATTTGACCGCCGCTTCTCCGTTGAGGAACTTCGCGCCGAAATAAAGCGTCAGTTCCATGGCAGTGAGGAAACCGAGCTTTCCGAGGAACAGCTCCGGGAGCAGGAGTTCCTCGCATTGATGAACGGCCGCCGTGACAGCCCGGACACCGACTTCGTCGCTGAGAAGGTGGCTGTGCCTGAAACCCACCAACATTGGATCAAGGCTGCACGGAAAGTCACCCGGCTCAGGGAGGTCCGCGCGCTGTACGGCTTTAGCCGTTTACACCCTAGGAGTGAAGACAAGCCTGACGCCAAGTTGTCTCCGCTTTCACCGGACGACAACCGCCAGAATTGGCTGCCCGCAATTGAGACGCTGGGTGAGGGACTTTTTGTGGCTCTGGACCGATCACAGGTCGAGGCTTGGGCTGAAACGGACTTCGCAGCCGGCAGGGAGAAAACGCTCCGCCTGAACGCGAAGCGTGCAGCTGAGCAGCGCGGCCAGGATCCGACTCCCGTCAGCATCGTGGAGACCCTGATCCACACCCTCTCGCACATCATCATCGATCAGCTCTCGCTGGACGCAGGCTACCCCGCGTCGTCTATTCGGGAACGCCTCTATGTTGGTCCGAATCAAGTCGGAGTGCTCTTGTATACGGCTTCGTCCGACTCCGCAGGCAGCCTGGGCGGCATCGCTGCACAGGCGAGCCCCAAGCGCCTCGGGCCTTCCTTGGACGAAGGACTGTTCCGCACGTCTTGGTGTTCAGCGGATCCTGTCTGCATCGAGTCCCGCGGTTCTGGTACCGATGCACGTAACCTGGCCGCCTGCCACTGCTGCGTCCTAGTGCCGGAAACAAGCTGCGAGCTATTCAATTCCAATCTCGACCGCGGGTCCCTGTTTGGCGTCCATGGTCAGATCGGGCTTGGCTTCAAGGACTGGGCAGCGCTGAACCCCATTGCCACTACTGGCGTGGAGAAACCGGGTAGCGTTTCGGATGTGTCCCACGACGACAACATCCCTGTCCGCGTGCGTCAAAGCCCATGGCTGACGGTCTTCACCGAATCAGGTCCTGAACTGCAGGAACTTATTCCTGAGCTCGTGGAAGTCAATGTGGAGCTCGGGGATTGGGGAGCCGACATCGGCCCCGACAACCAGTGGCAAGTTGATCTCTCGTGGGCGACTTCGCGCGTGGCAGTGCTTGTCGAGCGGGATGACGAACGCGATGACTGGCTCGCGGAGCAGGGGTGGACTACCTACCACACGAACGATTTCGCCCCTGCGGACCTCGCAGACAAGCTTGCCGACAAGGTTTACTAAATTCTTGTTGGGGGGGTCGGACCTCCGACCCGTTACATTTATTGGGTCCCCGAAGGCCGGGGATTTGGTCGCTGGACCCGGTATGACTTTCTCGCCCTGTTATTGATGATCCGGGGGGTGTTGTCGCCGGGTTCGGA
>NZ_JBVAYY010000017.1:0-63422 GCF_055412885.1 Pseudarthrobacter leeuwenhoeki | reverse complement strand
GGCGGTGCGGAGGGGCGGGCGGGCGGCTGCGCAGCCGGCCCCGCTGGCGGAGTTGCCGGCGGGCGCGGCGGCACAACGGGCGTTGCGGTTGTGGGCCGGCCAGACGGTTTCGGGGGCACAGCGGGCGGTGCAGGCGGTGCGGCGGGCGCGGACCGCGCGCCGGATCCGACGGCCGGGGGAACCCCAGGCATGCCGGGGTTGCCGGGCCTTTCGTTCTCTGCGGTCACTGAGAATTCACCACTTCCGTGCATCTGGGCCGTGGCGGGACGCCCGGCGGTGGGACCCGTTTCCGGAAGTCCACTACGGAACTCTATCTAAGATGCCGGGCGGCCTGCATGCCGCCGGGGCGCCGTCCGGGGCAGTGGTGCGCCGCGCACCGGCCGGAGCGGCCGTCCCGGGGCGCAGTTACCGCTGAAAGCATGTAATCTAGGGATACGACAAATTGACCAAACATTCCGGGGCCTCACTAACGCCAATGGTGACCACCTCCGGTCCGAGTACAAAAAGGGGGTCACGCCATGGGGCGCGGCCGTCAAAAGGCAAAAGCTACCAAGCAGGCTCGGGACATTAAGTACTATTCCCCGAACACTGACTACACTGCTCTTCAGCGTGAGCTCAAGAGCTCAGAGGTCCGTGCACCGACTCGTTTCACGAGTGAGCCTGTTGAGCCGGATTATTCGGCCTATGTGGATAAGTACGCGGACGATGTGGAAGAGGACGACGACGAGGTAGATTCCCGTCGGATAGGTTAGTCGAAACTTCTTTCCGGCATGCACTTCCGCCAGCGGATTGCCGACCACATGATTTCAGGCCCGCCGTCCACTCCCAGTAATGGGAGTGGACGGCGGGTTTTCTGCTGCCCGGATGTTCCCGCCTCCAAAGCTGGCGGCAGCGCGGGCCGGGCGGATGTGTTGCCGGGGCCGGCGGCGCGGGCTAACTTGGATGGGCCGGGACATCCCGCACCTCTCTCGCCGGAAGGACCGCCATGACCACTCGCACGGGCTTCACCGAGGGGGAAATCTGCTGGACGGACCTCCAGACCAGTGACGTCGCGGCGGCCAAGGCGTTCTATGCCTCGGTCTTCGGCTGGCGCTTCGAGGACCTGCCCACCCCGGACGGGCGCAGCTCCGCGCAGGCATTCCTGGGCGGGGACCTGGTCACCGTGATCGCGCCGCGGAATCCGCAGCAGCAGGCCACCGGGGTGCCGGGCCAGTGGAACGTGTACTTCGCGTCCTCCGACGCCCAGGAGCTCGCTGAGGGTCTGGCCCATGCCGGCGGCACCCTGGAGTTCGGCCCCGAGGAGGTGGGCGGCACCGGAGTGATGGTCTTCTTCGCCCCGCCCGGCGGCGGCACCACCGGCGCTTGGCAGGCCGGCAGCCACGCCGGCACCGTCCGCAGCGGAGAGCACGGCGCCCTGGCCTGGGCCGAGCTGCTGACGCCCGAGCCGCAGTCCGCCGTCGGATTCTTCCAGCAGCTGTTCGGACAGGACGTGACCGAGTACCCGCAGGACGACGGCGGCAAGTACAGCACGCTGACGGTCAACGGCGTGGAGGTGGCCGGCATCGCCGCGGTCCCGGCGGATGCCGAAGGCACACTCAAGCCGGGGTGGCAGGTGTACTTCGGGGTGTCCAGCGTCGCCGCGGCAGTCGCGGCGGCCGAGGCTGCCGGCGGCACCGTCCTGATCGCACCGGACGAGGCCGAGGATGCCGGGACCATCGCCACCCTCGAGGATCCGCAGGGCGGCGTGTTCAGCGTCCTGGAAGTCTGAGCCCGTTCAAACAGATCGAGTGCTCCACAACCGCCGGCCGGTCGGGGGCACCCGATGAGGGTCAGGCGTAGGCGTTGACCAGCCGGACGGCGCCGCCGTCGACGCCCTTGGCGCCCTGGACGTAGTCCGGTCCGGTCTTGACGATGGAGTCCGAGTTCTCCTCCACGGTGCCCATGACCCAGGCCGGCAGTCCGCGCTCGTTGAGCCGGTTCACGGCGGCGTCGGCGGCCTCGGGCGAGACGATCGCCACCATGCCCACGCCAAGGTTCAGTGTGCGCTCCAGGTCGGCCAGCGGGACGTTGCCCAGTTCGGCGACGAGCCGGAAGATGGCCGGGAGCTGCCAGGTGGCGCGGTCCACAGTGGCCAGCAGGCCCTGCGGCAGGACGCGGGCCAGGTTGGCGGCCAGGCCGCCGCCCGTCACGTGGCTGAAGCCGTGCACGGCCTGGCCGGCTGCGGAGCCGCTGACCGGGAACGTGCGGGCCAGGTCCAGGCAGTCGGCGGCGTAGACGCGGGTCGGCTCCAGGAGTTCCTCGCCCAGGGTCCGGCTGAACTCGGAGACGTGGCGGTCCAGGGCCCAGCCGGCGTGGTTGATGACGCGGCGGACCAGGGAATAGCCGTTGGAATGCAGTCCGGAGGAAGCCATGCCGATCACCACGTCGCCGGCGCGGACGCGGTCCGGGCCCAGCAGGTCGGCGGCTTCGACAACACCGGTGGCGGCACCGGCGACGTCGTACTCGTGCTCGCCCAGCAGGCCCGGGTGCTCGGCGGTTTCGCCACCCACCAGGGCGGTGCCGGCAACGGAACACGCGGCTGCGATGCCGCGGACGATATCCGCGATGCGCTCCGGGACCACCTTGCCGCAGGCGATGTAGTCGGTCATGTACAGCGGCTCGGCGCCCACCACCACGATGTCATCGACCACCATGCCGACGAGGTCGAATCCGATCGTGTCATGGATGTCCATGGCCTGCGCGATGGCGACCTTGGTGCCGACGCCGTCGGTCGAGGTGGCCAGCAGCGGGCGCTTATAGGTCAGCAGCCTCGAGACGTCGTACAGGCCGGCGAAGCCGCCGACGCCGCCGACCACCGAGGAGTTGTGGGTCGCCTTGATGGCGCCCTTCATCAGTTCGACGGCGCGGTCGCCCGCTTCGACGTCGACGCCGGCGGAGGCGTAGGTGATGCCGACGGTGTTCTGGGCGGCGTTCATGTCAGCGGCCGGGGAGGAAGTCATACGGGCTCTTTCTTGTCGGCAGCAATGGGTCGATCAATGCGATCGTCATCGGTGAGCAGTTCTTCGAATTCGACGCCCGGACCCGGGTCGCAGCCGGTGGCACCGGGCTTCTCGGCCGGGTCCTCGGTGGCGCTGATGCCTGCAGCCGCTTCGGCGGCGGACTCCGGCGCTGCGGCGCCGAGGGCGGCATCTCCGGCGGCGGGGAGAGGGCCGGGGCCGGTGCGTTCGAGCAGGTTCTTGCCCAGCTTGTCAGCGCCCGGGAGTTCGATCGGGTACTGGCCGGTGAAGCATGCGGTGCACAGGCGTTCGCGCGGCTGGCGGGTGGCATCGATCATGCCGTCTTCGGAGATGTAGGCGAGGGAGTCGGCGCCGATGGCCTGCGAGATTTCCTCGATCGTGGCGCCGTTGGCGATCAGCTCGGCCCGGGAGGCGAAGTCGATGCCGTAGAAGCACGGCCACTGCACCGGCGGGGAGGAGATCTTCACGTGCACGGAGGCGGCGCCGGCTTCGCGGAGCATCCGGACGATAGCGCGCTGGGTGTTGCCGCGGACGATCGAGTCATCGACCACCACCACGCGCTTGCCGCGGATCACGGATTCCAGGGCGTTGAGCTTGAGCCGGATACCCAGCTGGCGGAGCGTCTGGGAAGGCTGGATGAACGTCCGGCCCACGTAGGCGTTCTTGACGAAGCCGTGGGCGAAGGGGATGCCGGATTCCTCGGCGTAGCCCACGGCGGCGGGGGTGCCGGACTCCGGGACCGGGATGACGATGTCCGCTTCCTGGATGTTCTCGCGGGCCAGCTGGCGGCCCATTTCCACGCGGGACTCGTACACGGAGCGGCCTGCGATCGAGGCGTCCGGGCGGGCGAGGTAGACGTACTCGAAGACGCAGCCGGCCGGCGTCGCCTCGGCGAAGCGCTGGGAGCGGACGCCCTCCTCGTCGATCGCGATGAACTCGCCGGGCTCGATTTCGCGGATGAAGCTCGCGCCGACGGTGGCGAGGGCGGACTGCTCGGAGGCGACCACCCAGCCGCGCTCCAGCCGGCCCAGGCAGAGCGGACGGATGCCGTACGTGTCGCGGGCCGCGTAGAGGGTGCCTTCGTCCATGAAGACGAAGCAGAAGCCGCCCTTGATTTTGGGCAGCAGTTCCATGGCGGTCTGTTCGAGCGACTTGCCCTCTTCGCCCTCCAGCAGGGCTGTGACGAGGGCCGTGTCCGAGGTGTTGCCCTGCTTCATTTCACCGCTGAGCTGGCCGCCGTTGCGGTCCACGATCATGGCTTTGAGCTGGGCGGTGTTGGTCAGGTTGCCGTTATGGGCCAGAGCCACGGTGCCGGTCGCGGTGGCGCCCAGGGTGGGCTGCGCGTTGGCCCAGTGGCTGGCGCCGGTGGTGGAGTAACGGCAGTGGCCGACGGCCAGGTGCCCGGTCAGGGTGTTGAGGGTGGTCTCGTCGAAGACCTGGGAGACGAGTCCCATGTCCTTGTAGACGCTGATCCGCTTGCCGTCGCTGGTTGCTATACCAGCCGACTCCTGACCGCGGTGCTGCAGTGCATACAGCCCGTAGTAGGTGAGTTTTGCAACCTCTTCGCCGGGAGCCCAGACCCCAAAAACGCCACATGCGTCCTGAGGGCCTTTTTCGCCAGAGAGAAGATCATGAGAAAGTTTTCCATCGCCGCGTGCCACTGGTCGATTATCTCACGTTGTGCCCAAGGACTTTCCCATCGGCCGGTTTGTGACCTCCTGTGGTTGGCCTCCGGCCGGTCAGGCCCCCGGCTGGTCTTCAGTGTCGGGCACGGAATCGGGAACGGATTCGACGACGGCGCGACGGGCCCTGCGGACGCTCAGGCGGTCCAGGATAAGCGCCGCGACGCCGCCCAGGACGACGCCGCCCGCGCCGCACAGGATCATAAAGAAACCGAAAACGGCGCTGGCATCATAGCTTTCATCGCCCGGGAGGCCGTAAGCGAGGAAGGCGGCCACGCCGAAGCCCAGGAGTCCGCCCAGGACCAGGAACGGCACGTACTTCGGTGCCCGGCGCACAGTGACCTCGCGCCGTTCGGGGACGTGCTGCGCGCCTGGGGTGCCGGGGTTTTCGGGGGTAGACATGCCGTTAAGCCTACTGCCCGGCAGCCATTGCTACCGCCGGGGCAGCGGGGGCACACTGGGGGTGGGGGAGGGCACGGAACAGCCAAGGAGCGCCATGTCGGCCTCGCCCGAGCAGATCAGGGACCAGCAGCGCAGCAGCTGGGATGAGTTTTCCGCAGGCTGGCGAAAATGGGACGCCGAAGTGCTCGGCTGGCACGCACCCTTCGGCGACGCGGTCATCGACGAGGCGTGGCTCCGCCCGGACTCCGCTGTCCTCGACGTCGCAGCCGGGACCGGTGAACCGGGTCTCACAGCGGCGGCCCTCGTCCCCCGCGGCAGCGTCACCCTGCTGGACCTCTCCGAGGGGATGTTGCTGGTTGCGTCCGAGAAGGCGGCGGGCCGCGGGCTCGACAACGTACAGACCGTCGTCGGCGACGCCGCCCAGCTGCCGTTCGGGGACGCAACGTTCGATGCTGTCCTCTGCCGTTTCGGCCTGATGCTCTTCCCCCGGCCGTCCGACGCCGTGAACGAGATGGTGCGCGTCGCCAAACCGGGTGCCCGGATCAGCGCCGCCGTGTGGGGCCGGGCCGCGGAGAACCCGTGGGCCACGCTGATCCTCGGCACGATCGCCCGCCGCACCGAACTGCCGGTGCCGCCCGCGGGCGCACCCGGGCTGTTCCGGTGCGCCGCCCCGGGGTTCGTGAGCCGGGTCTTCAAGGAGGCGGGCCTGGTCAACGTCAGCGAGCGGAAAGTCAGCACGGACCTGGTCCAGGCGTCACCGGAGCTCTACTGGGAGTTCATGACAGAGATTGCATCCACCGTAACCGTGGGCCTGGCGAGCGCGGACCGGGACGTCCGGGAGCTGATCCGCTCCGACGTCTTCCAGCTGCTGGGCCGCTATGAACACGACGGCGCCATCCGGCTCCGCTCCACGGCCACCATCGTTGCAGGGACGCGGGCATAGCCGGTTTCCGCGGCAGTTTCGGACGGGCGCGGCGCGGATCCGGGGTGCGCGTGTCCGAAAGCGCCGCGGAATTGCGGGGTGCCGCGCCGGCGTCGCAGTGCCCTCGGGGTCGAGCACGACGGTGGACCGGACGATCCCTTCGGTGACCTCGCCGTTGACCAGCTTCTCTCCCACGCGCCGTAGGCCCGCGACACGGAGTGGTCCCTATCGGCGAGCAGCGGGAACGTCAGTGCGTCCACGGCCTGGACGTCTTCCTTGTGCAGTTTGGCCACCGGGGCCCGTTTGTCGGTCTTGTCCTGGCTGCGGTTGAAGCCGGTAACGGTGTGGTCAGCGGGCGACGCGCTGGCGGATGGCCCAGGCGAAGGCGGTTTCCGCCGGCGCCTTGTACTCGAGGCTGATGTAGCCCTCGTAGCCGAGTTGGCGGCTGCGGGCGATCCACTCGCCGAGGGGAAGCTCACCGGTTCCGGGAGCCCCGCGGCCGGGGTTGTCGGCGATCTGGATGTGGCCGAAGTCCTTGGCGTGCATTTCGATGACGGCGGCGACGTCGTCGCCGTTGACCGAGAGGTGATAGAAGTCGGCGAGGAGCTTGATGTTCTCCGCACCGGTTTCCTCCTTCACGCGGGAGATGACCCGCAGGGCGTCCTCGGCGGTGAGGAGCGGGTAACTGGGGGCGCCGCTGACCGGTTCGAGCAGCACGGTGCCGCCGATGCCGGCCACTCCCGCGGCCGCGGACGCGAGGTTCTTGACCGCCAGTTCGTCCTGGGCCTCCGGGGTGTGCCCGTCCTGCCGGTTGCCGTAGAGGGCGTTGAAGGACGTGCAGCCGAGCCGTCCGCCGATGCCAGCCACCACGTCGATGTTGTCCTTGAACTCGGAGCAGCGGCCCTTCCAGGACACCAGGCCCCGGTCGCCGCCGGGCATGTCGCCGGCGTTGAAGTTGAGGCCGGTGAGCTGGACCCCGGCGTCGGTGATGGCCCGCTCGAAGCGGGTGACCTCGGCGTCGGCGGGCACTGACGCCGCGAAGGGCCACCAGAACTCGACGGCGTCAAAGCCGGCAGCCTTCGCCGCGGCGGGCCGCTCGAGGAGGGGCAGCTCGGTCAGCAGGATGGAGCAGTTCACGGTGTAGGTCATGGTGGGTTCTTTCCGGTGCGGGGAGCTGGAAGAAGTGCTTCTTCGCCTCTCTCAATTTCCACTTTGTGGCACCGACCCAGCAGCTGGAATGTCAGGGCGCCGCCTCAGGGCCCGGTACATCGAGGGCCGGGTACATCAGGGGCCGGGGAATTCAGGGCGGGGGATGTCGCTACCCCTTCGTGGGGTCTTTCCGGGCCGCCAGGCCCACCAGCGCACCGACGGCCACACCGATCAACAGGCCTGTGAACGGCTTGTCGGCGGTGGTCACGCCGATGGCGAAGCCGAGGGCTGCGCCCAGGAGCATTCCGATCCACAGGGATTCGTATTTCACAGCCTCAGGGTACCAAGCGCCGCCAAGCCCCGCCGTCACGGGAACGGGCCCGGCCAGCCGGCGTAGCGGGCCGGGCAGAAGGGGCGAAGCCACATGAAGTCGCAGGCCTCGACTTCCGTCCAGCGGCTCATGGGCCTTGCGGATCCACTGGACACGGGCAGCGTCCCCGGCGGCGGCGTCGTTGGAGACCTTCCAGACGTGGCCGCCGCCCCTCCAGGCGGTGGATCCCGCCGTCGCGCGTCAGTGTCAGTTCGCCCTTGGTGAGGAAGACGACGCCTTCGCCGCCGGCCTCCGCCTCGGGTTTGTCACTGTCGCGCAGCACCCTCTTGGGGATGCCCGTGCAGGCCTCCGGAGGGAGGGGCCGCCATGGCTCAGCCGACCAGTTCGTAGGCAGGCGTGGTGAGGAAGTCCGTGTAGTCCTCGGAGAGGCAAATGTCGCCGATCAGCTTGCTGGCGGGCAGGTAGTGCTTTGCGAAAGCGTCCTCGCCCACCTCGCCGCGGAGCTTCGCGGTTTCCTCGGCCAGGATCCCGGACACCAGTTCACGGGTCACGGTCCGGCCGGTGTCGGCGAGGACCACCTGGTTGCGGATCTGCTGCCACACCTGCGAGCGGGAGATTTCGGCCGTAGCGGCGTCCTCCATCAGGTTGTGGATGGCGACTGCGCCGTTGCCGGAGATCCACACCGCGGTGTAGGCGACGGCGACGTAGAGGTTCAGGCGCAGGCCAGCCTCGGTGACCGTGCCGTTCGCGGAGGCGATGTCCAGGAGCTGGTCCGCGGTGACCGTCACTTCCGGGCGCTGTTTGTCCAGCTGGTTCGGCCGCTCGCCCAGGACGGCGTCGAAGACCTCCCGGCAGACCGGGACCAGGTCCGGGTGGGCCACCCAGGAACCGTCAAAGCCGTCGTTCACCTCGCGGGTCTTGTCCGCCCGCACTTTCTCGAAGGCCTGGGCCGTCACCTCGGGCTCGCGGCGGTTGGGGATGACGGCCGCCATGCCGCCCATCGCGAAGGCGCCGCGGTGGTGGCAGGTTTTGACCAGCAGCTCGGTGTAGGCGCGCATGAACGGCGCGGTCATGGCCACGGTGGCGCGGTCCGGGAGCACAAATTGCGGGCCGGCGTCGCGGAAGTACTTGATGATGCTGAACAGGTAGTCCCAGCGCCCGGCGTTCAGGCCGGAGGCGTGGTCTCGGAGTTCATAGAGGATCTCGTCCATCTCGAACGCCGCCGGGATGGTCTCGATCAGGACGGTGGCGCGGATGGTGCCCTGCGGAATCCCGAGGTAGTCCTGCGCAAAGACGAAGACCTCGTTCCAGAGGCGGGCCTCGAGGTGGCTCTCCATTTTGGGCAGGTAGTAGTAGGGGCCCTGGCCGTTCTCCAGCAGCTGCCTGGCGGTATGGAAGAAGTGCAGGCCGAAGTCCACCAGGGCGCCGACGGTGTGTTCGCCGCCGATCAGCAGGTGGCGCTCGCTCATGTGCCAGCCGCGCGGGCGTGCCACGACGACGGCCAGCGGGGCATCGGTCCGCAACGTGTATTCCTTCCCTTCCGGGGAGGTGTAGGCCAGGGTGCCCGCCGCGGCGTCGCGGAGGTTCAGGATCGATTCGATCACGTTGGACCAGGTGGGGGTGCTGGCGTCCTCGAGGTCGGCGAGCCAGACTTTGGCTCCGGAGTTCAGGGCATTGATGGCCATCTTGGCGGGCGCGGCCGGGCCCGTCATTTCGACCCGGCGGTCCTGCAGGGCTGCCGGGGCCGCGGCAACGGTCCAGTCACCCTCGCGGATGTCGCGGGTCTCCGGCAGGAAATCGAGCCGGCCGGTGCGGGCCACCTCCTCGCGCTTGGCCGCGCGGACCTTGAGCAGATCCCCGCGGGTGGCGGCGAACCGCTGGTGCAGTTCCTCAATGAAGGCCAGGGCCTCGGGGGTGAGGATCTCCTCTGCACGGTCTACGGGGTGCTGGGCTGAAATGGTGAGAGCCATTGTGGTCCTTCTTCGTCGGTGTATCAGGTGGGAATCCGGCAGCTGGTATTCAGCACACCGTCAGCCCCTGGTTCGCGATCGCCGAGGCTGCGGCGTCGTCGAGCGCCGAGCACGAGCGCTATGCGGCGTGGGTTGGCCATGGCGAACAGACTAGCGGCCCTGGCCATGGATTCCACCGGCTCGTCGCAGATTTTCACGATGTGGATAAAAAGTGAATAGCCGGGGGGTCCAGCGTCCGCTGCTTCGTCATGGCAACGTCCCTAACAGAAACCGGCGGTTCCGGACCAGGCTGCATCGGCCGGTACTGCGTCGTCGCACTGGACCGTCGCCTCGATCAGGCCGTAGGGGCGGTCGGCGGCGAAGAGCACCTCGTTGGGCACCGAGAACCTGATCTCGTCGAGCTCGCGGTGTGCTTCTAGGACCTTGGTGCCCATATCGAACAGGGTCTACTGCAGGGCGTGGGAGTACTTTTCGGTGAAGCCCTCCAGCAGCAGTTTCCAGGTCAGGCGACAAACGCCACAAAGAACATTTATGGCTAGCCGGGGGTGGGCACATCACAAGCTTTCGGCGACGCAGTGTTCTACGAGTACTTCAAGAACAACCAGCCCGATGCCGTCCTGCCAGTGCGCAAGCTGGAGCTTGACGGCCCGGGGCACCGCCCGTGCGGATTTCGCTTCGCTTTCGGACAGTCGCAGCGCGGATCCCGGGCGCGGGGGTCCGAAACCGCAGCGGATTTCCGGTGCGCCCGGCCGGGCGGTGCTTCCCCCGGCCAAGATTACGAACGAGAATGTGCACTCCCCCCGCCGCACGGGAGAAGGGGGCGCCGTGCTGGATCTGATGTCTGCGCTGGTGGCCTGGCAGCCGGCAGCCTCCGGCGAGCGCTGCGCTGTGGCCACGGTGGCGGGGGCCGGCCGGTCCGTGCCGTGTCCGGCGCTGGCCAACTAAAACCAACGCGGGGTCAGATGCGGCCCACGGTGCGGGGCTTCTTGGGCCGTATCTGACCCCGCGTTTATCGTTCCGGCCTATAGTCGGATGATGGAACAGCGAATCTTGGGCAAGACCGGACGGAACGTCTCCATTGTTGGGCTGGGGACCTGGCAGCTTGGCGCGGACTGGGGCAACGTGGACCCCGCGCAGGCCCAAGCCATCCTGGCCGCCTCCGTGGAAGCCGGCGTCACCTTCTTCGACACCGCGGACGTGTACGGCGACGGGCGCAGCGAGCAGGCCATCGGCAAATTCCTGGCCGGCAACCCGGGCCTGGACATCACGGTGGCCACCAAGATGGGCCGCCGGGTGGAGCAGCGGCCGGAGAACTACACCCTCGCCAACTTCCGCGAGTGGACAGACCGGTCACGGCGCAATCTGGGCATGGAGCAACTGGACCTGGTCCAGCTGCACTGCCCGCCCACCGATGTGTACAGCAACGCCGAAGTCTACGACGCGCTGGACACCTTGGTGGCCGAGGGGGCCATCCGCAACTACGGCGTCAGCGTGGAGCGGACCGATGAAGCCCTCGAAGCCATGCGGCACGAGGGCACGGCCACTGTGCAGATCATTCTCAATGCCTTCCGGCTCAAGCCGCTGGACGAGGTGCTGTCCGCGGCGGAGGCTGCCGGCATCGGCATCATCGCCCGCGTGCCGCTCGCTTCGGGGCTGCTCTCCGGCAAATACACCGCGGACACGTCCTTCGCGGCGGACGACCACCGAAACTACAACAGCACAGGCTCGGCCTTCGACGTCGGGGAGACCTTCTCCGGCGTGGACTTCGGGCAGGGCCTTCAAGCGGTGGCCGAGTTCGAGGAGCTGGTGCCCGACGGCGTCAGCACCGCCCAGGCGGCCATCGCCTGGATCGCGGCGCAGGACGGCGTCAGCACGGTGATCCCCGGCGCGCGGAACGTGGACCAGGCCCGGTCCAACGCCGAAGCGGCAGGGGTCAACGGCATCGACGCGACGTTCGACGTCGGCGTCCGGGAAATCTACGACAAGTACTTCCGCGAATCGATCCATCCGCGCTGGTAGCCGCTTCCGAAAACCAGCGCGGGGTCAGATACGGTCCATGGTGGCGGGTTTCATGGGCCGCATCTGACCCCGCGTTGTAGTTGGCTTGCCGGCCGTTAGCCCGCCGGATACCAGATCCGCTCCCCCTCGACGCGCGCGAAGGAGGTCAGGGTGTGGGGTTTGGCAGACTTTTCCGTCATGATGTCCAGGACCCGGACATTCCGGACCAGGAGCGCGTCACCGATCAGCGAGCGGTGGCAGCGCCACGGGACGGCTTCAGCGCACATGATCGCCGCATCGTTGGTCCGCCCGCGGTCCAGCAGCTGGTCGATGGCGGTGGAGAATTCCTCGGTCTGCATATAGTCCGCGTACCCCCGGAACGAGGCGTTTCGCCAGGCGCCGTTGGGACTGTCTTTCCGGGCGTGCCGCAGGCCGCCGAGGGATTCCATCCGCCGGTAGGTGATCCCGCTGGCACGCACGCTCGCCGCGAGCGTGTCCGCGTTGAACTGCGGATTGTGCCGCGATTTCGGGACGGTGCGGATATCGATGAGCTTCTTGACGCCGTGGGCGTTCAGGATGCCGATGAACTCGTCGATGGGATGAGTGGAGTGCCCCACCGTGAAGATGGTCGTGTCCGTCATGTCCCCATGCTAGGACGCCATGCACCCGTGTCGGCGGCGAAGCGGCCCGGATATTCTAAATATCCGACGAGGTGCCAAGGGAGCAGGTTTGGAATGACTTCATCCTCCATCGAGGGCTTTGTTGACCGGCTCGCAGCCGTGCAAACAGGGCCGGGGTGCAACAACTTCTTCGACCACACCGTGCCGGGAAATTCCCAGCGCCGGCGGAACCTGGCGACCTACTTGCGGGAGATGCTGGACCGCTCCCCGAAGGTGCTGCTGGTCGGGGAAGCGCCAGGATTCAGGGGCATGCGGATCACTGGGGTTCCCTTCACCAACCGCACGATGTTCCAGGGTCCACCCAACGCGTTCGGGCTGTTCGGGCCCGGCAAGGGATACGTGCTTCCGGCGGAGGCTGCGGGTGTTGCGGCGGAGCCGACGGCCACGGTGATGTGGGAGGTGCTGGCCGAATTTGAGTTCCTGCCCTTGCTCTGGAGTGCCTGCCCGTGGCATACCCACGTACCCGGGCGGCCGCTGTCCAACCGCACTCCCACGGTCTCCGAAGCAGCACAGGGAACCCCGTTCTGGCAGGCGCTGACCGAGGAGTTTCCCATCGAAACGGTGGTGGCCGTGGGGAATGTGGCGCACCGCAGTCTGCAGCGGAGCGGCCTGGACGTGCCGAAAATCAGGCATCCCGCCCACGGCGGCCGGTCCGGTTTCAAGCTCGGTTTGCAGGAGCTCCTGGGTCCCTCCCGCGTTGTGGTGGGCGATTCGGGTCGCGGCGGCGGGCCCGGATGCCGCTGACCCTGGTCGAGGAGGTGCAGCTGGCCGGGGGAGTCGAGGTCCCCGCCGCCGGAGAGGTCGCTGCAGTCCACGAGGTCGATCAGCGTGAAGGCTCCCGGAGTGCCAACTCATGCAGGCGCCGCGGCCCGGCCGCGCATCCGCTCCCACGTTAGTGTGGGAAGGAGTTAATCCACGGATGAAAGGCAGTGTCATGAGTGATCCGAACGAACCGAGCAACGATCCGGCCGACCTGCGGGGACCCGGCGACCCGGACGCCGTCGAGGTCCGCCAGCCGCACGCCGAACCCGGCCAGGCCGGCAACATCCGCGAGGAACAGTTGACCCAGGCGGCAGGAACGGTGCCCGCCGCCTACGTCGGTTCAGGCGACCCTTCGGGGGAGGCGACGCCGGAAGACACCGCCGACGCCGGCATGTGGGACGCCGAAACGTAGCCTTCACGCCCTGCCGGCGGCGCCGACCGCCGGGTGTCCGGGCAGAGCCGCGGGTGCCCCCCGCGAGGCCCCGGCCCCAGCCAGGCTACGCGCGCGGCTTCCCCAGGAACCCCAGCAGCACCTCGTTGACCTCGGCGGCGTGGGTCCACAGCATGCCGTGCGGGGCGCCCTCGATCTCCACGTACTCAGCGCCGGGCAGGGCCTTCGTGAACCGGCGGCCCGTGACATCGATCGGCAGGATCCTGTCCGCGGTGCCGTGCACGATCAGCGCGGGGACGTCGATCTTGGGGATGTCCGCCCGGAAGTCCGTGAGCCAGGTGGGCTGCGCGGCTGCCGAGGCGGTGGCTCCGCCCGAGATCGCCAGGTTCCAGCCCGCCCGCATGACTTCCCCGCTGAGCCGGGGTGTGCCCAGGAAGGTGTCGCTGTTGTAGAAGTTCTTGAAGAATTCCGTGAAGAAGGCGTAGCGGTCCGTGGTGACAGCCTCCATCAGGCCGTCGAACACAGACTGCGGGACGCCGTCGGGGTTGTCCTCGGCCTGCAGGATGTAGGGCTCCAGCGAGCCGAGAAATGCGGCCTTCGCCACCCGGGCCGAACCGTAGGTGCCGAGGTACCGGCCCACTTCGCCGGTTCCCATCGAGAAGCCCACCAGCACGGCGTCATTCAGGTCCAGGGTGGTGCACAGGGTGTCGAGGTCGGCGGCGAAAGTGTCGTAGTCGTAGCCGTCAGTAGGCTTGCTGGACTTGCCGAAGCCGCGGCGGTCGTAGGTGATGACCCGGTAGCCGGCGCCCAGCAGGGCCGTGGTCTGCTTCTCCCAGGAGGCGCCGTCCAGCGGGTAGCCGTGGATCAGGACCACCGGCTGCCCGCTGCCGTGGTCTTCATAGTAGAGCTCGATGTCGGTGCTGTTCTCGGTTCCAACCTTGATGTAAGCCATGTCAGCAGTCCTCTCGGTACGGTTCGGGAGTCAGTTCGTGCGGGAGTGACCCGGCGCTGGTGCCACTGTACGGAACCAACGCAGACAGGCAACAGGGTGTTCCCGCGGCTGGGACTTTGACGGCGCCAATTTGGGCACTGATACCCCTGGGGGTATAGTAGTAATAATAGACCTACCAACAAGGAGAACCGGATGTGCCGACAGGTTGCATGCAAGAAGTGCGGTAAGACCACTTGGGCCGGCTGCGGCCAGCACGTTGACTCGGTCATGCGGGGCGTCAAGAGCGCCGACCGCTGCAAGGGTCACGAGGGTGAAGTCAGCACCAAGACCGGCTTCTTCGCCAAGCTCTTCGGCCGCTAACCCCGGTTCTCCAGATCGATCGCAGGGCCCCGTTGCACAAAGTGCAGCGGGGTTCTCCGCATTAACGCCCCCGCGTGACCGGCCTACTCCAGCAGCGCCTTCGTGACCGCCCCGGTCAGCTCGTGGATCACGGCCAGGCGCTCCGCGCCCCCGCCGTCCTCGCCCCAGGTATAAATGGTCAGCGCGTAGGACCGCTCGCCGGAGCTTAGGAGGGCCGCGTCGTGGAGGTAGCCTTCCAGCTGGCCGTACTTGTGCTGGACCGTGATGCCCGGGCCGACGGCGGCCGGGATGAGCCGTTCGTTGTTGGTCTGCTGCATGTAGCCGAGCAGCTCCTGCGTGTGCTCCGCGTTCAGCAGCGTGCCCGTGGACAGCTGTTTGAGCAGGTCCGCCATCTCGGCGGGGGTCAGCAGGTTCTGTTCCGGGTCATAGCTGATCCCGATCGACGCGGCGTACTCGATCAGCCGGGGGTAGCCGATGTCCCTCATCAGCAGCAGCCAGGCGTCGTTGCTGCTCGCGTTGACCATCGCCTGGATCTGGAACGCGGCGTCGAAGCTCCCCAGCGGCACATCCAGCGACTTCTCACCGGTCTCCACCAGATGGTAATAGGCGGCCGCCGTGAGGATCTTGGCGGTGCTGGCCGCCACAAACTCGGCCCCGTCACCGTAGCTGCGCGGCTCCCCGCCGTGGGTGTCCGCAAGGACGACGCCGATCCGGTAGCCGGAGTTGTCGGCCAGGATCCGCCGCATCTCGGCATCGAGGGCGTCGAAGTCGACGGCGGCCCGCGGGGCCTCCGCTGCCGGGGCCTCGGCCGCGGGCTGTTCCTCCCACTGTTCCTGCGGGCCGGCGAGGAAGTCCGTGCTGGGGACCGGCCCGGTGCGGACGGCGGCAAGGGTCACCATGCCCAGCAGCACAAGGGCCGTGGCCGCCCAGACGAGGGGCAGTTTCCGCTGGGCATTGAGGGACTTGGCGGCCGGACGGGAAGGTCCCGAGGTGTTCATCGTGCAGGACCTTCCAGGTCAGTAAAGAGGAGGGGTTCACTGCAATGTATGCCCGGGGAAGGGGCATGTCCAAAAGCCGCGCGGGGCGGCGCGAAGGTGACGGCAAACTACCTGCCGGGACGGGGCCGGACGTGTGGCGCGGACCACGGCGGAGGCATCCTGCGGCGGTGAAAGCACCAGTAGGCTGGCAGCTATGCCGAGGAAGATAACTGTGAGCCTGCCGGACCCGACCCTCCGGGAGTACCTCCACCCCCACCCGGACGTCGCCGTCCTCGAGTGGGACCTGTCCGGGGAACCGCCGCGGCCGCGCCTCGACATCGTGGTCGCGCCCTATATGGGTGGCCCGCAGGTGCTGCGCGGCCTGGAAGCGGTGGATACCGGGCTGGTGCAGAGCCAGTCGATCGGCTACGACGGCGTCGCGGAGTTCCTTCCCCCGGGCAGGGTGTTCGCCAACGCCGCCGGCGTCCACGAAACCTCCACCGCCGAACTGGCCCTGGCCCTGATCCTGGCCAGCCAGCGCGAGCTCCCGCGGCTGCTGCAGAACCAGCAGGACGGCCGCTGGGAGACCCGGCCCACCGCCAGCCTCGCGGACCGGCGGGTGCTGATCGTCGGCTACGGCGGCGTCGGCAAGGCGATCGAAAACCGTCTCGTGCCCTTCGAAACCATCGTGACCCGGGTCGCCAGCAGGGAGCGGAGGGACCCGCGCGGCCACGTCCACGGCGTCGCGGAGCTGCACACCCTGCTGCCGGAGCATGACATCGTGATCGTGGGGGTTCCGCTCAGCGACGCCACCCGCCACCTCATCGACGACACCTTCCTCGCGGCCATGCCCGACGGCGCACTGGTCGTCAACGTGGCCCGCGGGCTGGTCGCGGACACCGACGCCCTGGTCCGGCACACCGCCAGCGGCCGGATCCGTGCCGCCCTGGACGTCACCGATCCCGAGCCGCTGCCGCAGGACCACCCGCTGTGGCGGACCCCCGGCGTCATCATCAGCCCGCATGTCGGCGGGGACAGTTCGGCCATGCGCCCGCGGATGGGCCAGCTGCTCCAGCGGCAGATCGAGCTCATGCTGGCGGGCGAATCGCCGGCGAACGTCGTGCTGAACGGCCAAGGAACCGGGCGGCCCTAACGGCGGGGCCGGGTTTCCCCGCCCGGCTGTGGCGCTCCGCAGTGTTGCTGACCGTGCGGCCTAATTCGCCCATCGACGGTCTTGAGCCGTCGGGTTCGATCACCATAGAGTGATGGCGAAACGACAAGCACTCCAGGAGATGACATGTCACTCGTCCGCGTGCATAACTTCTCGGTCTCCCTCGACGGATTCGGCACCGGCGAGGGCCAGCAACTCGACGCTCCGTTCGGTCACGCAGGCTTACGGCTAATGGAGTGGGCTTTTGAGACGCGCACCTTCCGCGAAATGGGCCTCCACGGGGAGTCGGAGGGATCCTTCGGCGTCGACGAGGCGTTCGCCAGCGCGTGGGGGCCCGGGATCGGCGTGGAGATCATGGGGCGCAACAAGTTCGGCCCTCAACGCGGTCCCTGGGAGGACGAGGAATGGAAGGGCTGGTGGGGCGACAACCCTGTCTTCCACACCCCTGTCGTTGTTCTGACACACCATCCTCGGCCGGTACTCGAAATGGATGGCGGAACAACCTTCCATTTCGTTGACGCCGACCCCGTCTCCGCGCTCAAGCAGGCCCGCGCCCTGGCAGGCGAGCTCGACGTCCGGATCGGTGGCGGCGTCAGCACGGTTCGGCAGTTCCTCGAGGCCGATCTGATCGACCACATGCACATCGTCATCGTGCCGATCGTCCTGGGCCGGGGCGAACGGCTCTGGGATGGACTCGAAGGACTCGAACATCGCTTTGACATCGAAGCGACCCCTTCTCCACACGGAGTTCTCCATCTGATCTTCACTCGTCGCACGGCCCGGTAGGCCGACTTGGTCCGCTCACGGCCTCCGGACGTAAACTGACCTTCGGATCACTTGGCGTGACGCCTGGCTTGGAGTACGGATGCTCTGGAAACTGCTTGTTGAATTCCTGCGGCCGCAGCAGCGGCTGCTGCTCGCCGTCGTCGTCTTCCAGCTGGCGCAGTCCATCGCCTCGCTGTACCTGCCCACCCTGAACGCGGACATCATCGACCAGGGCGTGGCGAAGGGGGACACGGACTACATCCTGCGCACCGGCGGCGTGATGCTGCTGGTGACCCTGCTCCAGATCGCCTGCGCCATCGCCGCCGTGTACTTCGGGGCGAAGGCGGCGATGGCGATGGGCCGGGACGTGCGCGGGGCGATCTTCAGCAAGGTGGCGGCCTTCTCCGAACAGGAAGTCACCCGCTTCGGCGCGCCGAGCCTGATCACCCGCTCCACCAACGACGTCCAGCAGGTCCAGCAGCTGGTGCTGGTCTCCGCCACCCTGATGGTGGCCGCGCCCATGCTCAGCATCGGCGGGGTAATCATGGCGATCCGGCAGGACGTGCAGCTGTCCTGGCTGATCGCGGTCAGCGTGCCGGTGCTGCTGGGGGCGGTGGGGCTGATCATCACCCGGATGGTGCCGCTGTTCCGGCTCATGCAGACCCGGATCGACACCGTGAACCGGGTGCTCCGCGAACAGCTCACCGGCATCCGCGTGGTCCGCGCCTTCGTCCGCGAGGACGTGGAGACCGCCCGCTTCGCCCGGGCCAACGAGGACGTCACGGACACCGCCCTGCGCGCCGGCCGGCTGATGGCGCTCGCGTTCCCCACGGTCATGCTGGTCCTGAACGTCTCGAGTGTGGCCGTGATCTGGTTCGGGGCGTTCCGGATCCAGGACGGATCCATGCAGGTGGGCACCATGATCGCGTTCCTGAGCTACCTCATGCAGATCCTGATGTCCGTCATGATGGCCACGTTCATGGCGATCATGATCCCCCGCGCGGCGGTCTCAGCGGACCGGATCGGGCAGGTGCTGGGCACCGAGTCCAGCGTTAGGCCGCCGGAGCACCCGCTGGACTTCTCCGGCCGCACCGGCCGCGGCGAGCTTCAAATGCGCGACGTCGGGTTCGCCTACCCGGGCGCCGAGCAGCCGGTCCTGTCCGGGATCAGCTTCACCGCCCGGGCGGGGCAGACGACGGCGATCATCGGCGCCACCGGCTCCGGCAAGACCACCCTGGTGAACCTGATGCCGCGGCTCTTCGACGCCACCGCCGGCTCGGTCCGGATCGACGGCGTGGACGTGCGGGAACTGCACCCGGACCTGCTCTGGGGGCACATCGGCTTGATCCCGCAGCGGCCCTACCTGTTCTCCGGCACCGTGCGCAGCAACCTGCTCTACGGCAAACCCGACGCCACCGAGGACGAGCTCTGGCAGGCGCTGTCCATCGCGCAGGCGGAGGACTTCGTCCGGGAGATGGACGGCGGGCTGGACGCGCCCATCTCCCAGGGCGGCACCAACGTCTCCGGCGGGCAGCGGCAGCGGATCGCGATCGCCCGGGCGCTGGTGAAACGGCCCGAGCTGTACATCTTCGACGACTCCTTCTCCTCCCTGGACACCGCCACCGACGCCCGGCTGCGCCAGGCCCTCCGGCAGCACACCGCCGGCGCCACCCTGGTGATCATCGCCCAGCGCGTCTCCAGCATCGTGGACGCGGACCAGATCCTGGTGCTCGACGGCGGCCGGCTCGTCGCGCACGGCACGCACGAGGAACTGCTGGAGACCTCGGAGACCTACCAGGAGATTGTGAACTCCCAGCTCGCGGCGGAGGAGGCGGCATGAGCGCTCCGAACCGCACCGGGCCGGCCGCACCGTCCGGGCCCACTGGCGGGGGACCCGGGTCGCCGGGTGCCGCTCCCGCCGTCGAACGCATTCCCCGTCCGCGCGGCGGCCCCGGCCACGGCGGACCGTTCGCCGGGATGAACGTCCCGGCGGAGAAGGCCATGAACTTCGGCCCCTCCGCCAAACGGCTGCTGGGCCAGCTCCGGCCCGAGCGGCTCTGGCTGGTGCTGGTCCTGATGCTCGCGGTGGTGAGTGTGGCGTTCTCGGTGATCGGGCCGCGGCTGCTGGGGGAGGGCACCAACCTGATCTTCGCCGGCGTCGTGTCCAAGGATCTGCCGGCCGGGGTGAGCCAGGAGCAGCTGATCGCGCAGCTGCGCGCCGAAGGGCAGGACCAGCAGGCGGACATGCTCAGCGCCATGACGCTGACCCCCGGCACCGGGATCGACTTCACCGCGCTGGCCACCGTGCTGCTGTGGGCGCTGGTGCTCTACGTGCTGGCCGCCGGCTTTATGTGGATCCAGGCCTATGTCCTGAACGGGATTGTGCAGCGCACCATGTTCCGGCTGCGCGAGCGGATCGAGGCCAAGATCAACCGGTTGCCGCTGCGCTACTTCGATACGGTCCAGCGCGGGGAGCTGCTGAGCCGGGTCACCAACGACGTGGACAACATCTCCCAAAGCCTGCAGCAGTCCATCAGCCAGGCGGTCACCTCGCTGCTGACCGTGCTCGGCGTGCTGGTGATGATGTTCATCCTCTCGCCCACACTCGCCCTGATCGCGCTGGTCACCGTGCCGCTGACGCTGGTGACGACGGCGCTGATCGCCAAGAGATCGCAGAAGCTGTTCGTGGCGCAGTGGAAGCACACCGGGGAGCTGAACGGGCAGATCGAGGAGACGTACACCGGGCACGCGCTGGTGAAGGTCTTCGGCCGGCAGCGGGAGGTCGAGGAACGCTTCCGGCAGAAGAACGCGGAGCTGTATGAGGCCAGCTTCGGCGCGCAGTTCGTGTCCGGGCTGATCATGCCGGCCATGACGTTCATCGGGAACCTGGTTTATGTGGGGATCGCGGTGGTGGGAGGGCTGCAGGTGGCCGCCGGGGCGATGCAGCTCGGGGACGTGCAGGCGTTCATCCAGTACTCGCGGCAGTTCACCCAGCCGCTGGCCCAGCTGGGGTCGATGGCGAACCTGCTGCAGTCCGGGGTGGCGTCGGCCGAGCGGGTGTTCGAGCTGCTGGACACCGAGGAGCAGACTGCGGATCCGGATCCCGGGGTGGCACCCGCGGCGACGCGGGGGAAGCTGGTGTTCGAGGACGTGTCCTTTGCGTATTCGCCGGACAAGCCGCTGATTGCGGACCTGAGCCTCGTGGCCGAGCCGGGACAGACCGTGGCGATCGTCGGGCCGACCGGGGCAGGGAAGACCACGCTGGTGAACCTGATGATGCGCTTCTACGAGCTCGACGCCGGGCGGATCACGCTCGACGGCGTGGACGTCACCGCGATGACCCGGGATGAGCTGCGCTCGCGGATGGGCATGGTGCTGCAGGACACCTGGCTGTTCGGCGGGACCATCAGGGACAACATCGCCTACGGCCGGCCCGCTGCTACCGAGGCGGAGATCCTGGAGGCGGCGCGGGCGACGTACGTGGACCGGTTCGTGCGGTCCCTGCCGGAGGGCTACGACACCGTGCTCGACGACGAGGGATCCAACGTCTCCGCCGGGGAGAAGCAGCTGCTGACGATCGCCCGGGCGTTCCTGGCCCGGCCCTCCGTGTTGATCCTGGACGAGGCGACCAGTTCCGTGGACACCCGCACCGAAGTGCTGGTGCAGAAGGCGATGAGCGCGCTGCGCTCGGACCGCACGAGCTTCGTGATCGCGCACCGGCTCTCCACCATCCGCGACGCCGATCTCATCCTGGTGATGGAAGCCGGGCAGATCGTGGAGCAGGGGAACCATGCGGAGCTGCTGGCGGCCGGCGGGGCGTACGCCGCGCTGTATGCCGCACAGTTCGCGGCCCCGGTTGCGGAGGTTTGAGGGCGCGATTCCGCACAGCCCGAACGGGCGGCGCGGTGGGCACAATGCCCGCGCTACGCCCTTGGGACCCGCCGAGTAGCCCGTCCGCTCGCTCGGGCATCGGGCATCAAGGCCCCTAAGGCCCGGAGACGACCGCCCACGAGATCCCCGCACCCGGCGATGCCAATAGCCGCACTCATCCCATTGCCACGACTAAGGGGCCGTTCCCTCCGGGCGTTGATTTGTAGTGTCCAACATGCAAGGATGGCTGCATCAGCTAGTTTGGAACTCGCCAAGGTAAGCCCGCGGTGCTGTCATCGCACTCCTTAAGTGGATCGGCCCTTGGGAGTTCCTAGCTAGCTGATTTGCGTGCACGCATGACACGGGACGCACCCAGTAAGGTTCGCTGCCCTGTACGACGGCATGGGCATAAATCCTAGCGGAATGGCACAGTAGGAGTTTCCCGCGTTCGTGCAGTTACTCGAGTTGCGTACCAACGGCCATATCGACTTTAGGTAACTGCCCTCGAAGTTTCCGAACTGATCGGGCCAAGTCGCCGCTTTCAGGAAGCCCCCGAATGCGTCGGCTGCTTGACTCTCCTTATATTTGTCAGCGCTGACCCACTTGAGGCCCTGCTCCATGTGGAACGGAACACTCCGGTCTGTGAATTTCATTCTGTCGAAATAGTCGGCAGTCGTTTGGTGGTCGTGGCCGCGAACGTGGCCGAACCGGGTCCAGATTTTTCCGTATGGCCCCACCTTGTTGCGCGCAGCCCACAGAATATTTTTGTACATCTTGTACGCCACGTAGTTGTAAAACCGCTCACGGCTGTTTGCGTAGGATCCTGGCTGAAGTTCCGACTTTTGACTGTAGACGTAGATAACTTCAAGACCGCGGACGGCGGCGAGCCGTTGAGCTACGTACTTCCTGCGTTCATGAGTCTTAATGTAATCCTTCCAAGACAGGACGGCCTTGGCCGGCACCCCGAAGGTAGCCCGGATGTCGCCCACCGCAGCAATGAGGCCGTGGACATCGCGATCCTCGATCAGAACACATGCCATTCCGAATATCGGGCTGGAGTTTGCGCCCTCACCCCGGTCGCCCGTCTCGTCTATGTATGCGAACAGCTTCCGTGGGGTGCTCATGCCTCGGTGCTCCGGAGACGCCTTGGTCTGCTGGGCGCATCCCCGAGCGGGGGTGGGAATAGACCTTGCACTGCAACCTTCACTTTCTCAAGCCTGGAGCGGACGCCTTGCCGCCATACCTGAGAAGCGTATGCATGCCGTCGGGCAAGGTCCTAGTGCACGTCGCGGCTAAACTGTAGATAACATTTGCACGGAGCCGGTGATGTGGCACA
Source organism: Pseudarthrobacter leeuwenhoeki (assembly GCF_055412885.1). Lineage (NCBI taxonomy): Bacteria > Bacillati > Actinomycetota > Actinomycetes > Micrococcales > Micrococcaceae > Pseudarthrobacter > Pseudarthrobacter leeuwenhoeki. The sequence goes on along the minus strand of NZ_JBVAYY010000017.1, from coordinate 40,687 downwards.
CCACCGGTAGTCGTCCCCCAACGTTTCGGATGCGCTCCTTCGAAACGGCGAGTAGGTCGGAACGGGCAACGAAGTCCGCTTGTTTCCCGGCTGTCAACGTGTCCTTGTCCTGCTCCTGGCCCACCGCGTCGGCGGATCCGTGGGCGCGCACCCGCACGGCCTCCTTCACAGCGAGCCCTTCCTCCGGTCCCAAGATTGCGCCTGAGGCCGTACGTCTATTCCGGTTCCGATTGGTTCTTCACAGGCGAGAACATGCGCCACCCCGTCCAGCGAGGTCTAAGGAAAGCAAATGTCCCTAAGTGTAGCGGACGATCGATCGCTCCTGGCGCCTAGTAGTTGGCCCCCAGAGAGTCCACTAGACGCCAAATTCCGGATGAAGGATTGTCCTCTGGGAACTCTGTGTCGTCGCCCTCATGCTTAGATTCCAATTTTTGCGCCCTTCCCCGCGCATCTTCGTAACGGCCCGCCAGCGGGTCAAGTGTGGTTAGAACTTTGTTGTAACCAGTGATGTGCTTCTGCAACTGCCGCCGAGCGTCATCGCGATGGATGTTCCCGGTCTGGTTGTCAAAGTGGAGAAGGAACCAGACTTCAATGGAAGGATTTGAGATCGCAAGGTTGATGCCGTTATCGGCCGCCTGCTGACGTGCCTCCTTCAGCATGGGATGTTGGTCCACGTCGAACGCACACCAGATTTCGTCTATTTTTGCGAATGGGTCCTTCGTGCGTCGGAAGAGTTTCTCCGCATCCGCCTGTGTTTGGCACGCGCGCTCTACCAGTTGCTTGGGAGATGTCGCAGCTTCGTCCACGATGACGAGCTCCACTAGGGCATCACGTGAAGCGGCGTTGACTAACTTTAGGTACATAGGCTCCGTTTTGGAGCCTTCGCACACCACTGCAACCCTCTTCTTCGGAGGGCGAGATCCGACCGCACGTTTTAGGCTTGCTCCGCCCCGCTTCGGCTTGGCCATCCTCTATTTGCTCGAGACTATAGCGGACAGAGGCGAGGCAAGGCGTGGTGTCCCACCGTAGCGGCCTTGCAGATATCCTCGCGCAAGGTCCTCTCCCTTGCGGGGCCGATATTCGCTGAGAGGGGTCAAATTTGATCCGCCGCCGCGCTCTTTTTCGACCAGCCAAACTTGGCCTCGTGATAGCCGATGTTGTTCCAATGTGTCTTGAGATCCACCGAGCAAAGTCACATCGTGGGTGGTAAAGACCAGCTGAGCGCCGTTCGGGTTCGATTTCGATGACTGGAACATGCGCAATGCCTCAGCCAAGAGCAGAGGGTGCAAACTTGCGTCCAACTCGTCAACCAACATGACGTTGCCCTCGTCCAGGGCTTCAAGCGCGTGAGTGACGAATGAAAGCCAGGACTTCGTCCCCAGGCTCTCCTCCTCGAATGGTAGGGGCATGGGTGCGCGGCTGCCCTGATGGATAAGCTGAAGTGTTGGCTCGTCGAAGGAAAGGGACTTGGTCATCTCCAGGATGTGGGCATCCTTGTCCTCTTCACTGAGGTCGGGCGGAAAATCCACGGCCTTGCGGAGCGCGGAACGAAAATTCTCCGCTTCTTCCTCCGATTGATCATTGTGCTCGATATGAGCATCGGTTATCCCGAGATCAGCCATGGAAAGAAGCCTCATCGCCTTGCTGCGGCGCTCCATCAAGCGCTGGATCATTCTAGGGTCAGATCGTCCGCGCTCCGGCACGTCTAGCAACTGGAGATTATTTAGAAAGAACTTGTAGATCTCCGACAACACCGGATGGCCCGCATTTGCGGCCGTCGACAGGAAAAGGACCTGGGGTCGTGTCATCTCTGACATGACTCGGTTGTGTCCGGGCAGGTTCTTGCCGAAATGAAATTCTGAGGTGTGTTCGCGATCGAAGAGAACTTGAATTCGCTTATGGGGAAAAGTGTGTAGCCACTCTTCTTCAACCTTTCCGCGCGAGATCTCAAAACCATACTGATAACGCGACCCGTGAACCGTGAAATCTATTTCCATCAATGTCGGCATCTCGCTGTACCTTGGGTCCAGCAAAAAAGGCTCCAGCTCAAGATTCTGATAGGGCGGCCGAGAAGCGGACGTCAAGACCAATTCCCTCATTGCGGCCATTGCCCTCAGTAGATTTGATTTTCCAGAAGCATTGGCGCCTAGGACCGCAACGACCGGCAGTACGTCAACTGTGGTTCCATCGTGGGCTACGCGGGCAGGGACTCCGTATCCCTTATCAAGGCGAGTGGCCAACGTCGACAGGGACGCCTCATCCTTGAATGACCTGAAGTTGCTGACGCGGAAGTTGAGGAGCATGTGTTTATTCTATGCTCTGAAGGGGCGGCAGTATCACCCGCTAAGGAGGTTTTCCGCATATTTTCCGCGCTAAGTGGCCTTAGGAGGTCCGGCCCAAGGCCCCTAGATCCATCCTTGCGCGGAAGACCGTCCGCCGGCAGAAGTCGCCGATGGCGTCCGATGGCGCGGCAATCCCCTTTGCATACTTTCTTCTTCAGCGATGGGTTGGAAGCTAGGCCGATGAGACACCGCGTACTGTTCACCCTCGATGACTCGCCGTTGATGGCTGACCGGAGGCGCAGCTGCGGATGGCCCTTTCATCGGTCGGAACCAGCGGATTGAACGTGGTGCAACCGTCGGAAAGGCCTGGGAAGAACTGCCACCACCCCGCGGTCGTAGTACATGGAAACACGGCTCAATGTTTCGGGCCCCGCCCGTAGTCTGTTCAGATGCCTCGTTTTGCGCTCGATATCGATTCCGTCCCCCGTCCCGTCCGCTCCCAAGCGCTGCTGGATGCAGTGAACCATCGGGTTGTCATCGCCGATGGGGCGATGGGCACCATGCTGCAGGACCGGGAGCTGTCGCTCGAGGACGACTTCCTGGGGCTGGAAGGCTGCAACGAGATCCTCAACGCCACGCGGCCGGATGTCCTCGCGGACATTCATGACGCGTACTTCGCCGTGGGAATCGACGCGGTCGAAACCAATACCTTTGGCGCGAACTGGTCCAACCTCTCCGACTACGGCATCGATGACCGGATCGAAGAGCTCGCCCGGAAGGGGGCGGAGATCGCCCGTGACCGCGCAGAGGCCGCAGAAAAAACAGACGGCCGGATGCGGTGGGTCCTGGGCTCGATGGGGCCGGGGACCAAGCTCCCCAGCCTCGGGCACACCAGCTACGACCACCTCAAGCAGACCTTCGCGCGGCAGGCCGGGGGCCTCATCGACGGGGGAGCGGACGCCTTCCTCATCGAGACCAGCCAGGACCTCCTGCAGACCAAAGCCGCGGTCAACGGCTGCAAGCAGGCCATCGTGGCCCGGGGCGTCCGGCTCCCGATCTTCGTCGAGGTGACCGTCGAGACCACCGGAACCATGCTGATGGGCTCCGAGATCGGCGCAGCGCTCACCGCGCTCGAGCCGCTCGGCGTCGACGCCATCGGCCTGAACTGCGCCACCGGGCCGGACGAGATGAGCGAGCACCTGCGCCACCTGGCCAAGCAGTCCTCCGTGGCGATCGCCTGCATGCCCAATGCCGGCCTTCCCGTCCTGGGTGCCAACGGCGCGCACTATCCGCTCTCGCCCAGCCAACTCGCCACCGCGCACGAGCAGTTCGTGCGCGAATTCGGTCTGGGCCTGGTGGGCGGCTGTTGCGGTACGACGCCGGAGCACATGGCCGCCGTCGTCGAACGTCTTGCGCCCTTGCGCACCGCCGCCGCGGTTGCCAGCGGCGGGAGGGGCGCCGACGGCGCCCGCGTTCCCACCGAGCGGGAAGCCGGCATCGCTTCCCTCTACCATCACGTGAATTTCGACCAGGAGTCCGCGTACCTCGCCATTGGCGAGCGCACCAACGCGAACGGTTCGAAAGCGTTCCGGCAGGCGATGCTCGACGAGCGCTGGGACGATTGCGTCGACATCGCCCGCGGGCAGGTCCGCGTCGGCGCGCACCTGCTCGACGTCTGCATTGATTACGTGGGGCGCGACGGCGTCGCGGACATGAAGGAGATCGTCTCGCGTTTCGCGTCGGCCTCCACGCTCCCGCTCGTCATCGACTCCACCGAACCGCAGGTGCTGCAGGCCGGGCTCGAACACATCGGCGGACGCCCCGTGATCAACTCCGTCAACTACGAGGACGGCGACGGCCCGGACAGCCGCTTCGGGCGCATCATGCCGCTCGTGAAGGAACACGGCACCGCCGTGATCGCCCTGACCATCGACGAACAGGGCCAGGCACGCACCACCGAGGGCAAGGTGGCCATCGCCTCGCGCCTGATCGATTCCCTGGTGGGTGAATGGGGGATGCGCGTGGAAGACATCATCGTCGACTGCCTGACCTTCCCCATCGCCACCGGCCAGGAAGAAACCCGCCGGGACGGCATCGAAACGATCGAGGCCATCCGCCAGATCACCGCGAAGTACCCCGGCATCCACACCACCCTTGGCGTCTCGAACGTGTCCTTCGGCCTGAACCCGGCAGCGCGCATGGCGCTGAACTCGGTGTTCCTGCACGAGGCCGTGCAGGCGGGCTTGTCCAGCGGCATCATCGATGCCGCCAAGATCGTGCCGCTCGCTTCACTGCCGGAGGAGCAGCGCAAGGTGGCCCTGGACCTCGTTTGGGACCGCCGCGAATACGACGCCGACGGCAACACCACGTACGACCCGCTGGCCAGCATGCTGGACCTCTTTGCCGGCGTCGACACTGCAGCGCTGAAGGACCAGCGCGCGGCGGAACTGGCGGCGCTGCCCACCGGCGAACGCCTGGCCCGGCGCATCATCGACGGCGAGGGCAAGGGCCTTGAAGCGGACCTCGACCTCGCACGCAGCGAGGGCATGACCCCGCTCGCCATCATCAACGACCAGCTGCTCGAGGGCATGAAGGTGGTGGGCGAGCGCTTCGGCGCCGGCGAGATGCAGCTGCCGTTCGTGCTGCAGTCCGCCGAGGTGATGAAGACCGCGGTGGCTCTGCTCGAGCCGCACATGGGGAAATCGGATTCCTCGGGCAAGGGCACCATGGTGATCGCCACCGTGCGCGGCGACGTGCACGACATCGGCAAGAACCTGGTGGACATCATCCTCACCAACAACGGCTACAAAGTCATCAACATCGGCATCAAGCAGGGGATCGCCGAGATCATGGCCGCGGCGGAGGAGCACAATGCCGACGTGATCGGCATGTCCGGGCTGCTGGTGAAGTCCACCGTGGTGATGAAGGAGAACCTCGCCGAACTCCAGTCCCGGGGCCTGGCGAAAAAGTGGCCCATCATCCTCGGCGGCGCAGCCCTGACCCGCGCCTACGTGGAGCAGGACCTGGCGGAGCAGTTTGATGGAACCGTCAGGTACGCCAAGGACGCCTTCGAGGGCCTGGCACTGATGGAACCGCTGGTGCAGGTGGCCCGCGGCGCCGACCCGGCCGCCGTCGGCCTTCCGCCGCTGAAGAAGCGGATCCATAAAGGCGGCCCGAGGTTCACGGTGACCGAGCCGGAGGCGATGCCCGGCCGGTCCGACGGCGCCTCCGACAATCACGTGCCTTCGCCGCCGTTCTGGGGCACGCGCATCGTGCGCGGCGTCGCACTCCACGACTACTCCACCTTCCTCGACGAACGCGCCACCTTCATGGGGCAGTGGGGGCTCAAGCCCGGCCGTGGCGAGGACGGCGCCTCCTACGAGGAGCTGGTGGAACGCGAGGGCCGGCCGCGCCTGCGGTACTGGCTGGACCGCATCCTCGGCGAGGGAATGCTCGACGCGTCCGTCGCGTACGGCTACTTCCCGGTGGTCTCCGAGGGGGAACAGGTGGTGGTGCTGCACCACGGGGAGGATCGCGACGGCGTCCTCGGCACCGCGGGACTGCTCGCCCCCGACGGCGGCTCCGGCGGCCCGATCGGCACCGAGCGGCTGCGCTTCGACTTCCCGCGCCAGCGCCGCGACCGGCACCTGTGCCTCGCCGACTTCGTGCGCCCGCGCGAATCGGGACAGGTGGACGTGCTGCCGGTGCAGCTGGTCACCGCCGGTTCGAAGATCGACGAGGTGACTTCCGAGCTGTTCAAGGGCAACCACTACCGCGACTACTACGAACTCAACGGCCTGGTCATGCAGCTCACCGAGGCGCTCGCGGAATTCTGGCATGCACGCATCCGCTCGGAGCTGGGATTCGCGGCTGAGGAGCCGAAGGACAAGGCCGGCCTGTTCAAGCTCGACTACCGCGGTGCGCGGTTCTCGCTCGGATACCCTGCGTGCCCGGACATGGAGGACCGCCGCAAGGTCACGGAACTGCTGAAGCCCGAGCGGATGGGCGTGGTCCTGAGCGATGAGCTGATGCTGCACCCCGAACAGTCCACCGACGCGTTCGTGTTCCACCACCCGGAGGCGAAGTACTTCAAGGTGTGAGTTGAAGCCGGTCCCTGGCTTGGGCGGGTTGGGCCTGCGCGGCTTGCCCGCCGGCGCTTCCGCCCACGCTGGAGACCGGCTTCACCCGCCTGAGTGCGGCGAGAATGGCCCGCCCCACCACCGCGATTCCGATGACCGTGGTGATGGCTCGCAGGGTGTCCCAGCCCGCCGTCGAGGTCACCAGCGAGTAGAGCAGGAAGCTGCTGAGGTTGGTGGCCAGCGGCGCGCCGGGCACGTAGGAGATGCCGGTGCCGGCGCCCACCGCGAAGGGCCAGAACCACAGGTTGGTCAGCAGGCCGAACACGTAGGACGCCAGGACGCCGTAGCCGCCCAGCATCCACAGTTCGGCTTTTCCCCGCACCCGGCGGGGGAGCAGGCCGGCCCCGGCGCCCACCCACGCGCAGGCGAAGATCTGGAACGGTGTCCAGGGCCCGATGCCACCCCATAGGGCGCTTGAGAGGGTGATGGTGGCGGCGCCGAGGAGCATGCCGAAGCGGGGGCCGAAGGCCCGCCCGGCCAGGATCAGCAGGATAAACACTGCCTCTACACCTCCGACGCCGGTGCTTGCCACCCGCACCGCGGAACCGACGGCGGCCAGGACGCCGAGCAACGCCACCGTGTGTGCGGAGCGGATGGAGCCGTCGAGGGACACGACGACGGCAACGGCGGCGAGCGGCGCAACGGCCAGCGCCGCGTAGGGGAGGGCCGCGGCGGCATCCTCCGGGAACGCCGCGGCGAGCAGAGGCCAGCAGAACGCTGCGAGGGCCAGGACGTTTGCAGCTGCAAGAACTGCGAGCTCCACGCCACGCGGCATCCGGATGCGGCGCTGTGTTGCCGCGCCCTGGGTGTCTGTTTGTTCAATGACCCGGGGCCTCGGTCTGGCATGTGCCTGCCGGGCAGGCGGGAGTTCTGGCTCCGGCGTATGGGCCGCCACGGAGGAAGGCGCGACGCCGTCACGCATCGGGAGGATCCGGGCGCCCAGGCCGTGAGCAAAATTCAGGTCGTGCGTGGCGATCAGGACCGCCGCGCCGTCATCCGCCGCTGCACGGAGCGCCGCCGCGACCGCTGTGCGCGCCGCCGGATCGAGTCCGCGGGTGGGCTCATCGATCAGGAGTACCTGGGGGTCGTCCATGGTCTGCAGCGCGATAGCAAGGATCCTGCGCTCTCCCGCAGAGAGGTCCCTGGGATGCTCGTGTCCAATGGGTATCCGAACGTCCCCCCGTAATCGGGCCAGGCGCGCAGCTGCTGAGCCAGGCGCAGGCTGTCCACCGTTCTTTCGGCGTGACCGACGCCGATCGGCCGATCGGAGCTCCGCTGCCACCGTATCCCTGGTGAAGAGGTCGTCCGAGGCGTCCGGGACGAGGGCGACGCGGCCGCCGTCGACCATTCTTACACCACCCGTGCCTTCACCAACCGCTCCGTCACCGAGGGCAAGTGCCACCAGCAGGGAGGATTTCCCGGCCCCGTTCGGCCCCACCAGGGCCACCACTTCACCGCGGTGCAGGGTCAGGGACGCATCCCGCACGAGGGGCGTGCCCTTGCGGTGCACCGCAAGCTTTACCGCAGTCAGCACGGGCGCGAGGTCAGCCGGCACTGCCGGCGCTGGACGGGCATCGACAGGGGGCGAAGGCGCGGATGGCGCAGCACCGGGCACCAGGGCGCCGCCGTCGATGGTCCACCACGAGTCGGCAACGCATACGAGCGCTTCCGCCCGGTGCTCCGCCACGATGACGCAGACATCGGCGTCGCGGGCGAGGGCGTTGAGCACGGCGATGACGTGTCCGCGTGCTGCAGTATCAAGGTCGGCCAGGGGTTCATCCACCAGGAGCAGGGCCGGATGATCCACCACCGCGGCGGCGATGGCTACGAGCGTGGCCTCACCCGCCGAGAGGGTGCTGACATTCCGGTCCAGCAGCGCCGACACTCCGATACGCTCCGCGACCTCCAGCACCCGGGCCTTGGCGGTCCCGGATGCCATGCCGCGCAGCTCAAGTGCGAGGGAGATTTCGTCCCGGACCAGGGTGCTGGCGAATGCTGCGCGGGGATTCTGCAATACGACGCCGATGATGCGGGCGGTGTCGCGGGGCGGCGTGGTGGCACGGTCCGTTCCGGCGACGCGCACGGTGCCGGAGATTTCTCCACCGTCTACGTGTGAAAGGAGGCCGGCGATACCCCGCAGGATGGTGGATTTGCCGGAGCCCGTTGGCCCGGTAATGACCGTAATTGACCCGCTGGGCGGTGTGAACCCTGCGACGTGCACCTGCGCGTCACCAATGCGGAAGTGTGCGTCCCGGACAAGAAGCGGGGCTTCGATACCGCTACCGGGTTGGTGTGCTCCCCGGCTCCCGAAGCCACGCAGCTCCAGGGCCGCGGCAACCCGGCCCGCGTGCTCAAGGGTGCGCTCGAGCACGGGAACCAGGGCACGGGGTCCGAAGCGTTCGCCCCGCAACCGGAACGCCAGGCGGACGGACGTCACGGCGTCGGCAAGCGCCGGAAGCGCCGCCCACGCCACCACAAGCATCCGGGCCAGGCCCTGCATGGGACCGCCGCGGGCCAGGTGCACGAACCCGCGGGCCACATCCACCCAGGCGTTGAGCAGCCCGAAAGCGAGGAACATTCCGGCAATCGGCAGGGCGGACAGGACCGCCGCCCACAGCCCGGGTGCCGTGACCGGACCGAGGAGGACCACATGGGCGTACGGGGCAGGCAGCCGGATCGCCGGCAGGTCGAGCAGCGCCGGTTCGCCAATGCCGGCCCCGTTGAAAAGGATGCGGTAGATGACCCGGGCCGCGATGAAGACGACGGCGAGGACCGCCGCGGCGCGTAACGGCGCGGGTCGAAAGGTCATGCCGCGGGGGCGGCCGGTTCGCCGTCGACCGTGAAGAGCAGTTCCAGGCTCTCGCCCGGGCTCACCTGCAGGGTGGCGAGGCCTTCCTGCGCGTATCCCCAGTCGCCGGAGGCCGGCTTAACCCAAAGAGCCCAGTAGGCGAAGGCTGCGGGCATCTTGCTGCATTCTTCCCGGTACGTCCCGCCCTTGTGGGTGATGTCGAGGTCTGCGGCGGGCACACCGTTCACACGGCACACCAGTTCCTTGGGATAGTCGGCAGTGCCCTCGGTCTTCACTTTCGCATCGTCCAGCACCTTGGAAGCGGGAGTCGGCCCGTCCACGGTCACGCAAACGGACGAATCAGCGGCAGCCTGCTTCAGTGCGCCCGAATCGACGATGACCTTCACCCCGGCGCAGGGCTCGGAGGCGGCGCTGGATGAAGCCGCTGCCGCAGACGCCGTGGCGGCGGTGGCCGGCTGGGTGGCGGCCGGCGCCGAACAGGCTGCGAGGGTAAACAGGAGACCGGCAGCGGCGAGGGAGGTCGCGGCGGCGGTGCGAATCGAAGTCAAAGTCACGTGTCAAGGGTAGGGCGTTGCCGATCCGGATGCGGAGGCCGTCGCCTTGTGTGACGCCGGGTCTCCTGATAGGCCAACGTCGCAACCAGCAGGCCCTTGCCACCTTGGACGGCGGCTGGTCGGCACGGCTCCGGCGCATCCGCACCAACGGCTCGAAGCGGGCGCAAGGAGCAGCATCCCGCTCGGCATAAGGTAGGTTGTCGGCAACTTGAAATGCCTAGTCAGAGATGACTTTGATCTGACAAAGGCGGAATCGTAGGAGGCGCGAGGGCGCTCCTCACCCCTCGAAGGATGGAAGAACGCACGATGCCCGCTGCCACCCGGAACGCGCCCGACCGCACTGCCAGGTTCGGCGTCGCATTTATCGGCCTGCTGCTCATCGCAGTGAACCTCCGGGTGTCCTTTGTCAGCGTGGGGCCGGTACTCGGGAACATCAGCAGCGACCTTGGGCTATCCAGTGCCGCAGCAGGGTTTCTCACGGGACTTCCGCTCATCGCTTTCGCAGTCTTCTCCCCGCTGGCACCCGGCGTTGCTTCCCGTCTGGGTCTCGACCGGGCACTGTGGGTATCCCTGCTGATCCTCGCCTCGGGCATCGTGCTGCGCTCCTTACCCCTGCCCGGCTTCATCTGGGCGGGCACCGCACTGATCGGCCTGGCTATCGCGTTTCTCAATGTCTTGGTGCCCTCCCTGGTGAAACGGGACTTTCCGATGAGGGTCAGCCAGGTCACCGGAGGCTACACCGCCACACAGGCCGCCTTCGCCGCGATCGGGGCAGCCGTCGTCGTTCCCGTGGCACAAACGTCCCCGGCGGGATGGCGGCTTGCCCTCGGAATCTGGGTGGGACTGGCTCTCATCGCCATGGCGGTGCTCCTGCCGTGGCTGCGCCGGCACAGGTCAGGGACCGCGCACGCCACCAGGCCGGAGGTTTCCTTCCGGTCGCCCTGGACCTCAGCCATGGGCTGGCAGGTGACGATCTTTATGGGACTGCAATCGATCGCCTTCTACGTCCTGATGGCGTGGCTGCCCACCATCGAACAAAGCCAGGGGGTTCCCGCCACTACTGCGGGCGTCCATTTGTCCGTGTTCCTGCTCATCAGCGTGTTCGCCAGCCTTGCCGCAGGGGGGATCCTTCACCGCGGTTCGGACCAGCGGCTTGTGTCCTTCACGAGCGGCGGGCTCACGTTCGTGACATTTCTCGGGCTGGCACTTGCGCCGGAGCTCATCTTGCTGTGGGTGATTCTTGGGGCCATCGGGTGCGGGAGCCTCATTGTCATCGCTCTGTCGTTGTTCAGCCTCCGGACCGTGAATTACCCGCAGGCAGCGTCATTGTCCGGGATGGCGCAATCTGTCGGCTACGGTCTCGCCGCGGGGGGGCCGGTCATGTTCGGTGGTCTTCGCGACGTCAGCGGGGGCTGGACGCTTCCGCTCCTCGTCACCGCCGGCATCATGGCGGTTCTCGCCGTGACGGGTCTGCTGGTTGGGCGTGACCGGGTGATCAGCGGGCCAGCGTGACCCGCTCCTTAGCCACACGTGCGGGAGGTCAGCATGGACACCGCTTCGCCCAGTGCTCAAGATGAGGTCATGACCTCCGGCGGTCCTGCTGATTGGCGAGCCGGCGAGCGGCGTTGCCGTGCTGAGTTTCCGGCCCAACGTCTGGTACGCGACCGGGGCGGTGCGCTCGTCGAGATCAACGTCGATGGCGAGGACACCGATGCGCACCGTTTCTACGAAGCGCACGGGTTCACCAACACCGAACCCAACCAGACAGACCCAATCCTGTACTACTACCGAGAGCTCTGAGACGGGCGCGTTGTGCACGGCCGTGACGGCGCTGCGGGGTTGAGGATGGCCGTCACGCCGGGCGGCAGATAGCATGAATTTGTGACCCCTCGGCAGCCCGCCGGGCGGTATCCCAAGGAGGAAAACCATGGGTCTGGGCGACAAGATCCGGAATACGGCGACAAAGCTGACCGGCAAGGCCAAAGAAACCACAGGCAAGGCGACCGGTGACGACCGCCTCAAGAACGAAGGCAAGAGCGACCAGGTCAAGGCGGACCTGAAGCAGGCTGCCGAAAAGGTGAAGGACGCTTTCAAGAAGCACTGACGGCCGGTAGGTTCGAATGTCTCCGCGGCGAGAAGCAGCTGCTCACAATTGCAGGGGCGAGGACCGCTGGATCAAGAATGTTCCATTCCTCGCCAACGGTCCGGGTTCAGGTGGTCCTTCTACAAGGCGAGGCCTCGAACTGACCCTCCTCAGTCAGTACCTCCGCCCAGCACATCCACGTGCACGTGGTCGAGGTGCCGCAGGATCTCGTTGCCGGGCTCAGGTGCAGCGTAGTCCTGCCATTGCCCCCGTGAGCTGTGCACGCTCCAGAACCGGTCGTCGAAGATGACGTACTGGATTTCCAGGTCCTCGGCATGAGCGACGAGCCAGTGGGCCAGTATCCACCCCTCACGCCGGTTCTCCTCCGTCACCGGACGGAAGAAGATGTCGATCGCCCGGCCGTCGTAGTGCGTCGAGTCCGCTCCGTGCCCCTGACCGATGCCACCCGGGGCGAACCCTCCCAGGCTCTGTTCACCGAACACCTCGGTCATGGCTTCGCGCAACTGCTCGGCGCGCGGTGTCAGGCCCGTGACACCCAGCTGCTGTTCCTGGAGGTCGTCGGAGGCTGAGCCCTGGCAGGTCAGGCTGGCACCAGCGTCTTCAGGTGGACCGTCGGCCAGCCGCTGTAACACTGCCTCGTCGATGCCGGAGGTGTCCGGGGCCTCCACCCCCAGGGCCACGAGCGCCACCGCCGTCGTGGCCAGCTGCGCCTCCTCACGGAGGAGGTCAATCTCTCCCTCTGAGGTTTCGACCGTGCATGCCGGGCCCCCTCGCAGCGGACCTTCGTCGGCGCGCAAGCCGCTGAGCAAGCCGGGCCCGAGGAGCACCAGCGTTGACGCGAGCATCCCGAGCAGGAAAAGGACCAAGAGCGGCCGAATGCGGCGTCGCCAGCCTTTATGCGTTTCGTCGTTGGTCATCACGGGTGCAGACATGTATGCCGCCCGGAGACCTCGTGGGTGCGTGTGCTGGCCAGCTCACGGGCCAGGGCCGATTCGAGAACTTCAGCGCCGATCACGGCCGTCTTGCCTAAGATGAGGCGCCCCTTTCATTGGTAGCGGTTCTCCAGTTGTAGCAGAGGACGGGACTGTTGAAGGTTGAGGTGACAGCCCGGCCAAATAGTTCCCGTGGGCTGGCCCTAAACGAGCGGCCAGGGGTAACGCATGCCGGTGCGGTCAACGGGCAGCACCCGCGCGTGCAGCAAGCGCTTGGCGCGGCGCTGCAGGGCAGTGACCTCGTCATCGCCGCGCAGCACGTGCCCGCTTTTGCGGTCGGTGTTGTTGGCCACGTAATCGAACACCGCGATCCGCGCCAGGTCGCGATGGGTCTCGGGGGCATCCGCGTACAGGGTGAAGTAATGCTCACGGAAGCCGCAGTCGATGAACCACTGCAGCGAACCTATACCCAGGGGGGCGTCCTCACGGATCACCGTCGGCGGCACGAGCCCCCACTCCAGGGACTCGCTGAGCAGGTAGGCGGCGCGTTCCCGCCGGTACAGCCCGGGGTCGAAATCGGACAGCGGCCGTTCCCCGGCCTCCATCTCATTGCCCCCTCAGCCCGCTGAGCGGTTCCGAGGTTGAATTCACCATCAGCACGGCGGGTGCCTGGCCCTCTACATACGAGACGGCCGAAACCGAGCCTGGGCTGATGACGATGCGCTGGAAGAGGTCCAGGTGCGTGCCCAGGGCGTGGGCGACGGCGGCCTTAATGGGATCAGCATGGGAGAAGCACACGACGACGCCCCCGGCGTGGGCTGTGCACAGTGCCTCCAGCGATCCGACGATCCGCGCCTGCATCTGGGTGAAGCTCTCGCCGTTCGGGAAGCGGAAGGCGGACGGGCTGTGCTGGACGGTCTGCCATTGCGGCAGGGCCGACAGATCGGCGATCGCGGAGCCGGTCCAGTCGCCAAAGTCGCATTCGAGCAGGCCGTCGTCGAGCGTCACGTCCAGTCCCGTGCCGGCTGCCGTCGGCTCCGCCGTCTCGCAGGCACGCTCCAGCGGCGAGGAATAGAGGGCGCTGACGGACAAACCCTCCAGCCGTTCCGCGACCCGTTCAGCCTGGGCCCGGCCCCGGTCGGAGAGGTGCAGTCCGGGGGCCCGCCCCGGCAGTACCGTACCCGTCGTCGGCGTCTCCCCGTGGCGCACCAGAAGGAGGAGCGTGCCCGGCCGCTCGGGTGAAGTCGATGGTGCCGGTGATGCCGGCGGCGTTGCTGCAGTCATCAGCATCAAGCCTAGCGTTCACCGCCTCCCCGTGCCTCGCAAGCTCGGCCCGGGGACCCCGGGCGGCTCTCTTATGGCCGCCCCGTGCGCAGGAATCTGAAAAATCTCTCGATTCCCCACCCGGTAGAGGCTTACGGTAGAGGAGTGAGTGATCGCCCCGATATCTTCACTGTTGGTGAACTGCGTGCCTCCGGCCACGTTCACAAGGACCTGCGCCGCGAAATCCGCGACAACCTGCTCGCCGCGCTCGCCGCCGGCCGCGATCCCTGGCCCGGGATGTTCGGCTTCCGCCGGACCGTCCTGCCCCAGCTGGAGCGGGCCCTGCTTGCCGGGCACGACGTCGTCCTGCTGGGTGAACGGGGACAGGGCAAGACCCGGCTTCTCCGCACCCTGGCCGGGCTGCTGGACGAGTGGTCGCCGGTGATCGAGGACTCGGAACTGAACGAACACCCGTACGAACCCCTCACGGAGCACTCCCGGGCCCGTGCCCTCACCGAGGGGGACCGGCTGCGGGTGGCGTGGCGCCACCGCTCGGAACGGTACGTCGAGAAACTCGCGACGCCGGACACCTCCGTCGCCGACCTGATCGGCGACGTCGACCCGATGCGGGTGGCCGAGGGCCGCCGCCTCGGGGACCCGGAAACCATCCACTACGGCCTGGTCCCGCGCTCCAACCGCGGAATCATCGCCATCAACGAACTGCCCGACCTCGCCGAGAGGATCCAGGTCTCCATGCTCAACGTGATGGAGGAACGCGACATCCAGATCCGCGGCTACGTGCTGCGGCTGCCGCTCGACGTGCTCGTCGTCGCGTCCGCGAACCCGGAGGACTATACGAACCGCGGCCGGATCATCACTCCGTTGAGGGATCGGTTCGGCGCCGAAATCCGCACCCACTACCCGATAGAGCTCGACGACGAGGTCGCCGTCATCCGGCAGGAGGGGCAACTGGTGGCCGGCGTCCCGCCCGTCATCCTCGAGATCCTGGCCCGCTACACCCGGGCGCTGCGGCAGTCCCCGGCGATCAACCAGACCTCCGGGGTGTCCGCGCGGTTCGCCATCGCCGGTGCCGAGACCGTTGCCGCGGCGGCCCTGCGCCGGGCCAGCGTGCGCGGAGAGGAGGAGGCTGTCGCCCGGATCATCGACCTGGACGCCGCCGTGGAAGTCCTCGCGGGGAAGATCGAGTTCGAGTCCGGTGAGGAGGGGCGGGAACAGGACATCCTCGACCACCTCCTGCGCATGGCCACCGCAGAAGCCGTGCGGGCGCACTTCCAGGGCATTGACATGGGCGCCCTCGTGGCTGCACTCGACGGCCACACCACGGTGACCACGGGGGAACTGGTCACCGCGCGGGAATTCCTGGAAAACCTCCCGTCCCTCAACGGCTCCGGCCTCTACGACGAAATCAGTGAGCGCCTGGGCGCGGAAAACGACGGGCATCGCGCCGCCGCCGTCGAACTGGCACTGGAAGGTCTCTACCTCGCCCGGCGGATTTCCAAGGACTCCGACGACGAGGCGACCATCTACGGCTAGGCAGTCCTACGGCCAGGCAGTTCTACAGCAGAGCACAGGAGGGCCCATGAGCGCTCACAACCGGTCCCGGTACGGCCGGTACGCCGGAGGACCGGATCCGCTCGCGCCGCCGGTGGACCTGACGGAGGCGCTCGACGCTGTCGCCGAGGACGTCATGGCCGGCTACTCGCCCCGGCAGGCCCTGCAGGAGTTCCTGCGCCGCGGCGGCCGCAACCGGGAAGGGCTCGATGACCTCGCCGGCCGTGTCCAGCAGCGGCGCAGTGAACTGCTGGGCCGCCACCGGCTGGACGGCACGCTCGACGACGTCCGGACGCTGCTGGACACGGCGGTGCTGGAGGAGCGCAAACAGCTTGCACGCGACGTCCGGATGGACGACACCGACCGTGCCATCCGGGAGCTGCAACTGCAGAACCTGCCCTCCTCCACGGCCGCAGCGGTTAACGAACTCGACTCCTATGACTGGCAGTCGAGAACGGCACGGGAAGCCTACGAGCGGATCAAGGATCTGCTGGGCCGCGAAATCCTTGACCAGCGGTTCGCCGGCATGAAGCAGGCACTCGAGAGCGCCACCGACGAGGACCGCGCGGCCGTGGCCGAGATGCTGCAGGACCTCAACGAGCTCCTCGACAAACACCGGCGAGGTGAGGACACCGACGCGGACTTCCGGGAGTTCATGGCTAAGCACGGCCACTTCTTTCCGGAGAACCCCCAGTCAGTCGAGGAGCTGGTGGACGCGCTCGCCCAGCGCGCGGCCGCCGCCCAGCGGCTCCTGCAGTCCATGTCCCCCGAGCAGCGCGAGGAGCTGATGCAGCTCTCCGCGCAGGCGTTCGGCTCGCCCGAACTAATGGCGCAGCTGAGCCAAATGGACGCCAACCTCCGCGCCCTGCGCCCCGGCGAGGACTGGGACGGCTCCGAACGCTTCGAGGGGGAGGAAGGGCTCGGGCTCGGCGACGGCACCGGCGTGCTCCAGGATCTCGCCGAACTGGACGGGCTCGCCGAGCAACTCTCCCAGTCCTACAACGGCTCGCACCTGGATGACCTGGACCTGGACGCCCTCGCCCGCCAGCTCGGGCAGGACGCCGCCGTGACGGCCCGCACCCTCGCGGAAATCGAGCGGGCCATGCAGGACGGAGGCTACCTCCGGCGCGGGGCCGACGGCGACTTCCGGCTCTCACCGCAGGCCATGCGGCGGCTCGGCAGGTCCTTGTTGCGGGACACCGCCAAGCAGCTCCCCGGCCGGCAGGGGCGCCGGGACACCCGGGTTGCCGGGGCGGCCGGGGAGCAAACCGGCTCCAGCCGGCCGTGGGAGTTCGGGGACGCCGAACCGTGGGACGTCACCCGGACCATCACCAATGCGATCCGCCGCACGATTGCCGACGGCGGCGACCCCCGCAGCGGACTGCGCCTCGCCATGGATGACATCGAGGTGACGGAGACGGAGGCGCGCACCCAGGCCGCTGTCGCCCTGCTCGTGGACGTGTCCTACTCGATGGCCGCCGAGGGACGCTGGGTGCCCATGAAACGCACCGCGCTCGCCGTGCACCACCTCGTCTCCACCCGGTTCCGCGGCGACCGGCTGCAGCTGATCACGTTCGGCCGCTACGCGCAGTCCATGGACATTGGCGAGCTCACGGCTCTGCCGGCCCTGCGGCAACAGGGAACCAACCTGCACCACGGGTTGCTGCTGGCCGGCCGGTTCTTCCGCCAGCACCCGTCGATGCAGCCCGTGCTGCTGGTGGTGACCGACGGCGAACCCACCGCGCACCTGCTGCCCGACGGCGAATCCTGGTTCTCCTGGCCGCCGGACCCGGAGACCATCCGCGTCACGGTCGCCGAGCTGGACCGCCTGGGCCGTGCAGGCACGCAGGCCACGTTCTTCCGGCTGGGCGATGACCCGGGCCTGGAACGGTTCGTCCAGCGGATGGCCCGCCGGATCGACGGCCGCGTCGTGGGTCCCGAGGCCGGGGATCTGGGAGCTGCCGTGGTGGGGGAGTACCTCCGCGCCCACTTCCGCGGCCGCCCCTACGACGACGCCGACTGGGCTCGATAGACGGAGGCGCCGCATCGGTCTACGGCAGCCGCGAGGGGTGCAGCAGGGTCGCGTCTCCCGCGCGATCGGGATCGAGGGGCACGGGACTGACCAGCACTGCCGGGCCGCGGTGCAGGACGCCGTCGGAGAGTACCTGGCACCGCACGCCACCGCGCCCGCGCATGGCTTTGTGGGCGCCCGGGGCGAGCATCGCATCCATCCAGACGCACGGATGCGCGGGCCGCCCGGCCTTGAAACGCACCAGCTCCCCGCCGGACTCCAGCGCGAAGTCGTGGCCGAGCAACGGCGCCAGCTGGGCTCCGCGGATGTGCACGTTGCGGCGCGTCAGCAGCGGGTCAAGGGATGCCGTGCCCAGCTCGGCGGCGATCGCTTCGAGGGCCTCGACCGCGAACACAGTGACGGCGGCATCCATGTGCGCGGCTTTGCCGAAGAACCGGTCGCCGACGATTCCCTTGCCGGCTACGAAGGCCGCCTTCTCGGCATCTGTGGTGGGGACAACGGCGGCGCCCTCTCGTGCGCGGCCGAAGTAGGCGTGCGCCGGCGACACGAGCAGGTGCAGGATCTCGACGTCGTATCTGTAGCTAGCCGTCATCCCACCAAACTATCGTCTCTGGGGTCCAGGCCGGACGCGCATCAGGGCCACGCCCGGCGGTGCCTAAGGCTCGACGAGCATCAGCATTGTTTCCGGACGGACACCGTCGAATTTCATCGCTTCGGCTGCCGCTTCGGACTCCATAATCCGCTGGAAAGTTTCCATGTCGGGGACTTGGACGATCAGACCTACACGGTGGCTTTTTGCCGGATCGATAAACGTTCGAACCGTGATGCCCAGAGGCCCGAATACCTCTTCCCGTTTTGGTGAGCTGAGCCAATGCTCGACGTCGTCGACTTCGTGGAAAATCACTAATGTTGGCATAGTTGCCTCTGCTTTCTGGGGTTATGCCAGGAGCCGGGCTGGACAGGGGCCGCGTCGGGACATCCTGGTCACGCTGAACGTACCACGGCCTCGAATGCGGCGGTAGCGGGCAAAATCGACCCGTCCCTCTCTGTAACTGAGCGCGGCCCTGAAAGGTCATTGACCGCGGGACGCGCCGGACGGGAAAGGGGTGGCCTCGGCCAGACCCGGGATCTTGTCCCAGGCGCCGATCCTGCCCAGCTGCTTCTCACTGTCATTACAGCCCCTCCGCCATTTCCGCTAGCAGTGCCGAGCGCAGCCCGGAGGGGCACCGGTCCGCGGTGAGGGGGGCGTTGAGGCGCATGGCTTGTTGCTCCTGAAGTGATCACGCGGGCAGGCAACAATCTGCGCCACGCCGCAGACACAGGAACAGGCCCCGGTTGCCAGGGGCCTGTTCCTGTGTTCGGTGGTGCAGTGTTCCTAGCCGGCGATATTGCTCATCCGGTAGAGGAAGGCTGCCATCTGGTCACGGTTGACGGAGGACGCCGGACGGTAACTCCACGTTCCGTTCGCCTCTGCCCAACCCTTCGAGATGCCCTTCTCTGCCATCCACGAGATCTCCTTGTAGAAGCCATGGCCGGGCGCAACGTCCACGAACCGGGACGCCGCGGGTGCCGTGTAGTCCGGCGAGCCGGCCATCCGGTAGAGGAAGGCAGCCATCTGGTCACGGTTGATGGTGGATTCCGGACGGAAAGTCCACGTATTGTTCGGACCCGCCCAACCCTTCGAGATGCCCTTTTCTCCCAGCCAGGAGATTTCCTTGTAGAAGCCGTGGCTGGTGGGCACGTCCGCGAACCGCGACACAGCAGGTGCCGTGTAGTCCGGCGAGCCAGCCATCCGGTACAGGAAGGCAGCCATCTGGTCACGGTTGACGGTGGACGCCGGACGGTAAGTCCACGTCTCATTCGGTCCCGACCAACCCGCGGAGATACCCTCGCTCGCCATCCACGCAATCTCAGTGTAGAAATCGTGGTTGAGGGCCACATCCACGAATCTGACCGGGGTCACCACATTCGATGCCGCCGACCTCGGACTGGTACCTCCCGCATTGACTGCCTCAACCTGGAAGCTGTAGGCGGTGCCGTTGGTCAGGCCGGCCACCACGCGGCTGGTCTCCGTGGCAGCGATGCCTTCCATGGTTTTGACGACGGTGTTGCCGGCGCGGACCACGACGTTGAGCGTCTCGGCACCCGCGGGAGCCACGAAGCGCACCGTCGCAGTCGTGTCGCCGGCAACCGCAGTCGGAGCGGCGGGGGCGCCGGGTGCTTTCAGAGGAGACGTGCCGCCCAGGGGCCGGTAGGAGAACCAGTAGCGCTTGGTCACGTCGTTGCTGGCCAGCACGACGAGGCCGGTGGTGTTGTTGACGCTCTGCTTGCTGGTGGTGACGTCATTCATGTTGGCGGACGCTCCGTCCTGGATGATCGGGGTGCCGCGTCCGGACGGGAACACCGGGTTGTCCATGGGGGCCGTCTTCTCATAGATGGCGCCGGGGACGCCGGAGTACGCGCAGCCGCTGACGTCGGTGCCGGGCGCTGTATGGAAGGCGTGCACCGTGTTGTTCTGCGTGTCCAGGACGATCTGCGGGCGGGACACACAGTCCCCGATCGTGGCGATCGTTGACACCGAGAACGAGCCGGTAGCGGGCTTGAAGACCAGCAGTTCCACCTCCGCCAGGCTCTTGTCGGTTTGGGCGTCGTTCAGGCCGGTCTTGATCGCAGCGAACACCCGGCCGGAGTTGTCGGACTGTAGCGTCTTAATGTTCAGGTGGTCGTCGGCGTACTTGGGGCCCTTGACCGCGTCCGTGACTTTCCACGTTGACGTGGCGGTGGGGCTGGTCCCGTCGGTGTGGGTTGCCCAGCGCACGGCGCCGGTGAGCTGGTCGCTCCACATGACGCCGATCTTGTTGCTGCCGTAGGCCACGATCGCGGAGATGTCATCCGGTGCGGGGTTGGGGTTGGTGACCGGGATGACGAACGGGGAATTCCAGCTGGTCCCGTTCGGTGCGGAGCGGTTGACGTAGACGGTGTTGGTGAAGCCGCTGGTCGGATTGCCGGAAACCTGGGTCCAGGTGGCCCAGATGGCGCCGGTGCTGTCCTGGTCGATCGTCATCGACTCGCTGCTGTTGTTCATGATGGTGGTCGGGAAGCCGCTGTCCAGGGTGAACTTTCCCCCGGAGTAGCTGTAGCGGTACAGCTTGGCCGGCTGGCCCGGGATAGACGCCTGGGACGTTGTGTCTGCGGACACTGTGACGACGTGGGAAGCGATGTAGAGGTGGGTGCCGTCCCAGAGGGTGTCCGCCAGTGTGTTGGTGCGGGTGTCGTTCGTGAGGCCCGTGCTGACCCAGGTCTTTGATGCAACGTCCAGCCGGTGGATCTGCCAGCCGGTTCCGGTGGTCCACATATCGGCCCACCACGACCCGTCATGCCACCAAAGCTTGCTCTGCGGTTTGTCCGAGGTGGGCGGCTTGCCCACGCCGGCGTAGCTGTTGCCCTGATAGCCGTAGTCCGTGGCCGCGGTGGCGCTGGTGGAAATTCCCAGCAGCCCCCCGGCCGCAACTAATGCTATTACTAAGAATTTGCTGAGCCAACTGGCGGTACTTTTCATCTTCATCGCCGTTTCTTTCATGCGTTTGATCGCCGTTTCCATGGTGGTCCTGCTGAGGTCTCCCGATTGAGGTGATGCTAGCCACTCTTGCCGGAAGTAAGGAAGGCTCCTTTTCTTTTCTTGAGTTTTCATTTGTCTTTCATGGCGGAGAAAGAACTTTCATGGAATACGCGATAATCCCCCCGGGCGTCAGTTGAACTGCGCCCACAATCCCGTTCCCCCCCGAACTGCACCCACACCGGACAACTTCGATGTGCCTGCGGCGCACGCTGGCTCTGGACCTCACCCCAGCATCAGCGTACGGCTCCAGTATCAGGACAATAACGCTGAAAATCAAAGGATTTCAGCGTTTTGCGGCCAGCCGAGTACACCGATTCAGAATGACGCGTAGTTCCCGCGTAGGCCGCCCCGAAGGCCCAAGTAGAGGTGCGGGCATTGCCCAGAGAATAAAACGAACCATCAAGTGTTAGCCACTCAGGACACAAATTTGATCGGCCGCAGAATTACGGCGGATGTCTCCGAATTCGTTCGACGTTCTCATTCGGGGAGGGTTATGGCGCCGATGCCCGAACATGTCGCGAAGCGGGGGCGTTTTGCTTTTCCCAATTTGGCCACAATTCGGAGTCTGACGTGGGCGTTAAGCTCTCACTCTGAGGGGCCAACGTCGAAACGCTCAATCGAGCAAACTCAACACGGCTTGTGCGAACGCGTCCGGATTCTCCTGCGGAACGTTGTGTCCAACACCCGGAAGGACGCTTTGGCTGTAGGGACCGGTGAAGTGGCCTCTGCCGGCTATCGCCGCGGGGCCGCCGACGCCGTCGTCCCCGCTTTCGAGCACCACCGTCGGAACGGTGATGCGCGGCTCTTGGGCGATCAGGTCCTCGAACCGCTGGTACCGGGGGTCGCCGTCGGCCAGCCCGTAACGGTGGCGGTAGGAGTGGATGACGACGTCGACGAAATCGGGGTTGTGCAGGCTCGGGGCGCTGGCGGGAAACGCCTGGCGTGCGCCGGCCCAGTCGGGCGACCAGGTGCGCCACAGCAGCTCGCACAGGTCGTTCCGGTTTTGTTCCAGCCCGCGGCGCCCCCGCTCCGAGTGGAAATAGTACTGATACCAGTAGCTTCGCTCCCATTCCGGGTTGGCAGGTTCGCCGGAACGCGCGAGGTTGTGCATGTTGTAGCCGCCGACGGACACGAGGCCGGCGACGCGTCCGGGGTCCAGTGCCGCCACGACGCACGCCGCCCGGCCGCCCCAGTCGTAGCCGGCGACGACTGCCCGATCGATGTCGAGGGCATCCATGAAGTCGATGAGATCCTGCGCGAGGGCGGCCTGTTGCGCTGAGCGGATCGTCGTGTCATCGAGGAAACGCGTAGGACCGAAACCGCGGAGGTACGGCGCGAGCACGAAGGCGCCCTGGCCGGCGAGGATCGAAGCGACGTCGTCGAAGGCCCGAACGTCGTACGGGAACCCGTGCAGGAGGATGACCGGGGCCCCGCCCGGATCACCCGCGGACTCATATCCGATATCCAGGACGGGGGTCTCGATGCGGCCGAAGGATGAAAAGCTCATAACGCCATTCTGGCCCCGCCGGCGCGTTGTCCTCAGAACCTGCCGGCGGGACGCGCCCGATTGGAGAAACGGAACCCTGCACAAAGACCCGAAAAGCCTGTCAAATGCCCACCCGCCGACCGTGACTGAGGCAAACCCAACAGATCACTTGCCAGGAGTATCCAGCTTCGCCGGTGACGTATTGATGATGGGCGATCGGAGCAGGTGCATGAGCGGCGGCGCCCCGAGTCCGACGGGCTTCCGGTCATTCCGCAGGACCGAACATTACGGCCAGCTCCTCTTTGGTGAGTATGAGGTTGGCGTCCACGTACTGCCCTTGAGGGAAGCCGAATTCAGCCCGGCGGTCCTTGAGAACGATCAAGCGGAGAGGCCTGGGCCCGTCCGTCCAGGGGGCCCTGACTCTGAAGCGGTACTGCGGCAGTTGAGTGCCGTATTCCTCCCAGATGACGGATGTAGCCCGCCGGAGGACCTCGGCCAGAGCCGCATCGCCTCCGGCGGTGACCGTGAGCGTCGTCGTCGACGAGTAGTTGCCCGGTAGACCGTCAACAGCTAACGCCACCTTGGCGTCATCAACCCCGTCGATTGATTTCAGCGATTCGATGACGTACTTCGCGTCCGTGCTTGCCTCCGGTGGCGAGGTTGGTGACGATTTGACCGGTTGGGGGGCGCAGGCGACGAGGACCAGGCTGACGGAGATGGCCGCAGCTAGCCACACCAGTCGACGCCACCCGCCCCCACCAGCCAGGCTGGTGGGGGTCCTCGTCACTGCCGGCGGCTTCGCGGAAGTAATTTCCGTTGCCGACGTTGTTGTCTGCGCCCGCCGCTGGGAACTTGTGGCCGGGACCTTGGGTTGCGCTGTCGACATATGCACTGACCTTCTCCTGAACTCTTGACTGCGTTGTGATTGAGGTCTTCGCCGGCCCTACCCGCGACTGACGGGAGCGCCACGTGGGGCTAGCGGCTGCTCACCTGGCCGAACAGCTTTGCGATGGGTGCGAGCACGATCGGGCGGGCGGCGTACCACCCGGCCACGGTGATGGCGATTGCGGCCGCGAAGAGCCAGAACCCGACCCAGTTCACCACATCGGTGCCGCCGAACATGTGGTTCAGGTTGCGCAGCGCACCGGTCGAGAACACCAGGAACACGTGGATGAGAATGAACAGCACGAAAAACAGCATCGTTGGGAAGTGAATAGCGCGCGCAGCCTCCACCGGGTAGATCTTGCTCAGCGTCTTCGCGTTCTTGGGCCAGAACTCGCTCATGCGCACACCCGTGATCGCCGCGAGCGGGGCCGCGATGAACACCACGAGGAAGTACATGAGCTGCTGCAGGCTGTTGTAGTTCACCCAGCCGTTCTCAACGGGCCAGTCCAGTGTCATGTACTGCAGGAGCGCGGAGAGCGCATTCGGGAACACCTCCCAGCTGGTCGGTACGATTCGCATCCAGTGGCCGGAGGCAAACAGCAGGACCACAAAGATAAGACCATTGACCAGCCATAAAATGTCGAGCGACTGGTGCAGCCACAGGTTGATGCTGATCTTCTTGCCACCGCGCTTCGGCGTCCAGAACGCCGGCGGCTTCTGCTGGGTGCGCACCTGATAGCCGGAGCGGATGATGAGCGCCATGAGGAAGATGTTCAGGAAGTGTGTCCACTGCGCCCACCACGGGAAGCCCGGCTCGGCCGTCTCGGGCAGGTGATACTCGCCGGGGTACCTCTCGAGGAACTCCGGTACGCCCGGCAGCGTCGTCACACCGCGCGCGGCGAGCACAAGAATCGCTGCGGCGGCCACGGCACCGAGCGCGAGGAGCACAACGCGCTTGATCCACTGGCCCAGGGTACGCGAACCGTAGAGCCTTGCCTCGGCCTTTGGTTTCACGGGTTTCGGTTGCTCGGGTTTTTCAGCGGCGACGGGCTGTGCCGCTGGTGCCGGGGCGGCTGTGGCCGCGGGTGCACTCGCGGCCACCGACGGCTCGGCCTCGGCAACGGTCTCCACCACGCTGGCAACCGGGGCAGGGGCCGGGGCGATGGGTTCGGGATCTGCCTGCACCGCGGGGGCGGCAGCGACCGCCGGAGCAAGTCCGGCCGGCGGCCAGGGTTCACCAGCGGGGACACGGGGAAGCCCGCGACGAAGCGAGGTGGTTCCCACGGTGGGTGCGGCGGGTGTGGCGGGTGCGGTGGCGGCGGCCGGAGCAGTTGCGGGCGGCGCCGCTGCCGGCACAGCCTGCGCAGCAGGAGTCGCGGGCGGCGGCGTGGCGCCTGCTGCGGGAGCTCCGGACAGATCCGCCCCTGATACCGAAGCCTCGCCCGCTGGCGGCCACGGCTCGCCGCCCGGCACCCGCGGCAGGCCACGGCGAAGCTGCAGAGCCACCCTTGCGCCGGCGTTCCCTGCAGAGACGTTCACGGCAGGGACCGGAGCGGACGATGTGGCACCCGGTGCCGTTTCCTGGACAGCGGCGGCGGCAGCAGCAGGGGCGGAGGGTGCGGCGGAAACAGACGCCGACGGGGCTGCCGTTCCTGCCGTGGCAGTGGGGGCGGGCACCTGGCCTGCTGCAGGCCAGGGCTCACCACCTTCGACGCGCGGCAGGCCCCGCCGAAGAGACCGAGACAGAGTTGCCACCACTACCTCTTCCGAGCCTCAAGTGCGCTGATCAGCTGGGGCACAACCTGGAAGAGGTCGCCGACCACGCCAAAGTCGGCGATCTCGAAGATCGGCGCGTCTGAATCCTTGTTGATGGCAACGATCGTCTTTGCGGTCTGCATGCCGGCCCGGTGCTGGATCGCGCCGGAAATGCCCAGCGCGATATACAACTGCGACGACACGGAAACCCCGGTCTGGCCGACCTGATGCGACTGCGGGATGTAGCCTGCATCAACCGCGGCACGCGAAGCACCAATGGCAGCACCGAGTGTATCGGCGAGCTCTCCCACGAGGGCAAACTGTTCCTCGGACCCGAGGCCGCGGCCGCCCGCGACAACCTTCGCGGCACCACGCAGCTCCGGCCGCGCGGTGGCGGCAACTTCCTCCTCGAACGAGTCGATCCGGGCGGCCGGCTTCCCGGAGCTCGTCACTGCCAAAGTGTCCGACGCTTCCGGCTGAGCCGTAGCGCGCGCCTCGATGGAGCCCTGGCGAACCGTAATCACCGGCGCCCCAAATGTGGACGTTGACGTCACATCGTAGTCACCGCCGTAGACGGAGTGGTGTGCCACGACACCCTCGTCATCACGTGACACGCCGATCGCATCGACGCAAACCGCCGCACGCGACCGAGCAGCGTAACGGCCGGCAAGGTCGCGCCCATTCAGCGAATGTGAAATCAGGATCGCGCCTGGCTGCACCTGCTCCACAGCGGCGGCAAGCGCATCAACGCCCGGCACACCGAGCGCGGAAGGATCCGGAGTTTCCGCGATCAGAACGTGCGCGGCCCCAAGGAGCGCTGCCTCCGCGGCGGCGGCGCTCCCGGTGCCGGGTGAGGCAAGCACCAATGCAACTGGCGTGCCAGCTGCAGCGGCAGCGCCGAAAAGTCCGGCGGCAGCCTTCTCGAGTTCACCGGAAGCCCGGGTTTCCACGACGACGAGGATTGCGTCACGAGGGAATTCAGTCATGTCGATACGCCTTACGCCAGTCGGTTTTCGATAAGGAAGTCAGCGAGCTTCTCGCCGGCATCACCCTCGTCAAGGATCTTTACGCCCGCCGCACGCGGAGGCTTCTCTGCAATGGTCAGCATGATCGAACGCGCCGCGTCCGGGTTGTCGGCCGTAATCCCGAGGTCCGCGAGGGTAAGCACCTCAACGGGCTTCTTCTTCGCGGCCATAATTCCCTTGAAGTTCGGGAAACGCGCCCCGGGAAGCGACTCGGTAATGGAAATCACCGCGGGCAGGTTCGCTGACACCATCTGCACGCCGGATTCAACGCCCCTGGTGCCGGACACCGCGCCGTCGCTGATCGTCACGGAGCTGAGGCCGGTGGCATGCGGCACGTCAAGCAGTTCTGCAAGCATCGCGGGAATCATGCCGCCGGATCCATCGGTGGAGACGTTGCCGGTAATCACAAGGTCAAACTCAACGCGACGGATCGCTGCAGCGAGGGTCTCAGCGGTAAGTCCAAGATCCGCACCCCGGAGTGCCTCGTCGGAGACGTGGGTGGCGCTTCCCGCGCCCATCGCAAGCCCCTTGCGTATCGTTGCCGTGGCACCCTCGGGAGCGAGGGATAGGACTGCGACCTCAGTGCCCTGGTTAGCGTCGGCGTACGTCAGGGCCAACTCCAAGGCCCGCTCACCGATTTCATCAATGACTGCCTCGCTGGCTTCTCGGTCGGCGAGGCCTGTTATAAGGTTCAGTTTTCGGTCCCCGTACGTGTCGGGGACCTCCTTTACTAGGACGATAATCTTCATTGATGGCTCTTCCTGTGGCGGTTCGTCTCTATAGCGGAGACGGTGCATCTCCATAGAGTCTACGAAGGTGGGGCCCTTCTTGGCTGACATAGTCCGTGTTGTGACGTGAAGTACCTGGTCTTCGCCTGCAGCAGTGCCAGCGCGGAACCAGTCAAACGGGTATGCCCCGGGAGCCCGTTAGCGGAATGCTGAGCAGTAAAGCAATGGCAAGAGTCTCTGCGCGAAGGCGCAGCGACTCCTGCCATTGGTGGGGTGAGCGGGCCCCGGATAGGTGAGGAAGAGGGGTTTCCCTCAAACTATCTTTGGGGCTCCAGTTTGAAGCTCCCCAGCTTGGGTTCGTCCGTGCCTCCGAAACGGTAGGAGAATGACACCTTCTTGTCGGCGTCGCATTTGATGAGACCCGCAACATCGGCAGAGTTGGCGCCGTTGGTCGAGATGACCTTGATGTCGTTGTAGGTCGGTTTGCAGGTGTCGTTCAGTTTAGGGCCCGCGATGCCACTGATAAATGATTGCTTCGGCATCTTGACGTGAAGTGCGGGGTCCAGATATTCATAGGCCTCGTCGGTGTCGCCAGAAATGAGGGGCTTGTTGAAAGCGTCCCCCCGGCCCGTGGCCCGGCTTGTGGCGCTGCCCGCAAGGTTGACCAGGGCGGTCACTCCAATAATGACCAGTAGCAGTACTCCGCCTGCGCTCCCCAAGATGATCCAGAGTTTTTTTCGGCTTTTGACGGGAGGCTGCTGACCGGGGAGGCCGGAAGGGCCCGGGTAGTAGCCCGGAGCTCCGTACTGGGCGGCGGCAGGGTACTGCCCCTGGGCCTGATATTGCCCCTGGTTCTGCCCTTCCGGGGAAGGCTGAAATCCGGCGTACTGCGGCTCGCTGGAGGGCTGCACTGGCTGTTGCTGCGGCGCTGCCGGTAGCTGCAGTGAGGGCTGTTGCCCGGCGTTGGGCTGTCTTGGCTGGTGCGGTTCCTGCGGAGTGCTCAAGGTGGAGCCTTTCCGGCAGCATACGTTCGCACTGCCTCGTTGCGGGGACCCGATGATTGTGTCGCACCCAACTCGAGCAAGTTCTTCGAAAAACGACTGGCCCGCTTCCCCAGGGTTACAGCCGCATCGGATATTCGCCCATGTACATCGCGATACCGACCTCCCCCTGAGAACCAACGATCCTCGCCAGACTAGCGGGAGCGCTGACGGACGGCACGGGCACTTCTTAAGCCTTTCTTAAGGGCCGCACGGGAGAGTTGAAGCAGGCGCCCGACAGCGCCCTAACCCCGACCCGGAGGACTCCATGCCCGGACCCGTCCCTTTTGGCCGCGTCACAGCGCCCCATGACCCCGGCGGCACACACCCGGCTGCCAGTCCGCAGTTCTGGGCCATCCCGCAGGCCCGCCACTGGCTGCTGTGGGGCGCACTGCTGTCCGCAGCAGTCCTCGCGCTCGGCCTGACGGCACAGCTTGTGCCCGGTGGCAGCTCGGCCGAACTCGTTGTGGACCAGGACCTGAGCCAGCACCATGCCGCCCTTCTGACCGGCGTGGCGATGGCCCTGAACGTGGTGTTCGGCCCGCCGGCCGGCGTCGTCCTCGTTGCCGCCGTCGCACTGTATCTCTGGATGGTTCGTCGCTCCCTGGTGAAGGCCGTTGCGTTCGGCGTCGTCGCCTGCTCCGGCTGGGTGGCCAGTGAGTTCTTCAAGCTCATCATCGCCCGCGAGCGGCCCAACCCGGCCCTGCTGCTCGATCCGCTCTCGCCCGAAACGGGTTCCAACAGCTTCCCAAGCGGTCACGTTTCCTTCGCGGTCGCGCTGGGATTTGCGTTGTACTTCCTGGCCCGCGGGACCCGCTGGGCCAAGGCCGCCGCCGTCGCCGCCGCGCTGCTGGCCCTGGTGGTGGCCTGGTCGCGGCTGTATATCGGGGTCCACTACCCCACTGACGTGGCAGCCTCCTTCCTCGCGGCAAGTGCAGGAGTATTGCTGCTGGCCGGGTTGTGGAACCGTTTCGCTCCGCGCATCCTGGACCGCCTGCCGGCCGCAGCCCCGCTCCGATCAACCCGATCCTAAGGAAGTGACCATGAGCGGCATTATCGCTTCAGGGCTCGCCCCGGTACTTTCCGTCGCGGCGGGAAGCCCGTCGCTCCTCGACCCTGCGAGCCTGCTCGAGGGTCTCGGCCCGGCGGCGCTCGGCGTCATCTCCCTGATGGTGTTCATCGAATCTGGCGTGCTGTTCCCCTTCCTGCCCGGGGACTCACTGCTCTTCACTGCAGGCCTCCTGCATCAGCAACTGCAACTGACGCTGCCGGTGCTCATCGGCGTCGTCACCGCCGCGGCCGTGGCCGGCGACCAGGTCGGCTACATGATTGGACGCAAATACGGCCGCCGGTGGTTCAACGACGACGCGCGGATCCTCAAGACAGCGCACTTGAGGACCACCGAGGACTTCTTCCGCCGCCACGGCGGTGCCGCCGTCGTGCTGGCCCGTTTCGTGCCCATGGTCCGGACGTTCGCACCCCTGAGCGCCGGCATCGCCCGCTACGAGTACAAGTCCTTCACGCTCTGGAACTTCGCCGGGGCGCTGGCCTGGGGCACGTCCGTGACACTGTTGGGATCCTGGCTCGGCCACTATGAGATCATCGCCAAGAACATCGACGTGATCGCCGTCGTTATGGTCATTGTCTCCGTTCTGCCTTGGGGCATCCAGCTCCTCAAACGCCGCCGAGCGAACCGCGGCCCCGCCGCCGAACCTGCAGCTGACTTTGGCGACGACACTTCCAGCGAACTGCCGGCGGGAAGGCATAACGCAGGAGAATTGCTGACATGACAACCGCGAACGGCCGGCCGTCCCTGCTGCTGGTGGAGGACGACGTGGTCCTGGGACCGCTCATCGCCGAACTGCTGGAACCGGACTACCGGATCCGACTGGCCGCCAACGGCCAGGACGGACTGCATCTTGCGCTGACCCAAACGTGGGACGTTATGGTGATCGACCGCGGCTTGCCCCTGATGGACGGCATCGCCCTGATCAGCGCGCTCAGGTCCAAAGGGGTTTCGACGCCCATTCTGATCCTCACGGCCCTCGGGGCCACTGATGAAAAGGTCCGGGGACTGGATGCGGGCGCCAATGACTACATGACCAAACCGTTCGACGCCGGTGAGCTCGCGGCGCGCCTGCGCGCCCTAACGCGCACCTTCACGCCGGCGGCCGCGCCAGTGAGCATCGGCGACTGGGAACTCGATCCGGCGTCGCGTTCCGTGCGCTCGGTCTACGGGTCACTGGTAGCACTCACGGCAAAGGAGGCTGAGCTGCTGGCCGCCCTGGCGGCCGAACCCGACCGGGTCTTCACCCGGGAAGAATTGCTCAGCGAACATTTCCGGTCCGCCGACCAGCCCGGAGTGATCGACACTTATGTCCACCACCTCCGACGGAAGATTTCCAAGTCCGTGGTCCGCACGGTCCACGGCATCGGCTACCAGATCGGGGATGCCCAATGAACAGAATGTCTCCCGTGGCAGGCGAACCGGACCGGGACACACTCCGCCGGGCCTCACTCAAGGTCGCTTTGCGGATCAGCGCCGCCTGCGCGGTGCTGGTCCTCTGCCTGCTCGCCGCCGCGACCGGCTACCTGATGAACAAGCTGGCGCACCCGGATCTGCCCGGCTCCGCGTCAGCCGGTAAGGCGTACACGTATCTCGATTCCAAGGACCTGATCGAGGCGATGATCATCGCCGGGGTGGCGGGAATTGTGCTGGCCGGCGTCGTCGGGTGGTTCAGCGCGCGCAGCGCCATCCGGCCGCTGGGGGAAG
Source organism: Pseudarthrobacter leeuwenhoeki (assembly GCF_055412885.1). Lineage (NCBI taxonomy): Bacteria > Bacillati > Actinomycetota > Actinomycetes > Micrococcales > Micrococcaceae > Pseudarthrobacter > Pseudarthrobacter leeuwenhoeki. The sequence continues at coordinate 9,689 of NZ_JBVAYY010000017.1, read as the reverse complement.
CGCTGGCCTTGCAGCGGCGGTTCGTTCAGGATGCGAGCCATGAGCTGCGCACGCCCCTGGCCATCCTGGACGCGCGCATCCAGCTCGCCCAGCGCGACGCCACGCCTGACTCCAAACCGGGCCAGGCCCTGGGCAGGATCCGGGAGGATGCGGCCACCCTGACCGGGATCGTCAACGAACTCCTGCTGGCGGCAACCGGGGCCACACCGGACCCCTCCGCGGATCCGGTGGAGCTGGCCGACGTGGCCGGGTCCGTCACCGAGAGCTTGCAGGAACTCGCGGCGCGGCAGGACATCCGGCTTTCCTTCTCCGACGCCGGCCGGCCGCTGGCCCGCATCGACCGGAACTCCCTGCGGCGGGCCGTGCTCGCCCTGGCGGACAACGCCTTGGCCCACACACAGTCCGGGGGGAGCATCACCATCAGCACAGGAGTCGAGGGCAACCTGGCGGTTCTCTGCGTGGCGGACACCGGGTCCGGAATCACGGGTGTGGACCAGACCCGGATCTTTGACCGCTTCGTCAGGACCCCCAGCCCGGATGGAACGCGGGACCAGCGAAGCTTCGGCATCGGCCTGGCGCTGGTCCGTGAAATTGCCACGGCAGCCGCTGGCACCGTCGAGGTGGCCCGGACCGGACCTGAAGGCACGACGATGAAGCTCGCACTTCCGCTTGTCCAGAGCTGAGAACGGGGCCTCGTCGGCCACAGGGCTATCGTGCCAGAGGCCTCAGGCGCGGCCCTTGAGGATCAGGTTCCAGTACAGGTACGGCAGCCCGTAGCGCTTGAGCAGCCACATGTCACTGCGTTCCTTGGTGGTGTCGATGAGGGGGATGCTGGGGGCGGGCTGGAGGGTGTAATCAAACTCAGCCAGCAGCATCTTCCCCCGCGCCGTGGTCAGCGGACATGAGGCGTAGCCTCCGTACTGGGCCGACGGTGTTCCGCCGTCAAGGGCGGCCAGCAGGTTCTCCACCAGTACGGGGGCCTGCTTGCGGATTGCCGCGCCAGTCTTCGAGTTGGGCGTGGAACCGGCGTCGCCCAGGGCAAAAATTTCCGGGTAGCGCTTGTGCCGCATGGTGTGCTTGTCGACGTCCACGTAGCCTGCGGGGTTGGCCGGATCTGCCAGCGGGGTGCGCTTCAGCCAGTCCGGGGCCGACTGCGGCGGCACGACATGAAGCAGGTCGTAGTGCAATGATTCCTCGGTATCCGCCGCGTTGTCCTTAATTACTGCCACGCTGGCGGCCGGGTCCACCGAGGTCATCTCGCTGTTGAAGCGGACTTCGATGCCGTATTTGGCCACCACCCGGTCCAGCTCATCGGCGAACACCTTGACCCCGAACATGCTCGGCGTCGGCAGAACCATGACGACCCGAATGTTGTCCAGCACCCCCTGCTTGCGCCAGTAGTCGGCTGCCAGGTACGCGATTTTCTGCGGGGCGCCGGCACACTTGATCGGACCGGAGGGCTGAGTGAAAATGGCCGTTCCGGACTTCAGGTTCCGGATCATGTCCCAGGTCTTGGGCGCCAGGTCGTATCGGTAGTTGCTGGACACCGCCGGAGAATCCATGGCTTCGGCCATGCCCGGGATCTTGTCCCAGTCCAACTGGATGCCGGGACAGACCACCAGGTAGTCATATGTGACGGAGCCGCCGGAGGCGAGTGCGACACTGCGGTGCTCAGGGTCAATGTCCATCGCGGCGTCCTTAATCCAGGCAACGCCCTGGGGCATGACGGATGCCTGGGGGCGGACCGTTTCCTCCTGGCGAGCGACGCCTCCCCCGACCAGGGTCCACAGCGGCTGGTAGTAGTGCTTATCGCTCGGCTCGATCACGCCGATATCGCTCCGTCCTGCATTGCGGAGCCGGGCGGCAACACTCAGCCCCGCGTTGCCGCCTCCGATGATCAGGATCTCGTGGTGCATAGTCATGGATTTGACGCCTCTCTAGGGATCGAGCGTCGCTTCAGCGCCGACGCCGGTAGCTTTCCAAACACTGTGGTGATAATCACCGTATACCCCAAGGGGTATAGCTGTATACCCCAGCGGGTATCTTCGCCGTCGACGGTGGGAGGCCGGGCCGGTCCCGCGCCTTCGCCTGAGATAGCCGTGGGTATCCTCGGTACGATCCGTCCCTCTGGAGAGGGGGGCAATCAGCGCGTCTGATCTGCAAGCGGGATGAGTCCGGCTGGGTCCTTCAAGCACCGCGCCAAACGCAGGCGGACGACGCGGGAGGTTCGGCTGTAGATGGGTACAAATCCTCATTGTGGTGGCAGCTTAACTGCGCCACCATGATCGTATGGATGCTAAAACACCTGAAACACCCAAGGCGCAGGCACTGAGCCTGCCCCAGGCCTTCCTGCTTTTGGCAACGAACGACAAGGACGGCACACCTGAAGTGCCGTTGTTCGCGCTCAGGACCACTGTGGCCGGGGCAATACTGGCCGAGCTGGACCTGCTTGGTGCCATAGAGCTGGAGGGGAAACACGTCAAGGCGACCGGCACCGCCGCGCAAACGGACTTCCAGCACGAGCTGGAGCGCATCCGCGGCAAATCCCGGCCTCACACGCCCAAGCAGTGGGTCTCCATGCTGGAGGGCCGCGCCGAAGTGCAGCGTGTCTACGAAGGGATGGTGTCGCTGGGCATCTTGGAACCTGTCGGCGAAAAACACCTTGGGCTGTTCAAGTCAACGCGGTACCCGGAGAAGGATCACGGTCCCGAAGCTGCGCTCCTGCAAAAAATCGAAGCAGCACTCAGCGCTGCGCCGCCGGAGCCCGCGAAGGCCGACGCCAAGGCGCCCGGTGCCGAACCTGATTCCGGGGCGCCTGAGACCAGGCCTGATGCCCAGCCCGATACCCAGCCTGATGCCAAGGCGCCCGTGGCCACAGTGCCTGACGCCAGGACCACGGCGCTGATCGCCTTGCTTCACGCTGCCGGGCTGTTCGGCAAGCTCCTCCCGGCAGCAGATCGAACCCGGGCAGGCGAGCTGGCCAAGGACTATTGGCCGTCCCGCGCGGTGGAGGACGAACTTCGTATGATCAGGCTGGCGCAGGAAGAAGCCGCAACCTTGTGATGCTGCCCGCTGAGCGCGGGGGTTGTTAGTCTGCGGGGGCCCGGTTTTCTATGATCCGACGGACCCGGCCGCCAGGTCTCGCTTGAGGATTTTTCCACTGGGCCCGAGGGGGAGTTCCGTGAGCAGCGAGATGACGCGCGGATACTTGTACGCGGCGAGCTGGGCGCTTGCGAATTCCCTCAAGTCCGATTCTGTGGCGGTGGCTCCCGCGTCGAGCACGATCGCGGCTGCAATTTCCTGGCCGTGGACGTCGTGGGGGACTCCGTAGACCGCGGCGCTGACGACCTCCGGGTGGGTGAGGAGGATTTCCTCCACCTCGCGGGGGTAGACGTTGTAGCCGTTTCTGATGATCATGTCTTTTTTGCGGTCAACGATTGTCAGGTAGCCGTCGTCGTCCTTCGTACCAAGGTCGCCGGTGCGGAACCAGCCGTCGACCATCGCCTCGGCGGTGGCCTCCGGCCTGTTGAGGTAGCCCTTCATCAGCAGGTGTCCGCGGATGACGAGCTCGCCAAGTTCGCCCCGGGGCAGCAGTTCGATGCTTTCAACCGTTTCGGCGCGGGCGATTTCGACGTCGACGCCCCAAATGGCCACCCCGATGGTGCCGGGCCGGGGCGGGGTTCCGACATGGTTGAACGCGGCGAGGGGGGATGTTTCGGTCAGGCCGTAGCCTTCGTGGATTTCCACCCCGAAGACGTCGCGGATTTTGTCCATGACGGTTAGCGGGAGGGAAGCGCCGCCGGAGATGCCGTAGCGGAGGGCAGCCGGGCGGACATCGGTGGCCTTGGCCGCTTCAAGAAGCGCCACATACATGGTCGGCACTCCAAAGAAGATGTTGACCTTGTGCCGGGCCATCAGCTTGATGGCGCCCTCGCCGCTGAAGCGGGGCATCAGCACGATGGTGGCGCCCGCCCGCAGCCCCGCGTTGAGAACCACTGTCTGGCCGAAGGTGTGAAAGAGCGGCAGCCCGCCGAAGAGGACGTCACCCGGCTTGAAGTCCAAGACGGACGTCAGTATGACGGAAGTCTGTTCCACCAGGGCGAAGTGGGTGCCGAGGGCACCCTTTGGTTTGCCGGTGGTGCCGGAGGTGTACAGGATGGTGGCAGTGTCCGAGGGCCGGCAGGGGACGTAACTGCGGATCGGCTCGGCCGCGGCGGCCTCGGCTTCGAGCCGCGGCAGCCCGCCGTCGTCGGGCGCCATCACGGTCAGGAGATCGGTCCCGGTGCTGGCGGCACCCGCAGCGCCTTCCTTCAGGAGCGGAGCGGCGCAGATCAGCATCCTGGCGCCGCTGTCGTGGAGCACGTACTCGATTTCGCGGGCCTTGAGCAGGGCGTGCACCGGAACCACAATGGCGCCCAGCGAGAGGATGGCGTAGTACACGCGGGCGAAGTCCGAAACGTTGGGGATCAGCACGGCGACGGCATCCCCGGGGCCGATGCCGCGCGCCCGCAGTGCCCCGGCGTAGGCGCAGGTCTCACGCCAGAGGTCGCCGTAGCTGGTTTCTTCCTCACCGACGATCAGTGCGGTGCGGTCTGGTGTCCTTCGAGCGGACTCGGCCAGGATGGCTGCGACGGAGATGGTTCCGAAGCCGTCTTCGGGATTGGTGGTTTTCATGGCCTGCTTCTTCGTAGGGATGGTTATGCCTTAAGGATCAGGGCGTCGCCCTGGCCGCCGCCGCCGCAGAGTGCGACGACGCCGGTGCCTCCGCCCCGGCGCTTCAGCGCCAGCGCCTGGTGCAGGACCAGGCGCGCGCCCGAAGCCCCTACCGGGTGGCCCAGGGCGATGGCGCCTCCCTCGGCGTTGATGTCCTCCGGCTCGATGCCCAGGTCCTTGGCGGACTGGATGACCACGGACGCGAAGGCTTCGTTGATCTCGACGAGATCGAGTTCCTGCGCGGTGAGGCCCTCCCGCTTGAGGGCGAGTTCAATGGCACGGGCGGGTTGGGAATGCAGGGATCCGTCCGGTCCCGCCGTCTGGCCGTGGGCGCCGATTTCGGCAATCCACTCGAGCCCTGCCGCTTCGGCTGCCGCTTTGCTGGCGATCACCAGGGCGGCGGCACCATCGGAGAGCGGCGAGGAGGATCCTGCGGTAATGGTCGCCGTATCCTCTTTCGAGAACGCGGGACGGAGCTGCGCCAGGGATTCGGCCGTGGTCTCCGGACGGATGCCCTCATCGTGCTCGAGAGTCAGCGCCGGCCCCTTGCGTTGCGGAACGTCGATCGGGGCGATTTCCTCGGCATATACGCCGGCGGCGCGTGCCGCTTCGGCCCGCTGGTGGGACCGGGCTGCGACGGCGTCCTGCTCCGTGCGGGTAATGCCGCGTTCGGCGTTCCCCGCGTCCGTGGCCTCACCCATCAGCATGCCGCTGACCGGATCCTGCAGCCCGTCCCGGTTCAGCGAGTCCAGCATCGGCGCATCCCCGATGACGACGCCGGCGCGGAGCCCGGGCACGAGGTGTGGTGCGTTGGTCATGGATTCCTGGCCGGCTGCAACGATGAAGTCGGCTTCTCCCGCGCGGATCATTCGGGCGGCGTCAATCACGGCTGTCAGGCCGGAGAGGCAGAGTTTGTTGACCGTCACGGTGGGCACGTCCCAGCCGATTCCGGCAGCCAGGCTGGCCTGCCGCGCGGGGCCCTGGCCTGCGCCGGCCTGGATGACCTGGCCGACGATGACTGCGTCGACCTGTTCCGGGGCGACGCCGGCGCGGTCCAGCGCTGCGCGGATGGCGTGCGCGCCCAGTTCGCTGGAGGAGAAGGGCGTGAGGCCGCCGCGGAAGCGGCCGAAGGGGGTGCGGGCGCCGCCGAGGATGACAGGGATGTGGGCGTTCCGGTTCAAGTCGGTTTCTAAGGTGCTGACTTGAAATTCACCGGCGGCCCTTGCCTCAGCGAACCCGGAACCGTGCGACGTCGTTGTCATTTGTTTGTCCTCTGTTTCGGCGTCGGGACCTGATCGCCCGCATGCTGTGGCTCACACCACATCGACTAAGGATGCATTGAAACTGGGTTCCACGTCAAGAAACTCAGTTCCACGAGGCCGACGTCAGTGCAGCGCGTCGCGGACCGCCTGCACAATCGCGTCATTATCGGCGCCCGCTGTGAGGACGGTCACGACAACGGCCGGGGACGCGTGCGCTGAGACGCCGGGGCCCAGCAGCGCTGGCCGGAAGATCTCCGAGAGGGCCCGAAGTTCATTCGCGAGTGCAGCTGATCGATCCCGGTCGGCCGTCCCTGCTTCCTGGCCGGCGGGTGCAGTGCGGAGCCACCGCCTAAGGAACGCGTTGTGCACGGCGACCGCGGCTGCAGCGAAGGAGACGGCCTTGTATTCACGATGCTCGACGTCGGGCAGTTCATCCAGCAGGTGCTGCAGGAGGGCCCTCTCGTACCGGTAGGAAGTGACCAGCTCGCGGTCCCGGAGTGCCGGCACAGCCTGCATGAGCTCATAGCGCGCGCGGGACGTTTCCTGGTTCCGCAGGTGGTGATTGAAAACAAGCAGCACTGCATCCTCGATCGCTGCGAGCGGTTCCTGAATCGTTTCCGCCAGGCGGTCGGTCACCTGCCGAAGGATTCGCTCGTGGTCAGCGAAGACAACGTCCTCCTTTGACCCGAACTTCCGGAAGAACGTGCTGCGGCTCATGCCGGCGGCGTCCGCAAGGTCGTCAACGGACGTTGCGTCGTAGCCCTGCCTGGCCAAGAGCCCGATGGCGGCGGCAGCGGGCGCGTCGGCATGGTGGCTTGGCAGGTGCGAGATCATGGGCCGAAATGTAGCACAACCGCTGGTGCCGGCCTCGCATGGGGAACATGGCTAGGCGGTGGAAATGCCGGCCTGCGTGTTCTCCAGCAGCCCGCCGCTGGCCCAACGACGCACCGCGGACTTCTCGGCGGCGTCGTCCTCCAGCAGCGCCACCCGGCAGGCGGTCCAGGCTGCTGCCAGATCTGCTGCAGTCGCCTCGCCGTTGAGCTGGAAATTGGCGTAGGCGAGGCCTTGCGGGACGAAGTTCACGGCGTTGCGGGAGGCCGGCTGGCCCGCGCTGACGCAATCATCCCTGACAAGCCGGGACAGTTCGGTGCGGTTGAGCGGATGCTCGCGAAGCCTGGCCGACATGGTCAGGAACACCTGCCGGAACTGGGCTGCGGAAAGTGCCGGAACATCCGTCAGCCTGGTGACCTGCTCCTCGGTGCCGGGGTGCAGGTCGGCCGGGGCAGCAAGATCCTCGCTCGCTGCCTTAGTTTTCGCCTTCGCTGCGGCCGGGGCGTGCTGCTGCTTCGGGGACTCCACCACATGGTCCGCCATCTCCCGGTAGGCAAAGGCTACGGCGCCGGCTGCGGTGACTGTGGTCCTCCGGTCAACGGCCCGGAACCGCTGAAGCAGGACGGCGGGGCGGCCCAAAGTGACCACCCACGGCGTTGCTCTTAGAAACACTACGACGACGGCGGGGGGCGGATCCCAAATTCCGGTGGATCAGCTGCGGGTCGAATCCCGTGCTGGTCGGGGACTTGGGAAGGAATTTATGAATCGGGAGAGTTGTTCGCGGAGGATTTCCCATTCGTCGAAGTCTGAGGGAAGGGCGGCGCTTTCAGCCTCGCGGGCTGCTTTGAGGGCCGCTTCCCCGGCGTCGGTTATCTCAACCTGGAATTGGCGGCGGTCTTGTGGGTCGCGTGTCCTCGTGACCAGGCCTCCTGTTTCCAGACGCGACAGGACTCGGCCAAGGGTCTGGCTCTGAACGCGGACTACTGCGGCGAGCTGTTCTTGGTTCGTGGGACGGCCTGACATGGCCTTGAGCGCGATGACTGCGGCCCGGGTCAGGCCCAGGGGTGCGAGGGCGTCGTCAAAGTGGCGCTGAACAAGGCGGGCAGCCGTAGTGAGGAGCAGGTAGCTCTCCCGGAAATGGTCCTGGGGTTCGAGGGGCATCGATGCCGGCCTTCCTTAGGTGGAAACAGGTCAAGCAGGAAGGGCAGGCCAGGGACCGGCATTAGCCGTGACTCCAACGCGCCCTCATCGCTATCGGCACGTGTTGTCGTCGCCGTCCCTTTCGAAGCGTTCCAATGACACACTTGCGGAGACGCACCCGACTGGTGGTTTCCCGTCCGGCGCTGACGTTCAGGCGTTCCTCTGAGCGAGTCATCGCATCCCCGTAAACCTGGCCGATGGATCCGATCCCTTCCCCATCGGTTGTCAGGACGTTCCCGTTTGCGCTGAAGGAGGTCATCAATGCGTTCCTCGGCGAGCATGACGTCTCCTTGGATCTCCGGGGCGGTTTGTCGTTGCAGCGGGTCCATGTGAATCGCTACATCTACCATAAGCATGCTTAGTAAGTGCTTGGCAAGCTTACTTACTTTCTTTTTGGCTGCGCTTGACGCCGCCTGCCGGGACTGGACTGGCTACCGGCCGTCGCGCACCCTTGGGGACGGCCGCCATCGCGCAAAAAGGAAGTCTTGCGAAAAATACAGCAAGTGTGCTTACTATTTACTTAGTAACCTTGCTTAGTAATTCACGGCACCGCTGGTTCACGATTCACCGGCCGGCCCCTCCTGAAAGAGAGCAACGATGACAGACAACCAATGGCCCCAGGCGACACCCTCAGCGTCCGCTAAGGAAACAGCGAAAGACGAGGCGGCAGCCATGGCAGGGCACGCCGCCGGGGAAGCGAAAAGCGTGGCCGGCACCGCCAAGGCGGAGGCGGCCAACGTCGCCACCGAGGTGAAAACCAGTGCACTCGGCCTGATGCAGCAGGCAAAATCTGACCTGACGGATCAGGCCGGCACGCAGCAGCAGAAGGCCGCTGAAGGGATCCGCGCCATCTCCTCGGAGTTGACCACCATGGCCGACGCTTCCGAGCAGCCCGGCGTCGCAGCTGATCTTGTCCGTCAGGCCGCAAAGAGGTCCCAGTCCGTAGCTTCCTGGCTCGAGAGCCGGGATCCGGGATCACTGATGGATGAAGTTAAGTCCTTCGCGCGACAGCGCCCGGGGACATTCCTCTTGGTAGCAGCCGGCGCCGGAATGCTCGCCGGCCGGCTGGGACGAAGCCTGCAAGCCGGCGCCCCAATGCAGCAGTCTGCGTCCAAAAGCGCTCACGTGTCCTCCCGCGCAGCGGCGCCCATCCACCAGGAGACAGTTATCGCCGCTGGCTCCGGCGACCGGTTCTTCGACGAGCCGGCCCTTCCCGGCACGGCGGGTCCCGTTTCGACCCAAACATTGCCGTCCGGCACGGCAGCCGATAGCACCCTGAGGGACGAAGTTCCCTTTCCGAACCGAGAAGGTGGGCAGCTGTGAGCGGCCCGCTACCGGAGGTGCCTCCCACGGCTGCGCACGCGAAGGCTGAAACGTCGTCCCTGGGCGATCTGCTGGGTGATGTCACGCGGGACATGTCGACCCTGATGCGGCAGGAGGTCGAGCTGGCGAAGGTCGAGCTCAAGCAGTCCGCGACCAAGGCCGGCAAGGGTGCCGGATTGCTGGCCGGCGCCGGCGTCGCAGGCCATTTCGTCCTGCTGTTCCTGTCCCTGGCGCTCTGGTGGGCACTCGGTGACCTGATGGGGCTGGGCTGGTCCGGTGTCGTTGTGGCCGTTATTTGGGGCATCGTCGCCGCGGTCCTGGCCTCCCGGGGCCGCAAGGAACTCAACGCGGTCAAGGGCA